>JBEVCG010000073.1:0-4756 GCA_040514325.1 Thermoproteota archaeon | reverse complement strand
GGCCCCGGCTACCTTGTCTTCGTGTGCCGGCAGTCGGCGGGCGAGCTGGTCGAGGGGCTTCGGGGGCTGGAGGGCGCCAGGTTCCCCATATTCACCGTCCCCGTCGGCTGCCCCTACGCGGTGGGGCTGGAGGAGCTGCTGGCCGCTAGGGCTCTGGGGCTAAAGCCCATCCTGGCGTGCAGCCAGGTCGACGAGGGCTGCAGGGAGGCCGGGAGGATCTACGCCGAGACGGTTGCCCGCGACTACGAGAGGCTGGCGGGCGAGCGCCTGGAGGTCCTCGCCGTGGGGGAGGCGGCCGAGCTCCTCCGCGGCGGCGATCCGGGAACCAGGCCGCTGGAGGGGCTGGAGGAGCTTTGGCCGCCGAAGCTGCGCCACCTGGCTGTGGGGGAGGCGGCTAGGCTCACGAGGGGTAGGAGGGGGCGCGTCGAGCTGGCAACGTACTTTGCAGGCTACGTCCACGTTGACCGGGAGAGGTGCACCCTGTGCGGAGCGTGCGCGGCCAACTGCCCAACGTCCGCTCTAACCCTGGAGAGAGGCGGCGCGGAGAGGCTGATGTTCGTGAACGCTAGCTGCATCGCGTGCGGCTACTGCGCGGAGGTCTGCCCCTACAACGCCATAAGGGTTGAGAGGGCCATAGAGCCTAGCGAGTACCTGCTCAGGAAGCCCAGGGCTGAGAGCGAGATGGCGAGGTGCATATCCTGCGGGAAGCCCGTAGCGCCGCTCAGGATGCTCCGCGGCGTGGCCGAGGAGCTCAGGAGGCAGGGCTTCGGGGAGGAGTACGTAAAGGCGGTGTACCTCTGCGGCGAGTGCAAAACCAGGTACGCGCTGGGGCTCCTCGACCTGTCCACCCTGAGGAACCCCTACGAGGAGGGTCCAGCGGGGGGCTGAGGCCGGCGGAGCGGGGGGCCGGCGGCGCCGCGCTCCAGAGCCTCACCGCAGCCTCGGCGCGCTCCCACCACCCTTCATCGCATCTACGAGATCCCTTAGGAGCTTGTAGGCCTTCACCGAGTCCCTGGAGTCGACCACAATTATCGTCTCGACGTGGCACGATATTATCTGGGTTATGTTCACGCCGTGCCTGGCGAGGTGCTCTGTTAGGAATGCGATGACCCCGGGCGTGTGTATTATCTCGCGCGGGCTTATCAGGAGGACGGCCGACTGATCCTCTATCACCTCCAGCGGCTGGATCTCCCCGGTTACTGCTTCCAGGTCCTCCCGCGCCACCACTATCGTTGCTGTGCGCAGCCCCTGCGTCAGCTGGACGAACCTACTGGTTTCGGCGAGCTTTGCCACGGCCCTGAGCATGTTCGAGAAGGTCTCCCTCGGGACAGTCACCACGGCGACGTTGTCCTGGACGGCCAGCGTGCTTTCCGCCAGAACCCTCCTGAGCCTCTCGGCGGCGTCGGGGGGTACGCCGGATCTTGCCAGCCTCACCAGCGCCATCTTTATCGAGGAGAGGCTGGGCCTCACGCCGTAGAGGCTCTCGGCCACCCGCTGTATGCTCCTGGCAACCTCGCTGTAGTTCGCGTAACCGCTGTAGATGCAGCTGAGCAGGAGGGGGTTCCTGCGCAGCAGCTCGCGCACGAGGGACGCCACGCTGCGCCAGTGGCTGCCTTCCTCCAAGCGCGCCATCCAGCCTCTCTATCCCGTGCGGATCATGTATACAAACCTTCTCGCACGCGGGTTGGACAGCACGTCGTGAGGCTCGCCCACCGCCAGCAGCCTGCCATCCTCTATGTACGCGAGCTTATCGGCGACCTCGAGCGCGAACCCTATCTCGTGGGTCACGAGTATCATGGACTTTCCCATCCTCGCAACGCTCTTCAAGGCATCGAGCACCTCGGCCCGGGACTCGGGATCCAGCGCTGAGGTGGGCTCGTCCAGCAGGAGCAGCTCGGCGTCCATGGACAGCGCCCTTGCAAGCGCAACCCTCTGCTGCTGGCCTCCGCTGAGCTGTAGCGGGTACCTCTCGGCGAGGTCCTCCACCCCCATTAGGGCTAGGTGCCTTAGAGCCACCTTGCGGGCCTCCTCCCGCGGCAGGCCCTTGACCGCCACCAGGGGGAAGGCGACGTTGTCCAAGACCTTCATGTGGGGGAATAGGCCGTGATGCTGCGGGAGGTACGCCATCCTGGATCTAACCCTCCTCAGCTCGCCGTCGCCGAGCTTCGTGAGGTTGACCCCGTCGAACACTATCCTGCCGCTCCAGGGCTCGACGAGCCTCAACAGGACCTTCAGCAGCGTCGACTTGCCGCTCCCGTTGGGCCCTATGATCACCATCTTCTCGCCGCGCTCAAGCGTGAAGCTGACTCCTCGGAGCACCTCCCTGCCGCGGTACCCCGCCTTGACGCTGTCCACCACCAGCAGCGGCACCCTACGCCCACCTCTCGAACCCCGGTATCGCGAACCTTCTCTCGGCGCGCCGGAGGCTCCTGAAGAGCGCGTAGGACAGCGCCAGGTAGATGAGAGCGACCAGGAGGTAGGCCTCAAACGCCCTGAACGTCGCGGCCGTCATGTACTCTCCGAGCCTCGTCAGCTCCACAACCCCTATCACCGAGGCTAGGGCGCTCTCCTTCAGCAGCATCACAACCTCGTTTGTAAGACCCGGCAGGGCGTTCCTCAGCGCCTGGGGTATGACCACGTACCTGTATACCTGGATCCTGCTGAGCCCCATGGACTCCGCCACGAGCACCTGGTCTTCCGGTATACCCTTTATCGCGGTTCTCAGTATCTCGGCCTGGTACGCTCCGCTGTTGAGACCTATGGCCAGGGTGGCGGCTGTGAAGGCGTCGAGCTTCACGCCCAGGCTGGGCAGCCCAAAGTATATCAGCAGTATCTGCACCAGGAGCGGCGTCCCGCGGAAGAAGTCGATGTAGGCCTGGCTGGCGAGCGGCAGGGGCTGAGGCGCGAAGAACCTCGTCACCGTCAGCAGCAGCGCTATCGCGAGCCCCAAGCCGAAGGCCAGCCCCGTTATCGACAGCGTCTTCGCAAGGGCGGGCCACAAAAGGTGGCTGTACTCGGCGAGCAGGTCTATCATCGCCTGCCTAGCCTCCCGCAAGCCACTTTGCTGTCTCGTCCTCTATGATCTTCTTCAACTCGCCGGACTGGAGCAGATCCCAGATGACCTTGGACACCTCCTCCTTCAGCCCGTACGCGCAGTGGGGCACCGCCACGGCTGAGCAGCTGAAGAAGGGCAGCTGGTCCACCACCTTCAGCCCCTGCTCCTTCGACAGCAAGGCCTCTGCGACGTCTGGGGCGACGATGATCGCGTCCACCCTCTCGGTCTTCAGCGCCATGACCATCTCGGGGTACACCTTTCCGAAGGTCACCACCTCGGCTTTGCCCCCGAAGTACCTCTCGGCGAGATCCTGCTCCGTGGTGCCGAGCTGCACCCCGATCTTCTTGCCCTCGAGCCACCCGTAGCCCGTGTACTTTCCGGCGTCCTCCGCCCGAACGATTATCGCCTTGCCTGTCTCGCAGCGGTAGGGTATGGTGAAGTCGACGGCCTCGAACCTCTCGGGCTTCATGGCTATGTCGGCTATCGCCAGGTCCACGTCGCCCCTCCTAACCGCCTCGAAGAGGGCAGCGAACTTCATGTCCCTGATCTCGAGCTCGACTCCGAGGCGCCCTGCTATCCTCTTGGCCAGCTCTATGTCTATGCCCGCAAAGCTTCCGTTGGGCAGAACGTACTCGTAGGGCGGCCAGTCGGCGCTCGTCCCGACAACCAGCTTGCCCCGCTCCTTCACCCTCTCCAGGAGGCCGTAGCCCGGGCACACCGACTCCAGGCTGCCCGCGCCTCCCCCTGCAAGGGACTGTGCGAGAAAGCCCGCAAGCAGGCCGACTACGAAGGCGAGTGCGAGGGCCGCCGCCACCTGGAGCCTCACGCGCGCATCACCGCAGCTGCAGCGGAACGTAACGGGCTCTAAACGTCAGCCCACTTGGAGGTAACGCTGTAGCGAGAGCCCCGCGCCCCCAGCAGGGTGGAGTGTTACAGCTGTAACGCCCGAGCCGGCTGCAGCCGCGCGCAGGGGGCGGCGTAAGCCGTAATTAGGCGGCCGCCGCCAAGCCCTACACGGCTAGAGCGCGGAGCAGCCTGGGATGAGGAGCTTTCGGTCGCCCCGAACGGGGTGTGGAGTTTTCCTCCCCCCGACCGGTCCAAGCTTAAATTTCTACTCCCGCTACGCCTGCAGGTAGGTGCGCGGGTTGGAGCTGCACAGCTCGAGGCTCTACTACGTTAGGGTTCCCGAGGACCTGTGGCCGCGAAGCAGCGGCTGGAGGGGGGAGGTCGTCGAGGTCTACAAGGATGTGGGGGACCGGGTCCTGGCCGGCGAGGTTGTCGCCGAGGTGGAGATAGAGAAGGCGGTCCTGGAGATAGAGTCTCCCGTGTCGGGGCGCGTCGCCGAGGTTAGGGCCAGGAAGGGGGACCTTGTGGGCCCGGGCGACGTGCTCCTAGCGGTCGAGCTGGACGGTGCCTAGCGTTGCCGGGCAAGGCCAAGCTGAGGGTTAGGCTGTCCGGCAGCTACCTGAAGGTCTCAAGCCTGGTTAGGGGCCTTGGGGTAGCAACCGTCTGCGAGTCCGCCCTCTGCCCCAACATCGTGGAGTGCTGGGGCAGCGGAACGGCCACGTTCATGATAATGGGGGACGTGTGCACGCGGGGCTGCAGGTTCTGCTACGTGAGGAAGGGCTCTCCCCAGCCCCTCGACCCCGAGGAGCCCCTCAGGGTGGCCCAGGCCGTCAGGCTGCTGGGGCTCGACTACGT
>JBEVCG010000072.1:0-18039 GCA_040514325.1 Thermoproteota archaeon | reverse complement strand
ATCTCCTCCGGCTCGGATGCCTGCTTCTCCGGGTCGACACCCTCCAGCAGGTTGTGCTTCGGGTACTCTGCCTTAATCTCTCTCAGAGGCTTCTCCAGCGGCCCAGCAACCGGACTGCCCTTCCTCTTAACCCAGAGGCCCAGCCTTCTCAAGAAGACTATCCTCCTAAGCCTCTGTATGGCGCTTGCAGGGTCCACCATCTTGGGGCACACAGCGCTGCAGCTCGCTGCGAAGTGGCACCTGTGGCATCCATGCTCGGTGTCGACGACAAGTATTCTCTCATCTGCACCTTCGTCCCTAACGTCTGCAATGAAGCGGTAGGCTTGCGCGAGGGCCTGAGGGCCTAGATAGAGAGGGTCTCCAGCTGCGACGGGGCAGGACGCGTAGCAGAGGCCGCACATTATGCAAAGGCTGTACTCGAGTATCTGCTCGTGCTCGTGCGGATACATTATGAACTCTCTAGGAGCTTCGTCCACCTCCCTCGGATCCTTCCTAATTATGTAGGGCTTTATGCTGCGGTGCTTCTCGAAGAAGCTGGTGAAGTCCGTTATCAGATCCCTCGCGACAGGGAAGTTGTAGAGAGGTTCCACCTCGATAGCCGGGTTCTCTGGCGTTGCCACAGCAGCTATCTGCGTCTGGCATGCTAGCACTGGCTGCTTGTTCACCATCACGCCGCAGCTGCCGCAGACTCCCATGCGGCAGCTGTACCTCATGGCTAGTGTGTGGTCTACCTTCTCCTTTATGTAGAGGAGGGCGTCTAGCACCGTCATGCCGCGGTATGCTGGAATTTTGTACTCGCTCCAGTAAACACGATCCCCTTCGGGGTCGTAGCGCCTAACTCTGACGGTTACCTCCTTCGGAGGCTGCTTCGTTGCCGCGAGCAGGCGTTCGAACTCTTTAGTTCTTGCCACCTTGCACCACCCCATTAGCCTACGTGGAGCAGTATTGTTCTGAGCCCCCAGGCGACGAAGCCCACAAATACTATCCAGACTAGGGCATTGATGAAAAGGCTCCAACTGCTGCCCTGCCTCATCTCCAGCAGGATACCGCGAAGTCCATTAAACCCGTGAAAGAGCGCTGCGACAAGCAGAATTCCTAGGACTATTCCGTAGCTATCGTAAGCCCGTGCAACATTCTCGGACCTCAGAGTGTCCTCGTAGGTTTCGCCGGATAGCGGGGATAGGCCGGGAACCCTCTCTATTAAGTGGAATGTTAGCACGAAGATTAGCGCTATTGCTGTTACGTACTGCCACAGGTTTACCGTCGAACCTCTAACCACTGCTGCCACCCCCTAACCAAACCCTACTCTTCCAGTGAAGATTAGCAGACCCGCGAAAAACCACGCTATTAGCCACAAGATTACGACCACGTATATTGCCGTGCGCTGGCCTGATCTAAGGCTCGGTGCAACGTACGGTGGCTTAGGATGCTCGGGTTTGCCTATGCCCAGCCCGAAGAACTCCACAAGAAGCAGCCTGATCCCGTTGAGGCCGTGGAATATGGCTGCTCCAGCTACTATGAACTCGCCAATCTTGTTGGCAAGGCTGCTGCCAAACTCCTCCATTAAGGTGTCCCAGCGCTGAGCGTCGACGCTGAAGCTGGTGACGATAACGTGGAGCATGAGGTAGCCTATCAGTACCACGCCAGTTATCCTGTGCAGCATGAACATAAGGCGCTCGGGGTTGTTTCGGAGCCGCAGCAGGAACGGGTTTATGCTGGCTCTAACAAGCCCTGGCATGTTTCTGTAGAGCTTGGGCCTCTTCTTGGTCTCCAAGGCTGGATCTACCCCCACAACTTCACATGATACGTGACACGCCCTAACGTACGGGGGTTTACCCACTATGCGGAAAAACATCGTGACTAGTACTTCCTCTCGGTAGGTTTCCACGTGGTTATGGTCACGGGAATGTAAGAGAACTCAAGGTCTCCGTCCGCAGTCATGATGGCCAGCGTGTGCTTCAACCAGTTCTCATCGTCCCTCTTGGGGTAGTCTAGCCTGTAGTGAGCACCTCTACTCTCAGTTCTCTGTAGAGCAGAGTAAGCTACCACATAGGCCACCTCTACCATGTTGGCCGTCTCCAGCGTTGCAACTAGATCCGTGTTGTACACCCTGCTCTTGTCCTCGGGATATACCCTCTTCATCTGCTCCCGCAGCTTCCTAAGCTCCAGAAGCGCCTTCTTGAGCCCCTCCCCCGTGCGGAAGACGTACACGTGCTCGTCCATGATACCCCTCATCTTCTCCCGTATCTCGTACGCGCTGGGCCCACCGCTCTCGTGCTTTAGGAGCTCATCGAATATCCTCTTCTCCTCGGCCCCAACCATATCCATGGGGGCGCTCAATGATGAACCCGACGCCTTCATTTTCTCGACAAACTGGGCAGCCTGCCTGCCGGCTATTCTTCCGCTGGTCAAGCACTCGGCTGTACTGTTAGAACCCAAGCGGTTAGCTCCGTGAACACTTGCAGCTGCAGCTTCACCTGCAGCCCATAGCCCCTTAATCCAAGCACCATCTACCGTGAGGACTCTGTAGTACTTGTCTGTGTGTATCCCACCCATCGTGTAGTGGGCAACTGGCCTTACGGGGATAGGCTCGCTAACTGGGTCCACCCCGGCGTGCTTGATGGCAACTTCTCTAACCGCCGGCAGCCTCTCGTTTATCTTCTCCTCGCCCAGGTGCCTTAGGTCTAGGAGAAGGTAGCCGAGGCCACTCTGCTCGTCCTTCAAGCCCCTGCCTTCAAGTATCTCGGTCATCATCGCACGCGCCACGACGTCTCTGGGTGCAAGCTCCATCTTTTCTGGCGCGTAACGCTTCATGAACCTTTCTCCCTTAGCGTTTATCAGGTAGCCTCCCTCGCCGCGGGCACCTTCCGTTATCAGGATGCCGGAAGGTACAAGGCCTGTAGGGTGGAACTGGAAGAACTCCATGTCCTTGAGGGGAATTCCTGCGCGGAGCGCCATGGCGAGCCCGTCTCCCGTTGCCGAGTGAGCATACGTTGTGAATTTGTATATCCGGCCAGCGCCACCCGTCGCTATTATCCCTGCATACCCTCTAAACACGACGAAATCTCCGGTGTGCAGATTTACGGCTGTTACTCCCCGGAACCTGCCGTTTTCTACAAGTATGCTCGTCACGAAGTACTCGTCGTATCTGCTCCACCCGTCATAGCCCATTAAGCGGCCGTAGAGCGTCTGCATCTCGTAGAATCCCGTTTTATCGGCCGCAAACGCCGCCCTTGGGAAGCTGTGGCCGCCAAATGGTCTCTGCGCTATCCTGCCGTCGGGCCTCCTACTCCAGGGCATACCCCACCTCTCGAGGAGTCTAAGCTCCTCCGGCATCAGCTTCACGAAGAGCCAGACGGCGTCTTGGTCTGCCAGAAAGTCGCTACCCTTTATCGTGTCCCATGCGTGGAGAGCCAGGCTGTCGCCCTCCTCGGGGTAGAGCACGGCGGCTGTACCGCCCTCAGCGGAGACGCTGTGGCTTCTCATCAGCTGAACTTTGCTTACGATGCCGACATCTATGTTTGGATTCGTCCTCTTTACCTCGATGGCCGCTCGCAGTCCAGCTAACCCAGAGCCTACAATTATAACATCGTGATCTATCACTTCAACCAAAGAGGTTTACCTCCTCCAGCCCCGAAGTATTACGTTGAACCTGCCAGAAATTAAGTGTGTTGGAGCCCCTCAAAAAGCGTGCAGACGTGGCTGCTGGCCTAGGCCAAGCGAGTACTAAAGCAAATGATAAGATTGGGAAAGTAAAGCTTGTTTAGCTAAAGCCACGAGACTACTACGCGGTTGGTCACCGGCTGCAGGAGGTGCGCATTCTAGATGGAGTTTGAGCTTTCGCAGGAGGAGAAGCTCTTTAGAGAAGCTGTGAGCGAGTTCGCGAAAAGGTACATCGAGCCCTCCTGGGTGGAGATAGACGAGAAAGGCCGAATACCAGTTGACCTCATAAAGAGGATGGGTGACCAGGGGCTCTTTGCGATACCTGTCCCCGAAAAGTTCGGCGGTGGGGGAGGCACGTACCGCATGGCAGCGCTGGCAGTGGAGGAAGTCGCCTACCACGACCCCTCTGTCGCCACTGCCGTCTACATGCTCCTAAACAACGGCTGGCCCTATGTCCTTTACCTCTTTGGGGGAGAGGATGCTGCCTCCACAGTGATACCCGAGGTAGCAAAGGGTAGGGCTTTCCTGGGCATAGCCTCGACAGAGCCCCACGGAGGCTCCGATGTTGCCGGGATAACGACCACTGCGAGGAGGGCTGGCGGCAAGTGGGTAGTCTCCGGGGAGAAGGTCTACATTAGCGGTGTCCGCGAGGTGATGGAAGATCTGCCAAACGGGGGAGGGTGGATACTCCTCGCAAAGACGGAGAAGCCCGAGAGGGATCACCGAAGGATAACAGCCTTCCTCGCCCTAGGAAGGTGGGGTGGGGAGAAGGCTAAGGGGATAGATTACTCCCTTCTCACCATGGTGGGCAGGCACGGCCTCAGCACGGGAATCCTAAAGTTCAGCGAGTACGAGGTGGAGGACAGCAACGTCGTGGGAGAGGTCAACAGAGGCTTCTACATCGTGCACCAAGGCTTCAACCTAGCAAGGATCCTCGTAGCTGCGGCAACCATCGGCGCAGCGCGCTGGGCGCTTGACCGCGCTCTAGAGTGGATACGTGAGCGGAAACTGTTCGGAGGCAAGCCTATTGCCTCGTTCCAGGGTGTGAGCTTTAGGTTCGCGGAGCTCTACACAGAACTCGAGGCTGCAAAGCTGCTTGTATACCGGGCAGCCTGGCTAGCAGACAAGATATACAGCGAGAAGGATCCAGCGTTCAAGCCCCAGGACCTCAACGTGCCGGCTGCCATGGCCAAGCTGAAGGCGCCGGAGGTCGCCGTTAGAGTGTTCGAGGAGGTGCTAAAGTGGATGGGGGCTTTCGGCTACTCCAAAGAGGGCGCCGTGTACCGGGGCTGGCTGGGCGTCACATCCTACGTCGTAGGCGCGGAGGGCGCACAGAACATAATGAGGTACATCATCGCACGCGACACCATAGGCAGGGAGTACGTCAAAGCTTAGGCTTTGGGTGGCAGTGTTGGGGATTCGCGAACCTCTTCCACCACCGCGAGAGCTTTTAGCCTTATGTAATAACGTAAGGAAGTTCGCCGTCAAGCTTATGGACGAGCTGCGTGACCCCTGCCCGGCTTTCAACGTGACCGTTCACTGCATAGCACACTTCACTCTGAGGTGGGCCGGGCGCAAAGTTGAGGGCATACTCTCTCCCGCGCTCACAGAAACGCACGGCGGCTCTAACATCGCAGATGTACGTACCAGGGCTGAGGTAACAGGCGACGGGAGGGCGATCATCACCGGCGAGAAGGTGTTTTCGACGAACGCACTTTACGCCGACTACTTCCTTGTGCTTGCTTCCACTGATGCTGGGCCGGTGCTGGTGCTGGTTCCACGGAGCTCTGCCGGCGTGAAGGTGGACGAGCTGGAGCTCGAAGCGTACAAGTGCGCCGGTGTGGGACGGGTCACGTTTAGCGGAGCTGAAGGCGAAGTGGTAGCTGGTCCCGGCAAGGATGCCTACAAGCTCGTCCTAAACGCACTGGCGGTGGCTAGGCTGCTAGTTGCAGCACACGCTCTTGGGATGGCGTCCAAGGTTCTAGAGCACGCTGTCTCCGTATCGCTGCAGCGCGGATCCTGGGCACACCAGGTGGTCAGGCACAGATTGGCACGCGCATACGCGCTGTGCGCGGCAGCTCGGAGCTACATCGAGAAGGCTGCAGAGGATGTTGAGAAGGGGTCGTTCGACTGGGCGCTGACCAGCACAGCCAAGTATGTTGCGGTTGAGGCTGCGCTCGAAACCTTAGAGGCCGCTGCAAGGTCGCTGGGCGGCTACGCCGTGCACGCGTCCTCACCCATCCCTGAGACCTCGAAGCATCTATACGCCCTTCTGGCAGCAGAGGGGACCCAGGACATACAGCTCGAAATTATATCCAGGAGTCTGGAGCGAACATTCCAGAAGAAGGCATCAGGCTAGCACGCAGCACAACATTCCACAGGGCTTTTGGGAAGTTGTGTAAAGAGGCTTAGATGCGCTGGGACACAAAACAGTGCCATGGGCCTTCAAAGTATTGCTTCGACCATCTTCTCAATCCTCTCCCGGATAGCCTTGTAGTGGCCCTCGTCTCCTACGCCCTCCTTGGATGCGAGGTACGCTGCTAGGCCGGCGTACCACCCGTTCAGGACATCATCTCCTCCCAGGCTGGAGGTCAGCCTCCAGTAGTCTGCAAGCTCCCTAGGCTGCTCTTCTCCTCGAGAAGCTGCAGCTGCGTCCAGAGCTACGAGGGAGGCAACCCATAGCCTCTTGAAGGCTGTCTCGAAGTCTCCGGTGGAGGCGTGCTCATCAGCGTGTCTGAGCAGTATCCTAGCCGCCTCCACCATTGCACGGGACCTTTCATCTTCAGGAACCACGCGGAGCAGCACCTGGAGGACCACCGCCTCCGGGACTGTATCCCTTCTCTTAGCCTCCTCCTCGAGGGCCTTGTACACTGTCGGAGGGATTGAAATGCTACGCTCTGACAAGGGGCTTCACTCTCCGTGGGTAGATAGGAAACTCTTAGCCTTATTTCAATAGCCCTTCCCTGGAGCTGGGCCAACATAGCTGCCCGCGGCGTGCCGTGGCCAAGCCGTTGAGCGATCATGGGTGCACAGCGCCTGCCGGTGGCACATTTATCCCTCTGCAGATAGATTGCTCTTGTGGGTGTGCATGTGTGAGCATAGTGCTTCCGCGCAAAATCCTGTATGGTATGCGCGCACCGGAGGCTCTCCTCGAGCTTCTGAGAGAGGAGGGTGTAACCCGCGTACTCGTAGTTACGGACAAGGTCGTCTCGAGTTTAGAGGCCTTTAGAGGGCTTGTACAGCGGATCAGCGAGGCAGGCCTAGCCGTTACGGTGTTCGACGAGGTAGAGCCTGAGCCTAGCCTGGATACTGCAAGGAGGGTAGCGGACCTTGCCAGAGCTATCTCAGCCGAGGCCATAGTTGCGGTGGGGGGCGGAAGCGTCATAGACGCTGCAAAAGCCGGGCTAGCGCTCTACGAGAAGCCTGACCTCAACCTTGAGGAGATATCGCCGCTAGAGTTCATAGGGGTTGGAAAGCGTGTCAAGCTTGTGGCAATACCCACGACCAGCGGAACGGGTAGCGACGCCTCCTTCGGGGTTGTGCTGACGAAGCTGGAGCAGGACGGCTCCAAGAGGAAGCTGGCTCTCGGAAGCTTGGAGCTTGTGCCATGGGTCACCGTGCTGGACGAAGAGTTCACGCTGTCAATGCCTCCGAGCTTGACGCGGAACACCGCACTGGACGCCTTCTCCCACGCTGTTGAGGCGTACGTCGGGGTTATGGCTAACCCTCTTACAGACGCCCTAGCGGAGAAGGTTGTTGAGATAATTGTGAGCAGGCTGAGAAGGGTCCTCGAGAAGCCAAGCGATAGGGAGAGCAGGCGCCAGATCCACCTGGCAGCCACGATGGCTGGTATGGCCTTTACCAACGCCGGGCTCGGAGCCGCGCACGCAATAGCACACGCGCTTGGGCCCACGCTAGGTCTCCACCACGGTTTTGCAGTAGCCCTCGTTCTGCCGTATGTAGTCGAGTACAACTACTCGACATCTCCGGATGCGCGATCCAAGTATGCCAAGCTCGAGGCAGTCATTGAGGCTGCTGGCGGATACAAGGGGAAGCTCTACGAGCAGATAGCCGAGTTCTACAGGGATGTCGGCCAGCCTGCCAGGTTGTCCGAGATTGAGGGCGCACCCGCAAAGAGCTTTTGGGAGAGTATGATCGAGGCTATCGCCCAGAAGGCTCTGGAGGATCCCGAGCTCGCGTTCAACCCAGCTCCCGTGGGGCTGGAGGAGATAAAGTCCATTTTGAGGAGGATTTACTAGGCTAAACCCACGATAAGATGCGTGAAGCCACGTACCCTAACTGCAATCCGCCTGGAGGTGCTAAATGATGCAGGAGAATAAGTTGCCTTTCCCCAGTCCCGAATGGAGTAACGAGTACTGCAAGGCACTCAACGAGTCAGAAGAGTACCGCGAAGCAGCCCGCAACTGGAGAGAGGGGGCTGTGATGCTTGTCGTAACAGACCTGCCGGAATCTGTGAAGCAGAAATACGGAGCTGAGGTTGTGGGAATGGTGCTGGATCTCCACGAGGGTGTCTGCAGAGGCGTCGAATGGGTTACAGAAAGGGCCTCGGAGAAGGCCAACTTCATCATAAGCGGGAGCTTCCGGACGTGGGTTGACATAATCAGCGGCAAGCTGCACCCGACAACGGCTCTAGTGACGAGGAGGCTCAAGCTCGAGAAGGGGAGCATCGGTGTCATACTGAGGTTCGCTAGGGCTGCAGTGGCTATGGTCTCCGCCGCTCAGAAGGTGCCCACAGTCTTTCCGAGCTGACCGAGCGGTTCCCTTGGGGGTCTGCATGGAGATCGCCACGCTCGATGAAAAGGCCCAGGCAGCAGCAAAGATGATAGAGTCCTCCAGCTACGCCATAGTGTTTACTGGCGCTGGGATCTCGGCTGAAAGCGGTATACCTACTTTCCGGGGTCCTGGTGGCCTCTGGGAGAAGTACGACCCCATGAAGTATGCATCTATAGAGGGCTTCATGGAGGACCCCATAGCTGCCTGGAAGTTCTACGCGGAGAGGGCAAGGGTCGCTGTAAGAGCTAAACCCAACCTAGCCCACACGGTTATCGCCAAGATGGAGGAGGCAGGGCTGGTAAAGGCTGTGATCACGCAGAACGTTGACGGCCTTCACAGGAGGGCTGGCTCCAAGAACGTCATAGAGCTTCACGGCACAATGTGGAGGCTGAGGTGCTTTAACCCCTACTGCGACTACGTAGCAGAGCTGCGGAAGCCTCCAGAGGAGTTGCCCCCACGCTGCCCCAAGTGTGGCACCATCTTGAGGCCAGATGTCGTGTTGTTCGGGGAGCCCCTTCCGCAGGATGCGCTGAGAGAGGCGTTCTACCACGCAGCGAGGGCTGACCTTGTCCTCGTCGTAGGTACAAGCGGGGTCGTGTATCCTGCTGCAATGATACCGCAGGTGGTTAAGGAAAATGGAGGAAAGCTTATAGATGTCAACCCCGGGGACGACGCCTACGTAAGTATAGCCGACCTGTACATACGTGCGAAAGCATCCGAGGCACTGAGGTCGATAGGGAGGTACCTGGGACTGATCTAGGGGCGAACCACTTCTATCAGCAGCTCAGCCATTTTTAGCCCGCTGCCGGTAAGGGGGACGAGAACCCTTCTCACCCCTTCATCCTTAAGCCTCTCTGCTAGCTTTGCTAAGGCTGCCTGGGCAGCCGCCGATGTGGGCTCCACGATGAGGCCCAGATCCAGGAGCTCGCGAAGGGCTGCCGATATCTCGTCGTCTGTGACCACGACCACGTCTCCTTGGCTCGACCTAACGGCCTCTAGCGCCTCGCTTAGCCTTGGCGGCTCGGCCACGCGTATCCCGTCAGCAAGCCTGGAAGTACCCAGAGGCTTTTTACCATGGACAGCCTCGTAGAGGGGTGCGACGCTAGCCCCCTGCACGGCATACATCCTTGGCACCTTCCTCTCCATGCCCAACTCCACGAGGTCCCTAAAGCCATAGTATATCCCGAGGAACAGCCCTCCAGAGCCGAATGGTACGATGACGGCATCAGGGGTCCCGTGTTCCTCGTAAACCTCGTAAGCTACCGTCCTGAGACCCTCTATGAAGAAGGGGCTGGAGAGGTGGTCCACGTAGTAGCACTCTCCCTTGGCGGCGCGGCTCCATACCATCCTGGAGGCCTCCGAGCGCGAGGGAGCCTCAACTATCTCGGCACCCAGCAGCCTTAGGATAGCCTTCTTCCCCTTAGGTGCGTCAGCTGGAACGTACACAGTGGCTCTAAGACCAGCCGCCCTGGCGTAGCGTGCTACCGCTATCCCAGCGTTCCCCGACGAGTCCTCCACAACGCAGCGAGCCCCCAAAGCCTCCGCGTGGGATACGGACGTCGCTGCCCCACGGTCCTTGAAGCTCCCGGATGGGTTGAGGTGCTCGAGCTTGTACACTACTTCGAGTCCTCTCCACTCTACCACTATGCTGGGTGTCCCACCCTCCCCAAGATCTCTGGAGGGCGGAGTAGCTATCATTGACGCGTAGCGTACAAGCCCGCGCCCACGTGGCCTCCAGAGCCTCGAGAGGCTTACCGTCAGCGGCGATCCGCACCGTGGGCACCTGGGTATAGTAAGCTTCGCCGAGCTGAGATCCGAGCTCCAGCCGCACTTTGTGCAGGAGAGCACCGCGCTCACGGGGATACAGCACCATTACTGTTCAGCCTAGGATTGATGCTAAAACGCTTAGCCCCTCTGGTTAAGAGAGGATGGAGCGTCCGCCTACTCGTGCTGCTGCAAACCCGCTATGCTTATATGGCTTTGTCAATGTGTCTGGATTGACTACATGGTGATCCGTATTATCTGTGGAAATGAGGCTCGGCCAGCGGTATGATCCCCTCGAAGTGGAGAGAACTGTGGCGTCCTTTTGGGAGGAGAACAGGGTATACGAGAAGGTGAAGGATAAAGTATGGAACAGATGCCGGGGCAGGATATTCGCGTTTCTTGAAGGGCCGCCAACGGCTAACGGACTAATGCACGTAGGCCATGCCCGGGGCCGCACGCTCAAGGACGTTAAGCTGCGGTTCGCTAGGATGAAGGGCTTCTGCGTGTGGGACCAGGCCGGATGGGATACACAAGGTCTTCCTGTGGAACTTGAAGTTGAGAAGAACCTAGGGCTCACGAGCAAGAGGGACATCGAGAGGTACGGCGTAGAGAGGTTCGTCCGCGAGTGCAGCAAGCTCGTTGACTACTACATAGAGAAGTGGGTTGCATCTAGCAAGAGGCTCGGCTTGTGGCTGGACTACGAGGCTGCGTACCAAACTAGGCATCCAAGGTACATAGAGGTTGTCTGGAGCTTCATCAAGAACGCTCACGAGAAGGGGCTACTCTACGAGGGTCTCCGCGTCGTACCTAGGTGCCCGCGCTGCGGCACAGCCCTAAGCACCCACGAGGTTGCACAGGGCTATGAGGAGGTTGATGACCCAAGCGTCTACTTTAAGCTGAAGCTTGTAGACGAGGATAGTACCTACCTGGTTGCATGGACCACGACTCCCTGGACCATAATATCCAACGAGGCTGCCGTGGTCCACCCCGAGGAAGACTACGTATACCTTGAGGTAGGCGGTGAGAGGTGGATCGTTGCGGCAAAGAGGTTAGAGCACCTGGTGAAGGAGTGGAACCTCAAAGGCTATAGGGTCACCAAGCGCGTTAAGGGGAAGGAGCTTGTGGGAAGGAGGTACGTACATCCGCTACTAGATGAGGTCCCATACCACCGGAGGCATGACGGCACGCACCACGTGGTTCTCGCAGCAGAGTGGGTCAGCATGAATGAGGGTACGGGGGTTGTCCACGCCGCGCCAGCACACGGTCCAGAGGACTTCGAGCTAGCCCAAAAGCATGGGCTGGAGGTCTACACACCGCTGAGGGAAGACGGCTACTTCGGCGAGGATGCTGGAGCGTTTCGGGGGCTTTGGTTCAACGAGAGCAATGGGAAGGTTGTTGAAGCGCTGAGGAAGAAGGGGCTCCTGGTTCACGAGGGAACGTACAGGCACGAGTACCCGTTCTGCTGGAGGTGTGGTACGAGGCTCTTCTACTATGCGTCGAGGCAGTGGTTCATAAGAATAGACGAGCGCATCCGCAGGAAGCTGGTAGAAGAGGTTGAGTCCGTGAGGTGGGTGCCCAGCTGGGCTGTAAACAGGATGAGAGACTGGGTTGAGAACGCCAGGGATTGGTGCATAAGCAGGGAGAGGTACTGGGGCACGCCGCTACCGATATGGCGGTGCAGCCAGTGTGGAAGCTTCGTCGTGGTCGGCAGCCTGGACGAGCTCCGCAAGCTGGCTAAAGACCCCAGCACAGTGCCCGAGGACCCGCACAGGCCGTGGATAGACCGCGTTGAGCTTGTGTGCCCGAAGTGCGGGGGGGTAATGAAGAGGGAGCCTTTCGTCGCCGACGTGTGGATGGATAGCGGCGTGGCGCACACGGCAGGGATAGCCCAGTACGGGTGGACCCACCTATGGGAGAAGCTCTACCCGTACAGGTGGATAACAGAGGCTGCTGACCAGACTCGGGGCTGGTTCTACACGCTGCTTGTAACCGGCGTGATCTGGCACGGCAAGGTACCCTACCGCGAGGTGCTCCTCCAGGGGCATGTGCTTGACAAGTACGGCAAGAAGATGAGCAAGAGCAAGGGCAACGTAATATGGGCCATGGACTGGATGGAGAAGCACGGAGCAGATCCGATGAGGATATTCCTCCTAAGCAGAGCTGCGTGGGAGAGCATAAACTTTGACCCAGACGAAGTGAAGAGGTACCAGAGCTACCTCAACATACTCTGGAACACGGTAAAGTTTGCCGACACGTACATGGAGCTGGACAGATGGAAGCCTGAGAAACCCTCCCCAGACCTCCTGGAGCCTGAAGACAAGTGGATACTGTACGAGCTGGACAATGCCCTCAGAGCAATGGAGAAGGGTCTTGAAAGCGACCAAGTACACCAGGCAGTTCACGCCCTAGTAAGCTTCATCGTTGACAAGCTGAGCCACACCTACATACCTCTCGTGAGGCCACGCGTCTGGGAGGAGGAGATGACGCCATCGAAGCGTGCCGCCTATTCGACCCTATACTACGTGTTGAGGAGGGTGATAGCTGCGTCGGCACCGCTAGTGCCGTTCCTAGCCGAATACCTATACCAGGCCTTCGTCAGGAAGTATGAGGAGAGAGCCAACGAGAGCGTGCACCTCGAGGAGTGGCCAAGCGTCGACGGTGATTTGATAGACAAAGACACCGCTAGGGCTGTCTCCGAGGCTCTTCAAGCAGCCGAGAGGATACTAGCGCTAAGAAGCGAGCGCAAGGTCAAGAGGAGGTGGCCTCTCCGCAGAGCAGTTCTCATAGCAAAAAGCGAGGAGGCTGCAAGGTACATGCGGGCTGTAGCCAGCATACTGTCCAGGCACGCTAACATAAAGACCGTCGAAACGACTTCCACGGAGCCCCAGGCGGCTAGCCTCGAGAGGATAGAGACGGACAGCTACGTCGTGTACGTCGACCTGGAGCTCGACCGCGAAACCCTTCTAGAAGGCCTCGCAAGGGAGGTTGTGAGGAGGGTACAGATGATAAGGAAAGAGCTGAACCTGCCAGTAGACCATGTAGCCAAGGAACTCCTCGTCTACGCTGAGGGGGATCTGGCAGAAGCTGTTAGAGCGCACATGGACTACATCGTGCGCGAAACCCGCGTGAACAAGCTGACGGTAGTCGACAAGCCTCCTGAAGGCTCGAAGCAGTGGAAGGTTGAGGGCTTCTCGCTGGCAGTACTGCTTGTGCCCTAAACCAAGCTACCGGGAAAAACGCATTTTCGTCTAATCTCATCCTCGCTTTGCACCAGAAGGCCACAGACTGCAATCGGCTGTCGCTCCGACAACCCAACTTAGGATGAGGGGGTGAATAGAGGGGGAAGGCCCGCACATGGAGCCGCCGCCGGGATTTGAACCCGGGACCCCCGGCTCCCTCGGAACCCGCGGACCCAGCGGCGTGCTTACGAGGCCGGTGCTCTGCCAGCTGAGCTACGGCGGCACGCGCCACGGTTCTAGGTGGGATTGCCAGAGTTTATAGGCTTTAACCCACTAAAGCGAAGGACACGGATGATGAGCTTCGCAGGCCTAGCGAAGCTAGGCTGTGGCGATGCCCGTCCTCGCTGACATAGAAGCTGTCAGCGCTCAGCCTTCGCATCACAGCCTTCTTAATGGGGGTGGGTGCTTAGCCTCATCCCAGCAGGCTCAGCTCCCCTCTTTTTCATCAATCAATGGGTTGTCCAGATGTTGCCTAACTCCACGTGAGACGGCCTGAAGAGCAGATCTCAACTTTTATACCTTCTCCGGCTAGTGATCGAAGTGCGGCTGGATCCGAAACGGCAGCAGAGGGCGGCCCAGCTTGAACCAGGAGAGAATGATGCTAGTTATAGGCCAGCTGTACCTTATCCTACTCGCCCTAGTGCTTGCTGCAGCTCCCCAGTACTACCTCTACGTGTTCATACTCTACTTCGTAGCGATAATGGGGTTCTCGACGATAATGAGCAGGAGGAGGCTCAAGACATCTATACCTATCGAAGAAATCGAGCGCTCGAGGACGCTGCTGAAGGAGGATAAGGCGTTTGAAATAGCTATGGGGGACGAGGAGCTTCTGAAACTCCTCGGAGGCCAGATGAGGACGCTCCTGCTAACTTTGGCATTCCTTCCTCTATACTACGTAATATTCAGGTTCGTCAGGGCAAATCATGATATGCTTGCAGAGAGTATAGCCAGCTTCCTCGGAACAAGCACTACCGTTGGGGCTTTCCTCGTGTGGCTGGGAGCGTTCGAGGTAATGTACGTGATAAGCTTTGCGTCCAGGAGGCTTCTGATGAGGGGGCAGGTCTCGATACCGGTGGTCCCAAGATCGTTCACCGTCACGCAAAAGGGCATTATAATTAGAGGTGGGATGGGCCAGGCCATAAGCTTCCCTCTGGAGGAGAACACGAAGGTGGAGTACGACGACAGGAAAAGGTACGTGGAGATATCAACAACCTCTGGAGCCAGGATCAGGCTCTACACAAAGAACCTGAAAAAGCTTCTAGAGGCTATAGAGAAGTACGGAGGTGTGCAGCCTGTCAAGAAGGGGGAGCAGCACGCACAGTAGAAGCTGCCTGCATTAAAGTCAAAACTAGATCTTGTTCCTCATAATTAGCCTGTACTCAACCTCGTCCTCGCTGACGTTCCTAAGGCTGCGAAGTATCTCCTCGATCTCCTCCCTATCCCTCCTCCACTCATTACTGCAGCCTCTGCCAACACGCTTTGGCTCGTCTAGCTTGGAGAGGAGGACAACCCTGCTCTCGACCTGGTGGGAGAGCATCTGGTACCCTGTGAGAGTGGCCAGCTTTTTCGCGAACTTGAGCACCTCCACGTGTCTGAGCATGTCGCTTCTCGACAGCCTGGCCCTCGAGGCGCCAACATGCATGTAGGACTTCACCTCCACGTACGTTGGCTGTGCAACCTCAACCATCTTTGCCCAGGCTTTCAAAGCCTCATCGTGGTAGTTGAAGCTCCTAACCAGCGTGAACCTTATCACCGTAGGGTTGGAGAAGGAAGGCAGAAGCTCCAGCGTCCTCATTGTCAGCTCCCAGCCCCGCGGTACGAGAGGTCTGTCAAACTCGTTGTAGCTCTTCTTGTCCCAGGCTTCTATGCTCACGTAGAGCTGCGTCGGCTCCTCCTCAAGCTTCTCCAGTACGTCGGGCCTGATGCCGCGGGTCACAAGGAACGTTGTGAGACCGCGCTTGTGGTACTCAGCAATGAGCTCTCCCAATCTCGGATAGAGCGCAGGCTCTCCCGTCAAGCTTATAGCTACGTGGACCGGGTTCAGGGCCTCCTCCACTCTCTTCCTAAGAGCTGGGTTCTCACTGATCTTCGGGTGACCCCAATACCCGGTAACTATCTCGCGGTGGGCTTCGATAGTTCCTTCCGCAATTAGGTCGGGATCGTCTACCCAGGGTAGCCTGGTTTCATCCCACGTGATAGTGTCCGTGGGCCTCAGCCTCCAGCAGTGTAGGCACGCATTCCAGCACCACAGCGCCGCCGGGCTCATCTGTATATCCCGGTGGCTCTCTATGCCGTAGAATCTGCACTTGTAGCAGAACCTGTTCTCTGTAAGTGCTGCGTGCGTCCAGTGGCACTTCTTGACGACGCTGTGACGTCCCACCAGCACATAGCCCTGTTTCGCCAGCATCCTATATAGAGTCCGGTAGGGCTCAGGAAAGTCGTCTATCCGGTACTTCCACCTCTTGCCCCGGACATTCCTCAGCGCTACTGCCGAGCTACCCATAAGCTCCCCAGCCTTGATCTCAGCAGAAAGGAAGTTATAATAGCTGCTGAGCCCATCCACGCTGCTAGCTTACGCTGAGTGCTGCACCGGGAGGACACGTAAGTATGGAAAATTGTGGAAAAGCGCGCAGTTGACACAAAAACGGTGTCATGGATCGGGCGCTCGGTGTGTCTACCTCGCACCCTCAAGGTACGCCCTGGCGTCCGGATCGGTCACTGTGTTCATTACCGAGTCGTTCAGCTGACCGTCGTCAAGATAGTCTATGGCGTCGTAGATCAGCTGCTTGGTGTACGTGGGGTTGTGCACGAAGGCTCCAGGCTCATGCGCCAGCAGGTTCAGTATGAACGCTGCCCCTAACGTGTCCTTGTCGGGCCAATCTGTGAATGCTGTCGGCGGCCCCCTATGCTGGGCCGGATCAGGCGACGGGTAGAAGTACGGGTAGACGTGGATGTCGAAGTATATGCCCTTGGCCGCCAGCAGCTGTTCTATGACCTTTAGGGATGCTCTAAAGCCTTTCTCCCTCTGCTCGATGAGGGCTATGAGCTCCTCCTTGCTCTGAGCGTGGCACAGGCTGCAAACCTTGTCGTAGGCCTTGATGTCAACTATCTTGCCGCCCTCGTCCCTGACCAGCGGCTCGAACGTGTGGTCGGCGTCGGGCATGTGGCACGCAACGCACGAACCCCTTATCGCTGCGTGGGGGCTGTACGTCATGTAGCTCCTGCCATCATACTCGTAGCCTATGAAGCCGTAAAGTACTCCGCCGGCAGCTAGGTAGTGGGAGTTAAACGCGCCAAAGTGCCTCTTTATGTCCTCTGCCAGCTTTATTTTGGCTCCCGCCGACCTCCCGCTGTGGCAGGCTACACATAGGTTGGCGGGGCCTAGATCCGGCACCGCCTCCAGCCTACCTGCTAGAGCCTGCTTCTCCTCCTCGCTGTAGGGAGCAGTGACCTTCAGAGGGCCTGGGTTCCTCAGCTCGTAGGTATCAGCCTCCACGCCTGGAACCTTGTGGCAGACCCAGCAGTAGAGCAGCTCCTTCTGCTGGCCGAACAGCGGGAACGTGTTGTTCTCGGGGCTGTAGCCCGCAGGGTTGATGAAGAAGTTGCGCGCACCGGTTGCAGTGTGGCAGCGCTGGCACACAGCCCACCCAGACTCCTTGAAGTCGTAGTGGACCCACGCTGGTGCCTCCTCCTCGGTTACAGCGCCAGCCGGGTCGCGCTCCTTGACCTCAAGCAGGTAGCCACCGTGGCCAGAGCGGCCCCACTGCTCCATCTTCTCTGCTGCCTCTGGCCCGAAGTGGCAGCCCTGGCATCCAAACAGAGGGTTGACGTTGACGCCCTCTATGTCCGGGGTCTCCGGGTTGTCGTAGTGGAGCATTATCGCCTTGAAGAACAGCTCCCCTATGGCCTCCTCGACTATGCTGCTTACGTCTACGGCCTGGGTCACCGTAGTCGTTACCGTTCCCGTTACCGTCTCGGTGGTGGTGAGAGCGAGAGTCCTTGTAACTGTCTCGGTTTCCCTGACAGTCTCTGTCACAGTTTGCGTTGTAGTCACGGGCTCAGGCTTAACCGTCATGGTGACAGTCTCCTTAGCTAGCCTGCCGGCGACAAATGCTGCAGCACCCACAATGATCAGCAGCACGACGAAGACGGCAAGGGTGGTGCCCGAAATGCCTGCCCTCGACACTGCCTACACCCCTCAGCTTCGCCATCAATAATGGCGATCCCGCAGGATATAAAACTTATTCCTCTTCTAAATAATATAAAGTAAATAATAAAAATTACCTAAAAATAATTATATTTTTGATAGCGATCCAGCTGAAGGAGCGAGAGGATGCTTGATCTTCTAGCCTGGAAAGATTGCTGCTACCAGATCTGGATATGCTGTTCAACGCTGCAGACCGGTCTTGTGTGCATTTGCAGCAGAGTCGCGAGCAGGATGGCGACAAGCATAGAATGTGTGGCGGCGGGGCCCCGCGTGGTAGCGGGGGGTGGATTTGAACCACCGACCTCGGGGTTATGAGCCCCGCGGGCTACCAGGCTACCCTACCCCGCTAGGCTACCCCGCCATCCACCATGT
>JBEVCG010000071.1:0-5014 GCA_040514325.1 Thermoproteota archaeon | reverse complement strand
CTGGACGAGTACATGGAGATAATGTGGTACTACATATGGCACCACGACGGGAGAAGGTGGAGGAATGGCGCAGCTATGATGGGGCCCGACTTTGCCCACTGGTTCGGGATTGTCGATACAGTTATGGACAAGCTGGGGAGGATGATATCCTACTACGAGACAGCCTCCCAGCTCAAAGCGCTCATGGAGCAAGCCGAGAAGGCGAAGGGCCCCGAGCTGGAGAAGATATCAGCTCAGATACAGCAGCTGGAGGCTAAGATCAGGCAGATGGAGTCCGAGGTACCCGTTGTAAGATCGGCTTTGGATAACCTGAAGTCGAGGGTATCTAACCTGGAGCAGTCCATAGATAAGCTTTCGACAGAGCTCAACAAGGCCTCTGGACAGCTAACCTCGGTAGAGGAGAAGGTACAATCTCTAGGCTCAAGAGCCAGCGTCTACTCCGCTGTGGCCGTAGCCGCGCTGGTGCTATCGCTGATATCCCTCGCGCTATCTAGGCTGGCGAGGCGCTAGGAATTTTAGCTTCTCACGCATTATTTATTTTTTCACCAATATTATTTAAATAGAGCTTTTATGTGTAGCTATTGCTGTAAAGCTTGGGACGCTCTGTTGGGATCGGCACCGTTCTTTCTATACTTGCTGAAGCGTGGCTGCGTGTTATCGGAACTAGTAAACGAGGCGGGATCGGCACCCGATGGTGGGCATGTGTCAGCTAGGGTGTATCAAGCATCTGAAGCTGACGGTGAGGGTGGTGTGGAAGCTTGGATCCGGGTCAGCGGCACAGGAAGAGCCGTTGACAAGTTCCTCGAGGTCCTTAGATTGAAGCGCATCCGCCACAGAGTTGTGTACAGAAACCCTTTCTCCGCGGTGCTGAGGCTTGTGCTGGGGGATGGGGGCAAGCGCTGTAGCAGGTACTGCAGAAGATGCCTGCTTGCTAAATCCAGCTGGCGCAGCGCCATGGTTAAGACCATTGCTGCGTCTAGGATAGGAGTCATCTTTGAGCTAGTTGCTGAAAGCCCCAATCCACCCGGAGTACAAGCTGAAGATAGTTTGGAGCTACTCGCAGCCATCCCGCTTAAGGACGTCGACTACTACTTGTCGGAGAAGCAGGAGGAGGTCCTCATCTACGCCTTCCTCAGAGGGTTCTACGACTACCCGCGGAGGGTAAGCCTCACCGACATAGCCCGCGAGCTGGGGCTCAGCCCATCCACGGTGGCGGAGGTTCTGAGGCGCGCTGAGAGGAAGGTCGTGGAGGCGTTCGTTAGGCACGAGATGCCGCACTACTACCTTTCAAAGATCGTGGAGAAGCTCTGCGGCACGGATGGGACGGCGGGCCCGGAGAGACTATGTAGGGATCTTGCCTTTACAGGTGCCAGTATTGACAGGGGGTTGGCGCTCCTACTTAGAGCTGAAGCTGTACCCTAGCAGCCTTAGCTCATCCAGTATCCTGGCGAGCACTTCCCTGCCTGGCACCTCGAGCAGTATGACCACCTTTGCGTGCCACGCTGGGCCGCCCGGATGGGTCCTGTCGTGTATTATGTCGAGCACGTTGCCTCTATGCCTGGCGACAACCTCTAGAACCTTCATTAGCTGGCCTGGGTAGTCGGGGACGTACCCCTCTATGGTGGCTATCCTGCCCTCCTCGTAGAGGCCTCGTAGGAGTATCTTGTAGATGGCGTTGAGGTCTATGTTGCCTCCACTGACTATTGCCACAACCCTCTCGCCGCCCCGTAGCTCCAGCTTGCCGCTTATCAGCGCGGCTACCGGAGCTGCTCCGGCGCCTTCGACCAGCACCTTGCCCCTCTCGAGGAGGAGGTAGATTGCCTTCGCTATCTCCTCCTCAGACACTGTTACAATATCGTCGACGAGCTCGCTAACGAGCTTGTACGTGAGCTCGCCCGGCTTCTTCGTGGCTAGCCCGTCGGCTATAGTCGGCCTAGGCTGTATGGTTACGGGCTTGCCCGCCTGAAGGGACAGTTTCATTTTCGGGACGTTATCCGGCTCCACGCCTACAACCCTTACTTCGGGCCTCAGCTTCTTGACAACAGACGCGATGCCCGAGATCAGACCTCCACCGCCTACGGGGACAACCACCACGTCAAAGCTGCCCAGCTGCTCGAGGAGCTCAAACGCTATGGTACCCTGACCCGCTATCACGTAGGGGTCGTCGAAAGCGTGGACGAACTCGTAGCCCCTTTCCCTAGCTATCTCAAGCGCCTTCTCCTCGGCCTCGTCGTATATCGTGCCGTGCAGCACAACCTCCGCTCCATAACCCCGAGTAGCATCGATCTTGGATATGCTAGCCGTCTCCGGCATAACTATCACTGCTGGCAGACCGAACCTGGAGGCTGCGTACGCGACACCCTGCGCGTGGTTTCCCGCCGACGCCGCTACGACGCCGCGGGCCCTGCCCCGGACAGAGTGGACCTTGAAGAGGGCTCCCCGGACCTTGAAGGCCCCAGTCTTCTGCAGGTTCTCGTACTTGAGGAAAACCCTGGCTCCAGCGAGCCTCGAGAAGGTTGCGCTCTCCTTTACCGGGGTAACGTGGGCGTACTTCCTTACTACGGCCAGGGCCTCCTTGCTTAGCCTAAAAACCTCCTCTGCAAGCTCCCTGGGACCTTCCGGGCTCCAGGTCGTCAGGTCTGGCCCCCCCTCTCACCACCTACGTAGGCTACAGCCTCCACCTCCAGCGGGGCCCCCTTTGGAAGCTTGGTAACCTCCACCACGACTCTTGCAGGCTTGGGCTCGAAGTTGAAGAACTCGCTGTAGACCTCGTTGAACTCGGAGAACCTGGAAATATCGGTCAGGTAGACGGTGACCTTAACCACGTCGCGCAAGCTGCCTCCTGCAGCCTCGATTATGGCCTTAACGTTCTCAAGCACGCGGCGAGCAGCTTCCTTGAAGTCTCCGGCTACAAGCTCGCCAGACACGGGATCCAGAGGTATCTGGCCAGAGACGAAGATCCAGTTTCCAACCCTAACAGCCTGGCTATAGGGGCCGACGGGCTTAGGAGCACGGTCTGTGTATATTGCCTCCTTAACCAACCCTTCTTCCCAAACGCTTTCTATTACTTTTCAAGTATTTAGCTGCACCGTAGGAGGTGCTTGCGCGAAAACATCTGTGCCGGGGGTCGCCAGCCCCCAGAAGGCAAAGCGCAGGTGGGGATTGCCTTCCGCTACCCACCTGCGCATGCTGCAATGAATTCTCCGAGGTTCAGCTTCTCCTTCCTCCTTAGCGCTTCGACTATCTCGTCGACGGTCATTGAGCCTCTGTCAACGAGCCCTGAAAGCACAGCCTTTAGGAACACCCTTGCTTTGAAGTCATCGTCAAGCGCCTCTCTCACAATCTCGTAGACGTGCTCGGGCTTCTCGGCAAACACTGTGCCAAAGTCCACGCCAAACTTTGACAGGGACACGCTGTCGAGAACAGGCAGCAATCCTAGCGCAACCATCTTCACTCTTTCCCGCACGATCTTGGCGCAGGAGCGTGCCAATACACGGATCACCTCTCGAGATCCTTCGCCGAAACTTCTATAGCTTTCGAGATGCACTCGCTCCACAGCAGGTCGAGATCGTACCTTAGCATGAACCTCGTAGATATCTGCGGCATCGCAGCTCTCGCTGCTACGTATTGCCAGAGTCTCCCACCCTCGACCTTCACTGACCCTTTGTCTAGGAGGGCAAGCTCGATGTAGGCGTCCGAGAAGGCTGTGAGAGCTCTATCAGCCTCACCAAGGATTATGTGGAACGTTGTTACGCCTCTGTGCTTAAGCCATATCATCAAGTTTATCATATTATCTATTACCTCATCGCGGCTGCCCATTTCCTGCAGCATCTCCACGCCTTCCAGGACCAGCGCATCGACCTTATGCGACTCAACAACATCCCTTATCAGTCCCGCATATTCTTCTGGTGTGTAAGCCATGGGGTTCAGGCTGTAGACTCTCAGCGATCCCTTGTCCTTTTCAATGCTCATGCACTCCCTCGCAACAGCTTCAATAAACCTTGAAGGGGTTCTTGTAGATACCACGGCAGCTCTGTCTCCAAGAGCCCGTACCACTGCAAGAGCAAGGATCAGAGTATGCACCGAGGGGATATCTCTCCTGGTTACGACGATCTGCGAGCCTCGGGGCAGTGCGCTCAGAGGTTCTAGCCGTCTGGCGAGCTCCCCGTCAAGCTTCCTTCCGCTGGAGTCTAGCACATCCACAACATTTCTACCTCCCAGCTTTAGTGAAGATAGCGCACCGTAGAGGCTTGCACCCGGATACCCGTGCAGCTCAACTTCATGTAGCAGCTCCGGTGCTAGCACCTCTATGGGCTTCCCAGGCCGTATCCTAAAATGCAGCTTCATTCTCGTGATAGGGGCCCACCGAACCTTCCTTACCTCCATGGTCCTTCTTACGCAGCCCAACCGCTCTACGGCTCTCAGTATCAGTATGGCGTCCGCGATGAACTCCTCAACCCCGTATCCCACGATGTTTGCTCCGATGGGAAGCTCGGATATTGCTATCACGGTTGCCCCGGCCGCCCTCAGCGTATCGTACATGAAGTTCTTCACGAGCTCTCTGGCCTTCGCTTGACCGGCTACAGTCTGCATCATCGCTGAGACGCTGTCTATGGCTACCAGCCGGTAGCCGTTAACCCTCACCTCCTCGTAAACCCTAGTCATAAGCTCAGCTAGACCCTCCTCATCAGCTGTCTGCAGGGCTTCAACAAACCTGAATAGTCCTTTATCCCTACACTCCCTGAGGCCGAGCCCCACAGAATCCATGTGCTCGAGGAAGTCCTCCTCGTTCTCGACAAAGCTGAGGTAAAGCCCCTTTACCCCGCGCTTGCAGCCTGCGTAAAGTATGGTTGCAGCTAGGGTCGTCTTACCGGTACCTGGGTTGCCCGCGAGCAGCACGAGGCTCCTCTCGCGGATACCTCCGCCTAGCAGCCGATCCAACCCGGTGATGCCTGTTGGAAGCAAATTCACATGGAAGCACCCCTACCCAAACCTTCACCATACTGCATAATCG
>JBEVCG010000070.1:0-18429 GCA_040514325.1 Thermoproteota archaeon | reverse complement strand
CTCTTGAGGCTCTCGGGGCGGGTCTATCCATACGCGAGGGCTTTGAGGTTGCCTTTAGGGCTAACTTTGCCACAGTAGATCCCAGATCCAGGAAGGTAATCGATAGACGTGCAGGGCGCAGCCTAACGAGTGAGGAGGCCAGGAAGCTTGCGGCAGAACTGGATGGCCTTAAGCTCCGTGGAGGTGAGGGCTATGCTAGGGTAGCTCCCACAGTGGGACACAGGGCAGTGGTAATAATAGGGTCTTCAAGGAGGCTCAGTGACAATGTGGACAACATAGATCCGGCCTACAGAAGAAGAGGCAGGGTATCCGAGGCTGTGAGCAGCTTTGACCTGAAGCTGCCAAGATGCAAACCGCTGGACAGTAGCCCCGAGGCTACATTCACATGCAGCCTCGTCGACGAGTTCGTGGAGAAGAGCATAGAGCTGCTGGATCGGCACCCCGTTAACGTGGATAGGGAGAGGCGCGGCCTCCTTAAAGCCAACGTGCTGCTCCTCCGCGATCCTGGCGCCTACCTTCCCAGAATGCCCCCCATATCGAAGCAGCTAGGTCTAGACTCTGCAGCAGCTGTGGCCGAGATGCCTGTGGAGATAGGGATAGCGAGGGCTGCAGGAATGAAGGTTTACAGAGTGCCTCCCCCATCTGGATCGCTAGAGAGGGACTTGCCCGAAAGGCTCAGAGCAGCGCTGATGGCGCTTGAAGACGGCTCATCTCTGGTATATGTTCACTTGAAGGGGCCCGATGAGCCTGGCCACGACGGCAGTTTCGAGGGAAAGGTCCGTGCCATCGAGGCCATAGACAGGATGTTCGTGAAGCCTTTACTGGACAGGGTAAACCTGGAGGAGGTTGGGGTGATCGTTACTTCTGATCACGCAACGCCGTGGAGACTTAAGGCGCACAGCAGCGACCCTGTACCCTGGATGGTGTCTCACCCGTCAATAAAGTCCAGTGCGACTTTCAGCGAGAGGAGCTGCTGGGAGCGGGGGAGAAAGCTGGACTATGCATGGCAGCTTCTCCCACTCGCTCTAGCGATGCTAGGGTTGAGAAAGTGATCTAGGAGGCCACGTCGCTAGAGAGTTCTCAGCAGCGCCCAAGGCCTCATCAGCTGAAAAACTTCAGTTCCGGTCCACCTCAGCATCCACATACTTAAGTGCCGGACATCATCAAAAGGCACCGTGCTGCCCCTGATATGGCTGTGTGCCTCCAGCACAGGTTGAGCCCCTCTCGAGTATATCTGCGTAGCGGCTGCGCAGCCGATAAATTAACGTAATAGTTTTCACTCCAATGTGCATACATGTTCCGGAGGCTTAGCGCGTGATAGGGGATGAGGAGCCCAAAGTTACGTGAGTAAGCGATGATCACGGCCCTCCTATCCGACCCTAAATCTGACCGACCTTAGAAACCCAAGCCTCGAAAGACACCTTAGGTAGCTCTCTGTACCGTCCTTACGTGCGCTAGCAGACTTAGCACACCTGGCCACATCGAGAAGCGTCCAGTAGTCGTCCTCCAGGAATGGGCCCTGTAGCCTTATCGCGGACCAGCAGGACCGTGAGACTATTACCTCGCCGAGCCCCCCTTGCGCCATGAAATCGGCAGCGGACTCCAGGTCCCTCCACGACGGATAGCATGTAGAGTTCGGGTGTGTATGAATGAAGTAGGTTCCCGGGATGCTTGGCAGCTCAACTTTATCCTCACTTCCAGCTCCCACTGCGACCTCTCCGTTCCATCCAAGTAGGACAAAGTATTCTACTCTGCGCTGTGCCAAGTTTGCAGCCCACGGCACGAGGTCCTTAGCCACAACTTTCTCGGCTTGATCTAAGAGGTGGTCTATCGAAACCCCCCACCCGTCATTTGCACATTCTACGCTGTACTCTATGACTGGAACCCTCAGTGTCTTCTCTACACCCCGTCTAAAGTCGTCGAGAGGCTCACTGCAACCGCCCCGATCCACGATCCGGATGAGAGGGATAGTGCCATCGCAGCTGATGCCGACCTCTACATCCCTCTCTGCACTCTCCATGTAGCTAAGTGCAAGGTGGAACGCTATGCCTATGCAGGCTATGCGCCTTGCAGCCCTCTTGACCTGCCTCGGTATATCCTCCATTCTGCGCGCTCCTGGTAGAAGGTGTTTGAAATCTGCATGTAAAATGGCTTTAAGTTGTGTGCGGTCACAGGGCAGCGTATTCGTACACCTCTATAGGGCTTGGGTAGCCTGCTAGCTTCCGTGCCTCGTGCCGCTTGATGTCAATGTATGCCTCTAGGAGCTCGCGGGAGAATACGTGCTGCAGGTATTCGTTGTCGGACTCCAGCTCGTCCAGTGCTTCTTCGAGGGTTCGTGGCAGCTCCTTAACCCCTTTCTTCCTCCTCTCGGCGGGATCTAGGCTATAGGCATTCTTGTCCAAGGGGTCCCCAGGATCTACCTTTTTCCTTATGCCGTCAAGGCCGGCTGCAACTATTGCGGCTAGCGCCAGATACGGGTTTGAAGATGGGTCGGGTGCTCTGAACTCAACTCTCACGCTCCGCGGGCTAGGTTGCGTATATGCAGGCACTCTAACCACAGCGCTCCTGTTTGACTTGCCCCACACTATGTAGACGGGAGCCTCATAGCCCGGAACCAGCCTGCGGTAGCTGTTGACTGTCGGTGCGACTATGGCTGCAAGGGACCTGGCGTGCTCCAGGAGGCCCCCGATAAAGTAACGTGCCTCCTGGCTGAGTCCAGCATACTCGTCGTTTTCGTCGTAGAAGGCGTTACGGTTCCCCCGCCACAAACTAACGTGGACGTGCATCCCGTTGCCGTTGTCAGCTGCCACGGGTTTTGGCATAAAGAGGGCCGTCATGCCTTGCAGTGCGGCTATGTTGCGCGCAACGTACTTCATGGTAACCACGCGGTCAGCAGTCAAGGTAAGTGCTCCAGCCTCAAAGTTTATCTCGACTTGACCTAGGGCTGCAACCTCGTGGTGATGGGCCTCTACCTTGATGCCAAAGCTGTCCTCAAGAGTCTCGGCTATCTCGTTTCTTACGTGACCGACCTTGTCTATGGGTTGAGGCATGAAGTACGCGTCCTTGATCCTCTGAAGCCCTTGAGATCCCTCCATAGGCAGCTCGGATGAGACAATCTTGTAGCACAGCCCCCGGAGGGGGTTGTGCACGTCTATGGTTATATTGTCCACAAGCATGAACTCAACTTCAACTCCTACAAGGGCGGAGTACCCATAGGCGCTTAACACCCGCTCGGCCTTCTGCGCGGCGGCTCTTGGATCCCTCTCGAACCTCCTACCCTGCTTGTAAATGTCGGATATTGCTCTAGCCGTAGACTTCCTCCAGGGTAGACGCGCTGCTGTACTCATATCCGGCAGCAGCGCTAGATCGCTTTCCTCAATGCCAGCAAACCCCTTGACGCTGCTGCCATCTAGTAATGGGAGAGGCTCCCCTTTTGCAGCTTCTTCGTAAGGCACAGTTACGGCTCTCAAATACCCGGCAAGGTCCGTGAAGTGTAACTCCATCCACCTAAAATTGTCCTTGGCCTCGATATAGCTTCTCAATTTTTGCCCGGTTCCTAGCATGGCTTATCGAACACTATTTCTAGATTTAGGTCATGGATGTGGACAAGTGTTCGTGAAATACCGGATCTGTTGTGATAAAACCCGTATATTGAAGACGGCTCTCCAGGCACTGTATGTACAAGAGTAGCCTTTGTTGCTCAGGCTTGTCGGGCTATGCGGTTAGAACGCGACATCCTCAACGCCAACTTCTCTAACGCGCACCGAGCTTACCCCTCCCTCCTTGTAAACCTCCACTATAACGTCACCTGCCTCTTCTACCTCCCTGTCGTGCGTAACTACTATCAGCTGCTGAAGTCCCGTCCCGCTTGTCGAGTACCTTATCAAGTCGATGAGCTCGCGCCTCCTCTCCTCATCGAGGTGTACAGTGGGCTCGTCTAATATCATAGCTCCTATTCTGCCACCAGCTACCCTGGCCAGCGCAAGCCTATAGGCTATAGCCAGGGCCACTCTCTCACCGCCGCTAAGGGAAGTCACACTTCTCTCGCCTGTCCTCGTTACGAGCGTTACCCCGTAGCTATCATCTAGCTTGACGTCGGTGAACTCTATGTTGAACCTGGAGAGAATCTCTCGTAGCGCGTCCTCCATCATCTCTCGGGCGTTCCTCCTAATTATGCTGGGAATGCCTCGCACCTCGTGGAACGCCTCGCGTATCTTTTTGAGAGCGTTAACAGCCCTCTCCAGCCTCTGCACTCTTGATTTGAGCTCAGTGGCCTCCTTCTTTTTCACCTCTAGGTCCCTTATGCGCTTCTGATACTCTTCCGCAAGCTTCTGGAGCTCGCTCCTCCTCGCTCTAATGCCCGAAAGCCTGCTGCTTAGCTCTATGAAGGCCTTCTCTGACCCCGAAAGAGCGTTGACCTCTTTGGCCACCCTGCTCAGGGCTGCACGCTTTTCTGAAAGCTGGGCCTCCACCTCTCTCAGCCTAGATCTAAGCTCAGCTGCTCTCGCCTCGTCAGCCTCTAGCCTGCGGAGCTTCTCTCTCAGCATTCCCACCCTCTCGGTTGCAGCTTTGTGCTCCTCGACAAGGACCTTGACATCCTCTGGTCTAGCTATGCCAAGAGCTTCAGCGATCGAGGCTGCGCGATCTCTAAGCTGGGCAGCCTGTGTCCTCAAAGCATTGATCTCCTCTACTAGCCTGCGCCTAGCCTCGGTCAGCTGCAGGTACTCGGCGTACCTTTCCTCTACCCTCTGCCTCCTAAGCTCGTCAACTACCCGCTTTGCGGAGGTGTAATCCTGCACCTTGACTGAAAGCTCGACGTACTCTTGCGACAGCCTCTGTCTTTCCTTCTTAACCTCCTCGAGCCTTGATTTATGGTAACGTACTGCCTCCACAATGCCTCTAAGTTCCCTTGCAAGTGCCGAGAGCTTCTCATAGTGTTGGCGCGCATTCTCTCTTTCTCGCCTCACTTGTTCCCTCTCTGCCTCTAGCCTTCTAAGCTCCTTCTCATGGTCGCGCTTCTCTCTCCGCAGGGTCATGAGCAAGCTGTGCCATTCCGTGTCGTCTAGCGGGCGGCGACAGAGGGGGCATATGCGCTCTGCGCTGGTTATCTTCTCAAGGCTGTCCTCGAGATCTTTCAGAGCACGCTTTTCCTCTCCTATCTTTGATTCGAGCGCTCTCAGTTTCGTGTCATAGCGCTCAACCTGCACCTCTAGCTTTGACAGCAGAGACTCAAGGTATGCGTATGCGGAGTCAAGGGTTTCAGGTGATACGTCTGCCTGGAGAGCTTCTTTAAGGAGCTTTGAAGCTGCGTTGACAAGGTTGCTTATCCTTTTCTCATGCGCGAGCTCTTCTTGTTCTAGCCTCTCTATCTTAGCCTTTAGCTCGAGGTACCTTCTGTAGAGGGGTTCAAGCTCTTCTACTCTGCCTAGTACTTCCTTGTACCTAAAGTAGAGGGTTTCGGCTTCCTGCAGGGCTCCTAGCTTCTCCTCCACCTTCGCTAGCTCTTCCTCCTTCCTGGCGAGATCCTTGTCCATCTCCTGCAGCTTCCCGTAAAGCTCGTGTAGCTCTTGTGCCTTTGAGAGAGCCTGGACCCTATCCTCAAGCTCTCTGAGCTCCCTCTCTACCTTGGGTTTCTCCGCAAGCTCCCTCTCTAGCCTCCTTAGCTCTTCTTGAAGGAGCTCAAACGACGATGCAAGCTTGCTTACCTCAGCCTGCAGCTCCTTCTGCACTTCTCTGAGCTGTTTCAGCCTTCTGTACTCCGCTTCAACCCTTTGCAGCTCTCGTTCGAGATCCTGCTCCTGGGCAGCGAGCCTATTCAGTTCATCTAAGGTCTCCCTGTGTCTGGTTCTAACAAGCTCGAGATCCCGTAAATCCCTCTCCAGCTCGTCTAGACGCTTGGAGAGAAGCTGCATCTTCAGCTGTAGCTTGCTTATAACTATATGTAGTCTTTCGTAGGCCTTTTTCATGCTCTCTAGCTTGAATATAGTGTTGAAGAGCTTAAGCCTGGCTTCCTTATCCAGCAGGAGCCTTTCAACCTCGCCTTGACGCGTAACGTAGAGCTTGTCAGCTATCTTTGGATCTACACCAAGTATGGATCTGAGTTCGGCCTCGACGCTGCGCGCCCCAGAGGCTATTAAGGTGGAGCCTCTATTGTCTGCACGGTAGAGCTTCACGTCCCCCGTCTGGTTCCTGTAGACGCCCTTTACGATGAGGTATCTCGTTGATCCTACCGAGAACGCTACCGAGATGCGGGCAAAGCTACTGCCTTGCCTTATTATCGCCTCCCTCCTAGAGTGCGGGTCTCTGCTGTGCGTTGAGAAGAGAGCGTAGGTTATGGCATCTATTATGCTGGTTTTTCCACTCCCATTAGGCCCCACTATCACAGTAACTCCCGGCCTTAGCTTGAGTGCTGTGCGACGATGGCTTAGAACATTTTCTATCTCGATGCTTTCAATCATCAAGGCTGTGCCCCTCGATGAGAACTTCTTCGACAATTCTCTGGGCCTGGTTCACGGCATCTGCCTCCTTCTCTGACCCTAGCACCTCAAGGAGTTCGTAGGCGAGTGCGGCCAGCTTCTCGTCGCCTAGGTACGCTTTCAGAAGCTCCTCGATGTTCAGCGTTGACACGACGGCTCCAGCTCTTGTCTGAACGGTCCTAGCCACCGATATGTGGGGACGGTAGTCCAGCACTCGTCCCCTCAGCCCTTCTAAAGCCTGTAGAACGGCGTTTTTTGCGTCCGGCGGTACACCTTCAAGTCTCACGTGGAGGAGAGGCTTCTTAGCATCTGGTCTGGACTGCGCTCCAGCCACGAACCTTGCTAGCTCTCTCTTGAGTTCCTCTAGCCCTCTGTATCTAAGCTTAAGCACCGGCTGGGGACGCGCCCGCTCGAGCTTCACCAGGTTTAGCGACACTGTCTTTGTACGTGTGATCTCGGCCAGAGCCACGTATCTATGCTGTTGGACCTCTGCTTCGTCCACGCGGAGAGCCTCGGTGGATCCAGGGTAGACCACCTTGGCATCTCCAAGCTGAAACACCTTGGCTACGTGGAGGTGCCCCATAGCGTAGTAGGAGTGCCCCTTTGGAAGCTCGCCGAGGTATAGTTCCGGGTTTGGTGCGGCTTCGCCTAGGGTTTGGTGTAAGATGATAACAGACGGTGTATCGTGCGGTCTTGCGGCGAAGCTCCTCAGCTCAGCTAGGAGTCTTTGGCGCGCAGCATGACCCTTGTAGTTCCTAACGCCCAAGATCGTGATCTCGCGTCCTCTGGGCGTCCTAAGCTTCAGAGTCTTGGAGTTGCCACGAAGTCCTACAACCTTTAAGAGACCTATGTTCTCTAGAACCAGCAGCGGCGGGACAACCAGCCGCCTAGGTATGTCATGGTCTCCTGGAACGACGACAACGGGTATACCCCTAGCGCTTAGCCTTCTAAGACCTTCTATCGCGTGATGATAGGCCTGCGGAGGGGGTCTCGTGCTGTCAAAGAAGTCTCCGGCATGAACTACGGCATCTACGCGCTCGCGCTCAGCCAGCTCGACAACTTCGTGGAAAACTTCGTAAACGTCCCTCTCGCGCTCATAGAGCCCGTACTGCCTATGCCCCAGATGGGTGTCTGAAACGTGGAGAATCAGCAGCGAGTCCTCCAAAATCGTGCTCCTCCCTCTCGCTAGCCCAAGTTTATGTTAGAAACTCGGGACGAAGCCCCTTTTGAGCGTAAGGGGACTCTGCCGAAACTGGTTGCGCGTAGTCGATGTCAGCGAAATCGGCTTTATGGCAATTGCAGATGCTGGATATGCTGTTCAAGACGCAACCAGCTATATGCTACCGGCTACCGCATTCCCAGTATTTGCTCTATTAGTATTTAATGGGCTAGCTCTTCTACATAGACTGTAGGAGACGCTACGTACACTGTTTTGGTTGGAACAAGGGCCGAGAGCACATCGGCACGGTTTGTCGCAACTATAAGCGTCAACCTAAACATTCTAGCAATTTGGCTGAGCTTCCTTGCAACCCTCATTGCTGTGAGGCTGTCTAGATGTGCCGCGAATTCGTCGATAACCATGAGGTTTGGCCTACCAGCTAGCATGCTGGCCAACTTAGCTCGCTCCTTCTGCCCTGTTGACAGCTCCGAAAAGCGTGCCCGATAAAAAACGGCATCGCTAAGGCCTACAATATTGAGAACTTCCACAGCTGCAATGGGATCTTCGAGCTTCCGGGCGACATGCTCAAGTAATGTTTCATCGCCGAACTGCGGTTCATGTTCCCCAGGCAGCATATACTCGATCCTAGCGTTGTCTGGAACGACGATCTCGCCTTCGCTTGGTCGGTACATCTCGTTATCAATGCGTGCTGCAGCCCCTATAATCATACGAAGGAATGTGGTTTTGCCGGCCCCGGAAAGGCCCACAACCGCAACAACCTCGCCTGGTTCAATGCGCACGTTCACGTTCCTTAACACGTAGCGTTCGACGCTTCTGCGCTCGACGCCGAAGGCTCGAAGCACATCCTGAAGATCTGCTGGCAGCCTCTTTATATCGAGGACGCTTGTGTAAATCTTTGTCACACCTTTCAGCTCTATGGGACCGCTCAGTGGCTCGCCAATAGCAAATCGTTGCTTGTAAAGACGTCCTCTATGTTGCCTAGCGTAAGGGTCCCTGGAGAGAAACTTGTCAAGCTTTTCCTTGGCTTCAGCTGTTAATGGATAGACAAGAACGGGTCTATTGCTTGCAGTATCCCAAACGTACCTAAACCCGGCTTTCTCGAAGAACGGGTTATAGCGCGCCATCTGTGCTATGGTTTCAACTATGTGCTTTCTTCTCTTCATTTCAGGAATTCTGCGTTCTGCTATCCATCTAAGAGCCATCCTCACCGCGAGCACGCCTAAGCCATCGCCACGGTAATCTGGGTGTACGACAACGCGTGCTATCCTGGCGGCAGCTGTATTTGCGTTGCGAAGGGCCTCAGCTGAGACCTCCTCTCCCATGATGGCTCTCGCGAGCCTCTTCGAGCCATAGAGGTTTGCAAGCTCGCGGTAGCGGGCTGCCAGCTCCCTCCTCCTACTATACGCTAGTGGCCAAAATGTGGGATGAAACCACGATTTATCAAAAACGCGCTCGCGGATAAGCTTTTCAACTTTGCCGTCTGGGAGTCTTCTGCTCATGAGCGGTATGGGTGTATCGACTCTCACGTACGCTGCTATTTTTGGCTCGTACGGTTTCCCGTCGACCAGCTCTAGTACGAGGAATCGTGAGCTGGGCAGGCTACCGCGGATTTCCTGCAGCCTCATAGGGATACCATGTACCGGGCAGCGCGGCTGTAGGTTGGCTTCCTCATAACGGCCGCAGATGGGGCAACGCCAAATGGCAACACGCTCCTCACGGCTAGCGTAGTGGTGCTGCTCTAGTTGGACTATCTCCATATAATCTTCTTCGGTTATAGCTTCCCTTGCCACAACACGATAACGGTAAACTGTGGATGCGCTAAGCGGGCTGGTCCGTTCAAGCGTAGCTTCGAAGCGCCAGGGAGGCCATATCTTGACTTCCTCGGAATCACTGTTCTCGCTGACGATTCTCCAAGCCTCATATCCCTCCGGCATAGCTACAAGCTTGTCACCGATAATCAGCGGCTCCTCACGTAAGAGCAGCCTAAGCTCCTCTCCTTCTCTAAGCCACTGTGCAATGGTGCCAGCCATAACGAGGTGGAGCTCAACACCTCCTTCAATCTGAACGACTACGTCTCCACGCCAGCGATAGCCTGTGCGAGGAACTTCAACGGACTTGACTTTAGCATATACAGTCCTTTCGATGGGAACGCGCGCCTGGCTTTCCCTAAGCTCTTGGCTGGGTTGCTTCCAACCGCGTGACCCTCTTGAGGGCGAGGACAAGGCTGCAAACCCATTAAGGCGGCACGTCCTGCTACTTGTATAAAAGAAGCCAACTTGGTTATAAAAGAAGGCTGCAACAGCTGGTACTGGAAAGCGGAATTGCCGGTTCACGCTAGAGCAGGCTTTCGTAGTCTGGATCTTCTATAGCGTATTCTGCTCTTTGATGTGCGGTTGCCTTCATCCACTCCCGGACGACGTCGGGGTCGGTTCCGCCAAGCTTCCCCCTGTATTTGTATATCTTTACGAGAGCGGGAAGCTTCACGAAGGGTCCCACGACGACAGCCTCCCCGGTATTGAGCGAAGGCAGCTGTTCGACGAGGTCCTCGCTGAGGCTCTCGCTGGCCTCCTGTATGTGCCTCTGATCGCTGGGCTCCACTATCCTGAGCACTATTAGGTTGTTGGCTTGGCTTAGGATATTCGGATCAAGGGCTTTTGGCCTCTGGCTCACGAGCATTAAGCCCAAACCGAACTTGCGCCCCTCACGCGCTATCCTCGAGAGCCAGTACTTGGATAGAGTGTTGCCGTCTCTTGGCGCCAGTATGTGGGCTTCCTCGACCACTACCAGCACTGGTGTGGGCACCCTGGACCTCGCCCCCATCTTGTGCTTTTTCCTCTCGTGGAGAAGCTGCCTTAGAACGTGGCTCACGACAACGTCGGCGGCTTCCTCGTCGATCTGGCTCAAGTCCAGCACGTTGACGTGGCCTATCTCCAGCGCTGCTGCGGGATCTACGGCGTCGTCGCGTATAATGGTTTCTCCGTACTTCTCGATGAGCGCTTCTATCTTGTTTGCTACGGCGGCTGCGGCTGCAGACTCCTCCCTCCTCCTGGTTCTAACCTTCTCCACGGCAGACAGCAGCTCCTCGAGGAATGGGCCTCTACCCGACTTTCTAACCTCCTCCAACGCTTTCCTGAAGATGCGCTCCTGGTTGTAGTAGTGCGGCTCTATGCCCACAAGCACCATGAACTCTGCCACGCTTAAATGCCAGGGGTTGAGTGTGGGCTCGATGACTTTGAGCCTGCTTCCCGCTATGTCCGAGGCCGCATACTCTCCGTGGAAATCCAGGATAAGCACTGTGCCCCCGATCTTGGCGAGCCCGTCCACTATCACTGCCACGGTGTTGCTTTTTCCTGCCCCCGTCACTGCTAGTACGGCCGTGTGCCTCGTAACGAGCTTGTTAACGGAGACCTTAACCTCCACGTCGGGCCTAGATGCCAAGACGCCTATGCTTACGTAGTAGGGGTCTGGCCCCCCAAAGAACCTCTTGAGGAGGTCTGTGGGTGCCAGCTTGACGCGGGAGCCTGGTAGCGGCGGCAGCCGCGGTATCTCAAGTCTCTCCGTGTCGCCTAGGAGCCTAGCACTGCACTCAAAGTACACGTCGCCGGCTCCTTGGGACGACGAGAGCTTTTCTAGCAGGACTGGGTCGTAGGTTCCAGCGAGCGAAGCTAGAGTGAAGCTGCGGGTTCCCACCCTCTCAACGAGACCTAGCACCTCTCCTCGAGGATACTCGATTGTGACGTACTCGCCGACTGGGGGAGGATTTGATGATACGAACCTGGCTCTTGTAGGCGTCGAGTTGTCCACCACTATTCCTACGATCTCTTCCCCGCCGAGGCTCAAGACGCCGGCCCCGAGAACGCCTTGACGACGACGTGGCTGTATAAGCCGTCAGCCCGAAGCCCCCCTTCTAGCGCGCGAGAAGATGCTAGATGGGGGAGCAACCATTATTCCCGCGTAGTGGAGGGACCTTCTAACTTTAACCACCTTCACTAGAACTAGTATATCGGGCGCTGACAGATTTACTGGCGCATCGATGCCCTTAGCTATCACCCTTATAGCCTCCTGCTTGTGCAGCTCAGTCCCACTTTCACGGTCGAGGAGGTGCCCCTCTAGGCGTATAGCGAACGTGTTGTCAGGCCTTGCTTTTGCGCTGAATAGCTGTGCAGCTTCCTCTGCGACCTCGTCGAGGTAGGGGGCTACAACAGAGTCGAGCGGTATGGCTCTGAGGACAACGGTGTCGAGCGGAAGCCTCTCACGGAGCAGGGCGGTTGCTTTGAAGGGGTTATCAACCTTGAGGAGAAGGAGATTCCTCGGCGAGTCAAACACGAGCACTTTCATCCCCAGAGCCGCTTCCACCTCTCTCAGCGCCCTTCTCATTCCCGGAAGGCCGGGCTCGTGAGACACTACCAGGTTGAACAGCTGCCCCCTCTTTTGCCTCATGATTGTCATCTCCCAGTTCTAGCTTACAACCACTTGGAGCTTCGTGAGGGTCTCTAGCCAGGCGGCTACGACAGCCTTTACTCTGCTCTCCTTAGGCTTTAAGCATTCAACCTCGAGCACGCTCCTTCCCGTGCCTCTGATTGTAGCCAGCCGCGCTGCTGCCTTTCCGCAGCCGAGGATTTCAGCAGCTTCGGCTATCTCCCGGAGGTCTAGCTGTGGAGGTTCCCCAGTGCCGCATGGCCCCCACTTGCACGCGTTGCAGTAAAGCCCGTGAGCGTGTACGTTTGATGAGCAGCTGCTGGGAAGAACCATCAGACCGTGCTTCCGGGCCGTCTCCTCAACCTTCAGCTTAACGTCGCGCTCCAACACTACGACCTGGTCCTTGGGCGTTGTGGGGCGGCGTGGGAGCCTTCTCTCGATGCCCGCAACGTCGATGAACCCTAGCGCTCTCAGCCTGCGTAGTATTCCTGGCGTCACACGCAGACTCCCCAGCACGACCTTATCTATGCCTGCTATCTTGGCCTCACTGAAGATCGCGTTTGCCTCCCTATCCGTGACCCCAGGTATTATGGGCCTCACGAAGAGCGTCACGCTCATGCCGCGTTTGACCATGTATGATGCGCTCCTCAACCTCTCCCGGGGGCTTGGAGCACCGGGCTCTAGCCTTGAGGCTAGCCGGATCGTGGACACTGAGACCAGCACATCTATGCGTGGGTCAGCGCTCCTCGCAAGAGCTTCGACTTGCTCCTCGCTAAGCGCCGCCTTGGTCGATACCTGCTGGGGGTTTCCCAGGTACCTCTTCGTGTGCTCTAAGTACTCTATGGCCCTACTGAAGGTCTCGCTCATGAAAGGTTCCGTAACGGAGCCAAAAGCTAGAAGGGTGCCCTCGAGTCCTGGCACGAAGAACGGATTGACGGATAGAGCGTAGACTAGCTGCAACCCCGTAAGCGGGTAGGGTCTTGGTCTCATCGGAAACCCCATGTCCGGAACATAGCAGTATATGCAGCCAAAGCTGCACCCTACTCCCGTGTGAATTGTGAGCCCGCAGGGCCGCGGCCTCCGCTTAGCGTGCCCGTCTCCAGCTGCAGCCCTGACCTCCCTGCTTGTAAGCTGTGACTCCAGCATCGCAGCTAGGCGCTCCTTCTCCCTCAGCTTCCGCTCGACCAGCGAGGCCGTAAACTTCATTTCTACCGGTGCACCTATGTCTACCGGCACGTCACGGCAGCTAATTTAGACCTTGCACGATGTGAGGGGTGGAGGCCTATTGTGCTGAGACCGGCGATAGAGTGGAGGGCTCTACCCCCTATACGCGTATTCAACACCCTTGGAAGGAGCGTTGAGGAGTTCAAGCCCGTTAGCAATGGCATTGTTAGAATGTACGTCTGTGGGCCGACTGTCTACGACTACACGCACCTGGGCCACGCGAGGACGTACGTCGCGTTTGACATAATAAAACGCTACCTTATGGTGAGGGGGTATAACGTAATTCACGTTCAGAACATAACTGACATAGATGACAAGATAATCAACAGGGCCCGTGAAGAAGGGGTCAGCTGGAGTGAAATCGCAGACAGATACACTAGGGACTACCTAGATATGTTGAGGAAGCTTAAGGTAGAGGTGCATATTCACCCCCGCGTTACAGAGCACATACACGACATTATCGAGGCGATACAGACGCTCATAGACAAGGGCTACGCGTACGTGGCCCCGAGCGGCAGCGTCTACTTCGATGTATCCTCTTACGACGATTATGGCAGGCTCAGCGGAAGGCTGAGCGCTTCGGAATGGCGTCAAGAAGAGGAGTTCCTGAAGGAAAAGAAGAATCCATTCGACTTCGCGCTATGGAAGGCGTGGAAGCCTGGCGAGCCCTACTGGGAGGCCCCATGGGGGCGCGGTCGGCCCGGTTGGCACATAGAGTGTACAGTGATGTCGTCAAGGTACCTTGGACAGCAGTTCGACATACACGGCGGAGGCCAAGATCTGATATTCCCTCACCACGAGAACGAGAGAGCGCAGAGTGAGGCCCTCTTTGGCAAGAGGCCGTGGGTCCGCTACTGGCTCCATGTAGGTTACCTAACTGTACGTGGGGAGAAAATGAGCAAGAGCCTAGGCAACATAGTACCTCTCCGCGAGGCTCTGGCCAAGTGGGGACCCTCAGTTCTAAGACTCTGGCTGGGAACAGCTCACTACAGAAAGCAGCTCGACTTCAGCGAGGAGGCGCTAGAGCAGGCTTCGCGCAGCTTGAACAGGCTAGTACAGGCTGTAATCGACCTACAGAAGGTGGCCTCTAGTGCTGAGCCCAAGCCCAGACTGGACGGAGAGGACTTGGAGCTTGCAAGAAAAGTCGTCAGGCTTTACGAAGAGTTTCACGGGGCGATGAGCTCCGACTTCAACACGGCGAAAGCGTACGCTTCTGTGCAGAAGCTCGTGAGGCTAATCAATGGAGAGATAGTGCCCAGAGAATCGTACACTGCGGCGGTACTGGCCTACCGTATGCTCGAGGAGTTCAATTACGTGTTCCGCGTGTTCGACGAGGTCTTAGAGCAGCTGCGTCAACCTGGCTTTGAAGTCTTCCGCGAGCTTGTGGATCTTATTGTTAAGGTTAGGCAGGAGCTGAGGGCGAAAAAGGAGTACGAATTGTCAGATGCGATCAGATCGGAGTTGGGCAGGCTTGGCGTGGTGCTGATGGACCATCCCGATGGGAGGACTACGTGGAAGCTCATCGCAAGGAAGAAGAGCGGGTAGCAGCTTGCAGGCGGAGAGCGACAGCAGCTACTCCCTTCTTCCAAACTTTACTTTGACGTCTTTAGGTAGTGTCTCTAGATTCAGCCTCTCGAGAGCCTCTACAACGAATTTTTCGGATATCTCCTTACTATACCTGCCATCGGAGTAGCCTGCAACGTATATGTAGAGCGATCTTTGCCAGGAGCGTGGCAGCTCAACGACAGCTAAGGGGGTCCATTCGGGTATAGGAAAGTCGAGTGAAACTACTATGGTACCTGGCCTTAGCTCCTCCTCGAGCTTGGGCCTCAGCTTCTGATTTACGCTGGTTAGAAGGTACATGTACACTATGTTTGCGTCTTTCAGGGGAAGCTTGAAGAAGTCACCCTCTACGACCTCCAGTGCTACACCTTTCTCCCTGGCGTTGTCGCGCGCTTTTGCTGCCAGGTCGCTTCTTATCTCTACACACTTCACCCTAGCTTGCGGGTTACGCTGAGCCAATGCCAGAGCTACCCGCCCGTCTCCACACCCTATGTCGTAAACAACGTCTCCGCTACGCGGCTTCAGAATCTCGAGGAGGTAGTCTATTACTTCGTCGCGTGTGGGCACCCAGGGGACAGATGGCGTGTAATAGCTTGCCATGACCCCCTTGATCCCCACAGATGTTCGGTCCTGCTGCTTAACTTAATCTTTTACTCCGTGTCCGCAAAACTCTATTGAAGCGTATAACGCCTTATTTAGCACTTTAAGTCTATCTGACTGCGCGCCTCCGAGGCAGAACCCGCCCGTCGGCACAACTATAATAAGAGCCCCTTCGAGGTCGGTTGTGTTGGGGTGCACTTGGTGGAGCTAGACCTGCTGCGAACGGGTATGCTGCTTGGCTTCATTTTGATCTTCGCTGGTATTGCAGTGATATTCTTCTCGGTACTCTCCTCTGCACTGAAGCAGGAGGGGGCTAGGGGCGAGTACGGTGGTGCGGTCGTCATAGGTCCGATCCCAATAGTGTTCGGATCCAGCGAGCGCGCGGTGAAGATAGCAGTGCTAGGTGCACTCGTACTTATGGCGTTTGCGGTAGCGCTCATCTTAATCATGTCACGGGGAGCGACGTTCCGCTCTCCGTTCTAATTCCGCGTTAACTCGGCACGTGTGCTGCTCTGAGGGGCAAGGCTGCGGGTCTCAGCAAAGCCGGCTGGTGGGGCACGTGAAGGAGTTTGTAGAAAAGATGCTCGTAGACATAGACAGGAGGGCATTGAAGCTCCTATCGGCGTCAGCGCGCTGTATCGTGTTGCTGCTACGCATGATGGGTTCAAGCCCCCTGGAGCTTGAGAGCGTGCAGGCTATGATTGAAGGTTATGGCGTGCGCTGCAGGAACCTAGATGGCTACGTAAGGGTGCTTGAGAGCTACGGGCTGGCGAGGTGTCACGGCAGCAAGTGCTCCCTTACAGAGCTTGGCCGCGACCTCTCTGAAGCAGTTAAAGACTTCCTAGAGGAGATGCGCACCTTCGCCTACAACGTGATTGAGGGCAAATTCGAGGAGGGCGATGTCGTTTCACACCTCGTAACAGGGTTTGCTAGCACTGTTGGGCTCATAGAGTCGTACATAGAGGAGCCCAGCATGCTGAACTTGTACCTGTCCGTTCACGCCTACATTGTAGTAGTCAGCAGCTTGGCTATGGCTTACCTTGCACGAATCAGTCCCAAGGTGCTTGAGCACGTCAGAAGACTCTACCAGCTTTAAGCTGTTCATAAAATTGCAACACAAATATTTATAAGCACCCTCCAACATATTTAGAGATACGTTAAACGAAAATATTTATGAAGAACGCTCCATGAACATATGTTAATGGTGGTAGCTGTGAGCGTAAACAGCGTAAACTTGAAGGTGATATACGAAGACGAGGACGTAATCGTAATGAAGGCTCCCACGGAGGAGGAGCTTGTAGAGCTCGTGTACAAGTTCATAAGGAATAAGGGGCGGCCCGTTACGTGGAGGGAGCTGAGGAAGGCCTTCAGCGGTACAGCAGGGGAGGATAGGCTAAGGAGGGCGTTGAGCAAGCTACGTCTGATGGGTCTAATAGTAGAGCTCCGTGGCGGGCGCTACGCCACCCCCGATATGCCGGGAGTCGAGGAGGAGCTATCACAGCAGAAGAGGAGGCAGCTGCTAAGAGAGGCTATGAGCCTAGAGTGGACAATGTTTAGACGCAGTAATCCACACACCAAGAGCAGCCGCATGGAAGCCGTAAATTAAGGCAGATGCATCCTATCTCCCCAAGGGTAGAAGGCCTTTTCCTTACCCAGCATTAACCGCAAATGCTGAATGTAGGGATGAGGCGCTTGGAGGAAGGCCCTCAAGGCAGCACTGTAGACTTGTCTAGGCCCAGCACGCCGCTTAGGGCCTCGGTCAAGGTTGTCTCGGGGATAGCCATAGTAAGGGCAGAGGACGGTTCGGTTGCAGTAGTACCCGAAGATGAGCTCTGCAGCCTAGCTGAGCGTCTAAACATCGTCCTAGAGGGCTATAAATGCTGATGCACCAGCATTCTCGGGGAAAAAGCTTATCTTTTAGCTTTCTTGCGCCCAACATTGGCAAAACTCATGGTACTCAGAAAGCGGTGGTGGCAGTAGGATGCGCGCAGCCGTTAGCAGTTACGCCGAAGCTGGGCAGGCTAGCGACATGGTGGTAGGCAAGCACGTTTACGGGAACCTCTACGGCGTTGATAGAGAGCTGCTGTGGGACGAGGAAAGGCTCAAGAGCATTGCTCTAAAGGCTGTGGAGCTTGCCAACGCGCAGCTTGCCGAGCTAAAGTCGTGGAGGTTCGGCGGCCACCACGGGGGAGTCTCCGTTATTGCCCTAGTGCTGGAGAGCCACATAGCCATACATACTTGGCCCGACTACGGCTATGCAACAGTTGACGTGTACACGTGCGGGGAGCACACTAATCCTTGGAAGGCATTCAACTACATTGTGTCCCAGATGAAGCCCAGGCACTACACAGTGCACTATGCGGATAGAAGCAGCATCCCCGGAGCCTCGCTGAGCGGCCTCCAGCGGCCCAGCTAGAAGAACCTCAGAGACGGCCGCGGCCTCTTCACAGCCCACGGCTCACTGAAACACGGTTCTTCATCGGCTTCTGGGCTAGCTTTCATACCTAGCCTTCAGCGAGAACTCAGTAACAACCATGCCAATTAGCTTGCCGTTTTTGATCCTCACAATGACGCCGCTCTCTGTCATGAGGACCTCGTCCGCATCTTCGTCTTCGCCAAAGTGTATGTAGAGCGTGTCGCTACCGGAATCGTACTCCACGCTGATCCTTTCTACATCTTCAACGTAGAGCCTCCTGGGAGCCAAGGCGCTGTCCCGCCCTCCTGCAGAGGAGCTTCGAGGCTAAATAGTATGCCAGCCCCATGGCCAGGAGGAGGTACGCCACAATGGTGTCGGCAGAGGTCAATGGGCAGTCCCCAGGTACGCCCTCACCATGTCCCTTTCAGTAATTATGGCTGCCGGGTCTCCGTCCTCCAGCAGGAGGACGGCTCTCTCTGTTGAGGATAGTATCAGCTCAGCGGCCTCGCCCACGGTGGCCTTGATCCCCAGCCTCGGAGCTGGCGCAGAGG
>JBEVCG010000069.1:0-56241 GCA_040514325.1 Thermoproteota archaeon | reverse complement strand
AACGCTTCTATATAAACCTTTCCCTTTTTCCCCTTCACGCGGCGGATCAAGCCCGCACTGCCGCGCTACAGCTTCAGAGAAAGCAGACTATCTGAGCCTTATGCTGAGCGCCGATGGTGTTAAGCCGCGGGATTTCAGTGCTCTAAGTATACCACGCCTTATCGCGTACTTGTCGTGACTAGGTGTGTAGAAAAAGCCTATTTGTTCCCATACCTTCTCTCCATCGATGAATAGAAGAAGGCGCGGAACAGTACGCGCGTACTTCTGTACAATGCCGGGCTGGTCGGCTTCATCTACTACGGCAGTACTTATAGCTGGCTCTACGAGTCTGGCTATGTCTTCAACGATGCTAGCAACGTACCTGCTCTGTGGGTCTCTGGAGTTGTAAAGCAGGATGAGAGCTACTTTGGAGGAACGTATCAGCTCGTTAAGCTGCTCTTCCGTGCTTACCTCTATCATGGTTGCCCAAGAGTACGTCTCTTGAAGTGCTCCCTAATAATTTGCCTCTCTCGCTGTGATAGGGGGATCTCCACGCATACGGCGTCCCGGGGCCTTTTGCTTGGGGCGTAGAGGCTGCCCCCACACAAAAGTATGCGTCCCTCCTCTACTGCTTCCATGATGTCGGGGGCAGGTTTCTCCTCGGCGAAGAGTTTCAGCATCTCCTCAATGTCTAAGGCTTGCTTTAGATCGCTAGAGGATAGCTTGGCGCTGCATATGATGCACTCCATGCTCTCCACCACGGCGTAAAACCCACAGCGCGGACATAGCACGAACTTTTGCTCATACTGCTTGTTCCACGCTTCCCTAAGCAAGGCGACTATGTCGCTTCTGCCCTCCCTAACGGCCTCTCTGTATACCTTGCGTGGCTGCGACAGAAGTACGGCAGGGTCCGAGGAGGCGAGTATGTCGAGCTGCTCCTGAGTAAGCCTTTCTCTTTGTGACAGCAGATAATACGCAATGCTCGTGTACAAGCTGCGTGGATCGTTTGTTAGCCTCTTTACAGCCTTGTCCAGATCTCCGCTTTCTAGCAACATCTTTGCAAGGGGTTTCAAGGCTTCTCGAAGATCGTTGACAGAGAGGCCAATGACGTCAATGGACACAGAGGCTTGGACAGCTTCAACAAGCCGTTCAAGGACCCCCTCAAGGCTGCGCCTAGGCGTTGATGACCGTGAACTGCGCTTTGCGGTCCCTCTCCTTTCACCCCGTGCTCTTATCCCGCCTTTCCCTAATCGTCTGCTAGGCCTTCGTCCCATTGCCTGAGCCCCCACTGGTGGGGCTACGCGGATTCGTGTTCCTCTAAGCCAGCGGGGATTGCTAGCCAGCAATAGGGTGGGGATAGGATTTTATTAACAGCTGGTGAGAGCTACTACATTCAGGAGGGGGATGTTGTAGACTTGCCCCCCAGGACCTCCGGGATGAAGAAATTACCGCGAACAGAACCCCCTCCTTGACGGAGAGCCGCCAACGCGGTGAAGAATGCTTAGAAGCTTCTCTCATCGTGCCAATCGCTTCTGTTCCTAATGTATACCGAACCTGATCTTGCCGCGAACCTGCTTACGAGGTAGCTCAGCACGATTTCAAGCTGCCTCCTCTTGCGAAGAACGCTTCTTAGAGTGGACTCAAGCTCGCTTGGTGAAGGTTCCCTTCCCTTGAACCATGCACGGACAAGCTTACGGTAAATGTACTTTAGCAAGGCCTCATACTCATCGTCCAGATCAACGTTGTAACCGTATTTGTAGACGACATTTTCGATGTAATCGCCCAGATACCTATCCAGTAGCGTCAGCACAGTTTCGTCCAAGGTTTTGCTCCATGCAGAGAATTGGCAGTATCTCTCCTCCCTATTAACTATTATGGGGCGATGTAGCCGAGGAAAACCTCCAGAAGGGTGTGAGAGTGGGCAGCGGATGTAGAGGTGCGGCTAGGAGGCTACCATTCTCAGCATCTCTCCGTCTAAGCAGCGGTCAAGCTCGTCCTCGCCGCCGTGCTTTTGTGCGAGTGCTTGCTCCCTTATTTGTCTCGCTGACAACGGGAGATGCACAGTCAGCATGCTCGTGCTCGGGCACCAGCAAAGCCCGCACGGGCTCTCATCACGCCGCCATTAGCGCTATCCAAAAAAGCTTAAATTGATTTCCTAGAGTCCGGTGATGGCGCTCTGAAGCCTCAGCACATAAGAATATCCCCGGAGCTTCTGGCTTCAAAGGTAATAGTTGTGGGTGATCCAGCAAGAGCTGAGTACGTTGCGTCCTCGTTTCTAGAAGACGCGAAGCTGGTCAATAAAGAGCGCGGCTTTAACATATACACGGGGACCTATAAAGGTGAAAGAATCAGCGTAGCGGTTCACGGAATAGGTGCGGCTTCTGCGGCAATCGTGTTCGAGGAGCTCCGCATGCTTGGAGCAGAGGTCATTGTTAGACTTGGAACAGCTGGCGGGCTCATACCAGAGCTTGACATAGGAGACTTCGTAGTTGCAAGCGGTGCAGCCTACGTTAAAGGTGGCACGATAGGCTCCTACGTTCCTGATGCCTGTATGGCTCTTTCGCCTGACCCCTTCCTCCTAGCAAGGCTCTATGATGAGGCGAGAAAGCGTAACCCGAAGACAATACTGGGCCCTGTTTTCAGCAGCGACGCGTTCTATGCGGAAGATAAAGACTTTGTCGAAAAGTGGAATAAGAGGGGTATAGTAGCAGTGGAGATGGAGGTTGCTACGCTCTACGCGCTAGCAACCCTTCGCGGCTTCTCAGCAGCAGCTCTGCTCGTGATATCGGATAACTTAGCTGTTCCCGGCAAAGAGGATCTGCGCCATCATGAAGAACTCGAAGAGTACGTTTCAAAGGCAGCAGCAGCGGTTCTTGAAGCTATCTCTGGCTACACCCCTTCTAAGACAGGTGCTTCGAAGAGGCGTTGAGCGGCCATGTTTAGCTTCCTCGTTTGATCTGCCAACTTTTAGCCCTGGTCATGAGGAGGCCTTAGACGGCTGAGCTGTCTTGTGGTGATGTGAAGCCGTGGCCGCTGATTGCGCACAGGAGACAGTGAGATGGGGTCAGGAGATACTCTCGATTATGAGGCGAGGAGGCTTCAGGGCATCGGTTGACAGATACGTTGAGCGGACCCTTACAGGCTCTATGAGTAGCGGCATGCTAGTAAAGGGCGTTAGAGGCAACATCGTCCTCGTCGCCAAGCTTTGCCCAGAGGAGCACCTAAGCCTTCGCGCAACATTCTACATAGGCCGTGAAGTCCCAGAACGCGAGGATCTGAGAGAGCAACTAGAAGAATCGATAAACTTCCTGGAGGGGGTTAAACTAGACGTTGATGTGTACGATGACCGTGTTATGGTCTATGCCAGGCCAAGGTCTATGCAGGAGCTGGTAGGGCTCATTAGGGTGCTTGTCGAGCGTGTGTCGAGCTTTATTTAAGCGGGCGCTGAGCTTTGAGCGGCTACCCGGTAGAAGATCTGCTTGATGTGCTCATTGCCGCAAGGAATTTGAATGTTACATTAGATGAGGAAATCAGCACACCCCTCGCGGCCTCTGTGTGCGAAAGGATACTTCGCGAACCAGCAGCTACAATCCTCCTCCGGCTCTTGGGCGTAAGAAAGGCTAGGTGTGCGAGGCCACCTAGTTTTGAACGAGGTCCCTGCCTTCTGAGGCTGTCGGCTTGGGGTGATGTTGAAATTGAAGTGCAGTTTGACGACCATCAATGCAGGATGTCACGTGGACGTGCTAGGACGTTGCTTCAGCCCTCCCCCTTGAGTATACGTGGAGGCACCTACGAGTACCAGGGCCCACTCTCGAACGACGTCGCCGCGCTGCTAAGGGGCTTAGCCAGTGCGTTCAACCTCGAGGGAAGTATCCCCCTTGTATCAGATCTGTATGTCCCACATCTCGGCTTCTGTAGGCCAAAGCTGGGCTGCACCAGCCGTAGGGCGCAGTGGACGCAGCTGGACAGCGAGCTTGACTCTGGGGCCCTCTACCCAACGACCATTGTCCCTACAGCATTTGGGTGGTTCAAGGTCCGCGTTACGACAAGCATAGTGGCGAAAAGAGTGCCGTGGATGTGTGTGAAGAAGGGCGAGGGTGGCTACCTAGCATTGGTATGCAGCACGGGAAGTGGCTGCTCCTTTGAGATTGATGTCCAGGGAGAGGTTAGGCTGACAGAGGGCCGTGGGTGGTGGTTTGAATCGCGCAGGTGCTCTCCGTCATTCCTCTTCAAAGTCTCACCCTACGGGATGGGTGTGAGCGCCCTCCTCTCAAACGGTTATACGTTGGAGTACCGGAGTCCTCCTATCTGGGTTCTCGGCGGTGGTCTCGTAGTTGGAGGCAGACGGGGGGCTGGAAAAGATGGAGACGAGGTCGAGCTCCTTGTTTGGAACCCACTACCTATATCCAAGAATCAAACCCTGATCTTCAGCGGTATGCGTGTGGTTGAAGCTAGAGCTAAGATACCGCCATACCAGGAGTTCGAGAGGGTTTACAGCGAAATGGATCGGCTAATTCTGCCTATGCCTCGCTTCGGCTTAGGATTAGCGCGCGTGCGCTTGAAAAAGCTGCCAAAGCTCCTGCTTTCGAAGAAACACTCTTAGCGCTTCTCCCTTACAGCTTCTCTATGCCACCCCTCCGCACTCAGGCAATGTAGTCTCAGTCTCAAGCTTCTCCCTGAGTCTAACGCAGATCTTGCACAAGCTTTTCGCTGCCTCCCTCCTATCCATGTCTCCTTTGAGGAATGCTTTCGCGATCTCCTGCACCTTTGCATAAAGCTCGTCGTCACCAAGAATCGCTTCTACGAATTCGCTGCCTCTCCTTCCTAACATGTAGTTTGAGATCGCAGCAGGGCTTAGGCCCAAGAGCTTTGCGGCGCGGTAGACGGACATTCCGAAGTCCCTTACAAGGACGATGGCAATGGAAGCTCTAACGGATGGTATGTACTTTCTGACGGCAATCTCGCACGGTGAAATCAGCATGCCGTCTCTCAAGAGTGCTCCCGCTATTTTACGCAAGTTAAAGGCTGCTTATTAGCTCTTGGGTGAACGCCACTCATTCTCTACATACACTTGTTTTTACAAGCGACAATATTAAAAATGCCAGGATAGTCAGAGGGCTTCAGCGGGTGGTGCGCGAGATGTTTGACCCGGTCAGAATGGATATCGACGAGGAGACTAGGGAGGCTATACGTGAAGCGCTAGAGGACATGGAGGAAAGGGTGGATGTTCACGTATTCGTGGGTCCCAACTGTACCTATTGCGACGAAACCTTAAAGATAATAAAGGTTCTTGAGGAGGCGTCGCCATCTCGAGGCGGTAGTAGGCTTCTTAACGTGATAGTTCACGAGAAAGGCAAGGATAATGCAGCATTCGAGAAATATGGAGTTACCAGGATACCTGCAACAGTTCTTGCCGACGGTGCGATAAGGTATACCGGGACACCTTCAGGAGAAGAGCTGAGAGGGCTTGTGGAGACTATAATTAGGATCTCTCAAGGTGACAGCGGCCTTGACGAAGTTACTGTAAAAAAGATACTTGAAATAAAGAAACCTGTTCACATAGAGGTTATAGTTACACCGCAGTGTCCATATTGCCCCTATGCAGCACTCCTCTCCAACATGTTTGCTTACGAGGCAGCGAGAAACGGTAAAAAGGACTTCATATCAGAGATAGTTGAAGCTTATGAGAACCCGGACATAGCTGACAAGTATGGTGTCATGAGCGTGCCTGCTATAGCTATTAACGGGGTTATGTCGTTTGTTGGCGTACCTTATGAGGAAGACTTCGTCGAAAGGATAAAGGAGATAGTAGTCGAGGGAAAGGCCAAGGGGCCTGAAACGATAGCGGATAGCGCAACCCAGATGTAACTGTGACTTGACGTGTGTTCTGGGCTCAGCCAAATGCCTTCTCTTCATCTGCATCCGTGTCGGGAGTACTCCTCATAGCCCTTAGTCGGCTACCCGATAAGTTGCTGCAGCTTCTTCTTAACAATATCAGCTACGAGCCTCCCGTCAGCTTTCCCCCTTAAGATGCTCATAACTCTTCCCATGATCTTGTTGTAAGCTCTTTCTCCCCGCTTTTCTATTTCATCTCTTAGCTCTGCAATGACCTTCTCGACGATCTGTTCCACGTAATCTGTCGACGCGACTTCTATGCCTAGCTCGCGAATTGCATCTTTCACCCTGGCTTCGGGATTCCTCGCAATATATGCCAGCACGTCGGCTACAGCGTCCTTGGCTAGCTTCCCCTCCGCCACAAACCTTATGACCTCCTCTATGTGGCTATCGTCGATGTTCTCGACAGGGACGCCTTCCCGGCCTAACCCCCTCAGCGTGTTTACTATGACTGATGCTATGAACGATGGAGCTACGGCTTTGCCGTAGCGCTCGGCCAGTTCCTCAAATAGGTCGAGCCTTACGTCTGTTAGGAGCACCTTGGCCAGCTCTTCACTTAGGGAATACCTCTCTCTAAGCATGTTCAGCTTCTCTACCGGATGCGGTGGGACGATCTTCATGGCTTCGCTTATTATGGAATCGTCTAGGAGGAGTGGGGGCACGTCTGTCTCTGGGTACATTCTCGCGGAGCCTGGCTGAGGCCTCATATAGCGCGTCGTCCCGTCGCTTAGCGCAGCCCTTGTCTCTCTGGGAATGCCTTTTAGAGCTTCTATCGAACGCTCAAGCACGGCTTCAAGAGCCGATCTCGCCTTCGTGTACTCATCGGCGACAATAACAACCGCATCCCTACCCCGATCTGCGCCAAGCGCTTTGTACACTTCTATTAGCTCCTCCTCAGATATACCGTATGCAGGTAGCTCGTCGCTGTGGAAGATGCCGCCAACCCCACCCCAGAACCTAGCGTAGTCTGCTAGCTCGGTGCCAAATCTTCTGCCTGGCTGTACTTCAACCTTCAGAAGGCCGCTGAAGCCCGGTAAGCTAAGGGCTAGAACCCTGCCCCTCATTGAGAGGGCGCGCTTTATAACCTTCGAGTTTGTATCACGGAATATGTCAGTTACGTCGGCAATCTTGGCTCCTGACCTAATGGTCTTCTCGTCTACCCTTCTCCTAGCAAGCTCGTCCCGTATCTGCAGAAGCCTGTACTGCCTCACAGCCTCGTATAAGACGATCTTTGGAAGCGCCTCGAGAGTTTGGACGCCTTTGATCTCTATCTTGGCCCCTCCCTTTATGGATACGTTTAGATCTTGCCTTATTGTTCCAATCCCTCTCTTAACCCTCTTTGTTAGGCGCAGCAGCTGCCCTATCGTGAGAGCGGCTTCGTAGGCTTCCTCTGGCGAGTTTATCTCAGGCTCAGTCGCTATTTCTATTAGCGGTATGCCCAGCCTGTCAAGATTGTATGTGACAAGACGTCCCCGCTCGCCGACCTTCCGTGCTGCATCTTCCTCCACGGCAATCGATTGTATCCCTATGGTCTTTCCGCTTGGAAGTTTTAGGGATCCGCCAAGGGCCACTATAGCTGTTCTCTGGAAACCGGTTGTATTAGAGCCGTCTATCACTATCTTCCTCATTACGTACACTTCGTCAACAAGGTGAGAGCCTAGCGCCATTGCTATGGCTGCAGCGATAGTCACGGCTTCTCGGTTTAAAGAGTGAGGCGGCTCTTCATCAGCTTCTACTAGGCATGCAGCGTCTGCTGGGATATCGTACTCGTACAGCCTTCCACGACGCCACTCGAATAAAGCTGCTACGTCAACTTCTCCAAGCTCGCTCCTTGTTGGCCTAAGCTGGCGGAGGATCTTTGCGTGCGTTCTCTGATGCGAAGCCTTGGTGGGACAGCTGCAGAAGAGCTTGTGCCTAGTATCTAGCTGCTGGTGAACTTCCAACCCCACGCGTATTCCAAGGCTCTTAACGTCTATCTTGTTCAGATCCAGCTTGGGGTCAACCATGGTTCCACCTAGGGTAAACATCTAGTGTATGCCTATCATTGATCTCGCCTGCGAGATTTGTCAGCATGATGCTCCTGATCTCTTCCGGATCACTGTAATGTGCTAGCACCCATGACAGCTTGACAAATGCGACTTCAGGAAGCATGTCGCTACCGGGTACGACTCCCGCAGCTAGCAGCTTTCTTCCTGTTTGGTAGACGTTCATGTTCACTCTCCCGAAGAGTGTCTGGCTTGTCATTACGACGGTTACGCCGGACTCTACAGCTCTTTGGATCGAAGGTATAAGCCACTCCCCTACGTGGCCCATGCCTGTTCCCTCGAGCACAAGCCCGCGATAGCCTCTGTCGACGAGGAAGTCTATTATCTCGTTATCCATGCCAGGGTAGTACTTAATCAGTGCAACTCGCTTCTCGAATTTGTTCAAAACTGTTAGAGTCTGCTCTCCTCTCTTGCGCAGAGGCTTTGACACTAGCTCTATCTTCCTATCAAAGGGGTAGATCTTTGCAAGCGGTAGGGCATTTATGGATTGGAATGCATCCCTTCTACTAGTGTGCATCTTCCTCACCTTAGTTGCTCTGTGCGCTAGAGCGTATGTGTCGCTGCTTTCTCCGTGCATGATAACGACAACCTCGGCAAAGGGGGCTCGTGCAGCTGTCAGCGTGGCGGCGATCAGGTTGAAGGCTGCATCGCTGCTAGGCCTATCGCTGCTCCTTTGGGATCCTACAAAGGCTATGGGCACGGGTAGTCCGCGGAATGCAAACGCAAGTGCGGACGAGGTGTAGCTCATGGTATCGGTGCCGTGAGCTACCACGACGCCTTCGGCTCCCTCCTCAATCTCTCTTGAGACCTCGCGCACTATGGCCTCCCAAAACTCAATTCGCATGTTCTCGCTCAGAACGTTCATGACCTCGCGTGCCGAGACCTCGGCAAACTCGCGTATCTCTGGCACGGCCTCAAGTATCTCCTTCGAGGTAAATGCTGGCTTTACAGCTCCTGTTTCATATTCTATTTTGCTGGCTATGGTGCCTCCGGTTCCGATTATAGAAACCCTGACGGGCTTCTCCGGGCTGGCTCTTACTTCTGCTAGGGGAACCACGAGAGGTGCTCCCGACCTTTCAGCCAGAATCTGCCTCTGTGTCTTAACGACTTCAACGATGGTGTTGTCGTCTACCTTAATGCCCACGTTATAGCCGTTGTCCAGCTTGACTACAAGAATGTCCCTATCCGTAATGCTGTACCTTGGCATGAGTATTCCTTCTACCTCGAAGTCTCCTCGCTTGATCCGTACACGGTCGCCGATATTCGCACCAGCTCTCTGCAGTATTCTGCGAACGCGCTCCGAAAAGTACAAGTGCGCCTCCCCTTGTGACCGTGCGACGTGAAATCTATAAAAGTTGCAGCAGTGCACCACTACAGCAGGGAAGAAGCATGCCAAGCCACGGCTCCCTAACAAAAGCCGGGAAGGTTAGAAAGCAGACTCCAAAGATACCTGCCAAGCCCAGAAAGAACCTTGCACCGAGGATGAGGAATAGGAGGGAGTACAGAAGGCTGCTTACACAGCTTCAGCGAGCTTAGGTGTCCACCGTCCTTTTTGAAAGTCTTTCTGCCCTATGCGTCTTACTGCAAGGACATTATGCCTTATCTGGAGCCTTTTGCTCAAACTTCGCTGGAAGCGACCTCAGCTTGTCGTAAGCTTTCAGGGCAGTAATGCATCTCATGTACTCCGCGGGGACCCCCTCTCTAACTATTGCCATTAGCGCTACATAGGGGTAGTCAAGGTAGGAGTATAACGCGATGCAGACCTTTTCGGCCTCCTCGCGGCTGGATGCCTCACTTGGATGGATAGGGCTGTAGCTCGTCTTCGGCTTGGAGGACGTTGCATACACCTTGAAGGGAGGCAAACTTAATGAACGTACACCCAATGGTTTTCTAAAAACCGTTAAAAATATCGCTTGCTTGGGCTGTCCACTTACTCCTTCTTTACGAGCTTTATCTCGATGGTGCTAACCCTGCTCTGCCTGCCGTCGGGGCTCTGTATTACCTGGCTGTCAATGCTTATGTTGGCAACGTCTACCTTGCCAGGAAGGAACCTCTTCCTCACAATCTCCACGGTATCTACAGCTTTGCTGATGGCTCTTCCGCGCGCCTTCACTACTACCTCGTTGACTCCCTGGTTCAGCAGGGTTAAGGTTGCTAGCACGTAGTTCATTACGGGCTTCTTACCAACTAGTACCACGTTACTTGGGGATGCCTCTGCCATCTTTGACCACCACGCGTCTTCTTGTCGTGTGGGCACTCTTACTGGGAGCAGGTATAAAAATTTCTTGCGCCGGAGGCAAGGAGGTTTCTGCTTTGTCCACTACACGTAGATAGCGGTCCACGTTCCTCTGCTACCCAGCTGCAGCATCTATAGGCAGCGAGTTCTAGCCGACGCCTAAGGGGACAGCGTCTCGCGGCTAGACATCGTGTTCTGCGCGCATTCCAAAGGTGTGGCTGTTGTGGAGGGCAGATGCATATAGGACTACGGAGGGTGGTGTTACAACGTCCTAGCCTTATAAGCTGGACATTCCTCGCGCAAAAATGTCTCTTCACGGGGTAAGGCAGCAGCGATGCTGAGGACGTTGGTGCCAATATACCATAGCGTCTGCCCGAACTGTGGGGGGCCTGTGGACTCTGGGCGTCTTAAGCGTGGGCTACCCTGCAGGAGGTGCCTTCCAGATGAAGCGCTTACAAAGCTTGGAAACGTGGAGGACACAGACAAGCTACATGCCGCTGTCGGCGAGCTTCTAAAGGCCCGTGGAACGCTGAAGGGATACTGGTACCTCTACACATCTTCAAAGCAGATAGCAGACTTTGAGAGCTTCTTTGTCAAGCTGACGGGTTCGCCGCTCTGGAGCGCTCAGAAGACGTGGGCCAAGAGGCTCCTACAAATGGAGAACCTGGCAATAGTAGCACCTACTGGAGTAGGTAAAACTACGCTGCTTCTCGCTTATGGCCTCTACAGGGCTCGCGAAGGTGCCCGTGTCTACTACCTACTACCGACAGAGAACCTAGTCATCCAGGTGCTGAAGAAGTTAACGTCGATGGCGACAAAGGCTCTACCCGGGCTAAGGATCGTAAGCTACTATGCGTCGATGCCGAGGAGGCTGAAGGAGGAGGCCCTCTCTAGGATATCCAAGGGCGGCTTTGATGTTCTTGTGACTACAACAAGCTTCCTGTCGCGCCGCTGGGAGCTGTTGAATGGTCTGAAGTTCGATCTCGTGATTGTCGACGACGTCGACGCTGTTCTTAGGAACTCGAAAAACATTGACCGGATCCTCCAGCTTCTCGGCTTCTCAGTAGATGCTGTAGATGCTGCATACCGGCTCGTGAAGAAGCGCATTGCTGCGCTCGTAGCAAAGGTTTCGGGGAACATTAAACTCTATGAGAGGATCCTGCACGAGATAAAGGAGCTTGAGGCGAAAATATCGTCAGAGCTCGCCTCAAGCTCGCCTGGGCAGCTTGTCATAGCCTCAGCTACAGGGAGATCCTACGGGTTAAAGCCTAAGATGCTTAGGGAGCTGCTGGGCCTGGACATAGGCCGGGTCTACGACTATACAAGGAGCATAGTGAACTTCTATGACGTTGTCGAAAACGATGAGGAGCTCGTGGGCAGGGCCGTGCACCTAGTCAAGATGCTCGGCAGCGGCGGCCTCATCTTCGTGTCCAGAAGATACGGGAAACGCCTAGCTAGGCTGCTCGTAAGAAAGCTCCAAGAGCATGGGATTAGAAGCGCGCTGGCTCTTTCTGGCAGGAAAGTGCTAGATAAGTTCGAAGCGGGAGAGTACGACGTTCTTGTAGGTATGGCCTCGTACTACGGAGTTATAGTTCGCGGCGTTGACATGCCTGCTCGCATAGTGTATACGTTGTTTGTGGGCGCTCCGTCAAACTCGATGGATCTAGAGACGGCGTTAGCCTCGCCGCACAGGATAGCGCGCATCGCCTTTGAACTCGGGCTAGAAGGCTCAGAGCGTCTTGTAAAAGCAGTGAGTAACTTAAGCCCTGGTGAAGCACTAGCTCTCAGAATATCACTGCTAAATGGCACAAAGCCTGAGGGAAGCAGGCTCTCGGAGACCTTTAATGAACTTGAAGAAGCTAGAAGAGCCATCTTGAAAGCTCTTAGAGAAAGACTCGCGGAAAGCGGCAAGCTTGTTGTTGGAGGCATGTACGTGACGCGCAGGGAGGATGGAAGTGAAGTTGCCATAATGGTTGATGCTCCCACATACGTCCAGGCAAGCGGCAGAGCAAGCCGGATGTATGGCTCGAGGATGACCCACGGGATAAGCATCGTTCTGGAGACGGATGAGGCGCTGGTTGACCTTCTATCATCCAGGCTAAGGAGGTATGTGGAAAACGCCAGCTTTGAAAGGCTCAGCACGAACAGGCTCATGGAGGAGTGGCAGCGTGCTGTGCGTTCTAGGGTACCAATGGGTAGTGGCAGAGCGGTTAACGTTGAGACATGCCTCATAGTCGTGGAATCTCCCACTAAGGCCAAGACCATAGCTAAGTTCTTTGGGAGGCCTGTAAGACGCAAGGTCGGATCACTGCCTGTGTACGAGGTAACATTCTACAACAAGCTAACCGGAACTGTGCACGTTGCGAGCATTGCGGCGTCGGTTGGTCACATCTACGACTTAAGCTTGGATGATGAAGGCGTCTACGGCGTTGCTGTAGAAAGCAAGAGGGTAAGCCCCATCTACAAGCCCATAAAAAGGTGCCTTGACTGCGGATTTCAGTACCCATCTTCCGGAGAAGTTTGCCCCCGCTGCGGCTCAGCCAATTACTCAAGCAAACTCGATGTCGTTAATGCCCTGAGGCAGCTAGCGAGCGAAGTAGATACAGTTTATATAGCCACGGACCCGGACATGGAGGGTGAGAAAATAGCATACGATATCTATCTAACACTTAAGCCTTATGCAAGGAAAATTAAGCGGATAGAACTCCACGAGGTCACTGTTGCGGGCCTTTTCAGAGGTCTAGCCAAGCCACGCGATATCGACTTTAACTTGGCTCGTGCACAGATCGTGAGGCGCATCGAGGATAGGTGGATAGGGTTTGCGCTCAGCCAGCACCTCTGGGAGGAATTCGGTATGAGATGGCTTGGCGCTGGCCGTGTGCAAACACCTGTTCTCGGCTGGATTGCACAAAGGTATCGGGAGTGGCGTGAGAATGCAGGCTACGTAGTATATTTAAAGTTTGAGGAGATACCCCCTCTGAGGCTTTACTTCCGCGTACTTAGTGATGCGAGGAAGTTCGTTGAACATGCCAGCAGGGGTCTGATAGTCAGAAATGTCTCATACGTGAAGCAGCATGTATCTCCCCCGCCCCCTTTCACCACAGAGCAATTGATAGGTGAAGCTTCAAGACTGTATGGCTACACTGCAGAGAAAACGATGAGGATAGCTCAGCAGCTCTTCGAGGCAGGTCTTATAACATACCATAGGACGGACTCTACCCATGTTTCGACGACAGGAATAGGGGTTGCGAAAAGCTACCTCGACACGATAGGTCTTGGTGAAGAATTCGTTCCCCGCGGATGGGGGCCGGAGGGGCATCACGAGGCAATAAGGCCCACGAAGCCTATTGATGCGAGTACACTTAGGAAGATGACGGCTCTAGGAGATCTGAAGCTACCTATACCACTTAGAGAGAGCCACTACAGACTTTACGATCTAATATTCAGGAGGTTCATTGCAAGCCAGATGAGGCCGGCAACGGTTGCTCGAGCCCGCCTTGTGCTTGAGGAGCCTACCACCGGGATTCAGGTTGAAGTTGAAGGCGTTGCAGATTACGTAGAGCCGGGCTACCTGCAGGTCTATCAGCATCCTCGCCTCTACAAAGGCCTCTCTAGCCTGAAGCCTGGAGAAAAGATAGTCCCCCTAGATGTTGTGGTCAGACGGGGCTCCAAGATAACGCTGTATACGCATGGGGACGTGGTGCTCCTAATGAAGAACAGGGGCATAGGAAGGCCTAGCACCTACGCAAGGATCATGGAAGCGTTAAAGCGCCACGGATACGTTATAGAGAGCAGGTACAGGAAGAAGTTAATACCTACTAAAATCGGTTTAAGGGTATACGAGTACCTTTCAACGAATTTTGGTCAGCTAGTATCCGAAAGCAGGACGAAAGCCCTTCTAAGCAAGATAGACATGGTTGCACAGGGGAGAGCCGATCCTGTACAGCTAATCTTCGAGCTTGCCCAGGAGCTAAGCGCCAGCCTGCAAACGAACTATCTGCTAAAGAAGGCTGTTGACGTCTTCGCGTACGGCGAGCAGGAAGGGTCTATCCTCTAGCTACGTGCTGTTCTGGTGCGAGATTGCGGACAGGTGGTCAAACGATCTTACGCCTAACCCTAATCTCGATAAAAGGCACGAGCTTCTTGCCGCGCTCGACGCTATCTATCTTGACCTCGACAAGCTCTAAGCTGTCCTTAAGCCTTTGAGCTAGAGCATTGTATATGTCAACGGCTTTGTTGATGTTCTGTCCATGGCCTCTGATCACAACCTCCTCGTGTCCCTCATTAAACAGCAAGATAGCGGCAAGCACGTAATCTGGTATGCCTTTCTTCCCTACTACTATAACGTTGCCCGCGCCAGCAGGAAGCGCCACTTCGGCCTCACCGCGTCACCCATTGAACGTGACAGCCTTTTAAAGGCGTTTGTTTCCGCCTTCTTTTCCCTCTGACCTCCCTGAGCGAAGGAGTTCTGTAAACTCCTCTACGCATGTCCTAGACTCCGATACAAGCCTTCCGATCAGATTAGGCGCTTCGCCCGAATCTACCTGAAACATGCAGATAGAAGGTGGAACAGCGCTTGGATCCACTATCAAGGCTCTCTTGCAGTATTTTACTGCAACTCTCTTTCCAACCTCTCCATACAGGAGAGCATTACCGCAGCTATATACAAACAGAGTTTTGCGCCCGACACGGCTACAACGCGCTCCAAGCTGTTCAAGAGCACGGTAATCTGGCTTGCGCCCCTTAATGAAGTACTTCACCTCTATCGTGCTAAAAGTTGAGAACTCTCGAGCCAAGATACCGACGAAGGATGCCTCTGAAATGGGTGCTCTTACAAGGACTCTGCGTGTTTCCTCGTCATAGTTTAGCACTTCCACCCTCTCGAGAGGAGCTAGCTTAGCCAGAAGCGCTGCTAGTGACTTATCACGTCTCACACTGAGAGACACGATGACGTATCCATAGTACCGTAGCGCCACGGCGCAGCAACCTCAGCCGGGGATAACTTCACCATCTATTGCGCAGTAAGCTTTATGCTCCTCATCATCGATGTCGGCGACGTTAAGATAGGCGGCTCCGAAACACGGACCATCATCAGCTTCTCAGCTGCGTGGCGCTCTTCACAGCCAGCCGAACAGCTTCCAGTAGCTTTGAGACCTCGAGACTGCCAGATTTTTGTGCTCACTGTGCATGCCCTAAAAGTATAGTGGATCCGATGCCTGGATCTTCTGTATGTAGGCTATGGCGTTGAGGACGAGAAGCGGAACAAGACTCTTCGGAATATGCTTGTAACGAGGCGCTTCGGCGCTGAAGTAGCTTGTCAGAGGCACGACTCTGAGCTCGCTTATCTCGTCGAAAGGTATCTTATGGAGTAGCTCGTCGCCGTTTTCAAGAAGCTTCGAGACCTTGGTTACAAGCTGGATTGATGCCCCATTCTCCGCTTTGGCAATGATCATGTAGAGTTCGTCGGCCCTACGCGGCCTAAAGGATGCTGCAAACTCGCTCAAGGAGGCAACTTGTTCGGCATCCTCTACCAAGGCCCAACGCACCTCCATCGTGTCAACATCGATGAAATTGAAGACTCTGTTGCGTCCCCGAGTCTTCTTCAGTGTGCGTAAGAGCTTCTCGACTCTGTCCTCTGAAAGGTCGAGGTTTATTGCGATCTCTTCCACGGTTAGGGCAAGACCCTTCAGATTCTCCACCAACAAGGTGGTTAAGCGGGGTATCCAAGGCTTCTCGTAGGGCTGTGATAGAACCATTCTCGAGTAGGCTGTGGGTTCACCGCCTCTAATAGGCAAAATTTCTATGGATCCTCTCCTCAAACCTTCTATCAGCTTAGCGGCTTTGTCCACATCAAAGTAAATGGATGCAGCTTGTCTTAGCGCCTCCTGGTGAACGAGGCTGTCGCTCTCTAGTAGCTTGTCAATCTTCCCGAAGGCTACCTGTATAGAACTAGCAACCTCGATGAAGTAAGGCGACCTCGCAACGGCCCCCAGGACTCTCTCGCGGAGATCGTCTCCGCGTAGGGACAGCAATATGTTAATTACATCCTCTGAAGTTCGCACCGAGAAGCCTATGGGTGAAATTCGCACATACACCTCTTCCTCTCTGGGCAACTCGCTCATGACAAGGTATGCAAGGGTTCTGCTAAGCCTCTCTCCCCCAATGAACAGGAAAACCTGCTCGTCCTCTGCATAGTCTACTATGACCTGTTCGGTAGAGGGGGGCGGAACTTTCGACTTGGAAATGTCCCTCTTTATCCTGTTGAGTTCCTCTTTAGCTTCTGTGGAGATCTCTACACTGTCTGGTATCTGAATGTTGCCTTTTGCCAGCTCCTGTATCACCTTCCCTATCTCGCTTACCACTAGTGTGGAGATCTCCGGACCTTTACCTCTCCAGAACGGTGTAGATGAGGCTTCACTTTCCACGGCAGCTACAAGAATCCTCCTCTCGTGCTCCTGAATGTCAATAACCTTCCAGCTGCGGCCTCCCAACCTTATGACATCTCCTACTCTCACTAACCTTGTGACGAACTCTGCGTCAAGCTCGCCTACGGGTCTTCCGCTCTGGTCTCTTACGGTGTAGGTCGGTTGTTCTGTCAAGTGCGTAAAGAACTCGGTGAAGGACCTTGACCACCATGCTCCTGCCCCGTTCTGCTCAAACCTCCATATAGCATAGAACCTGGGGCCTACCTGGAGCCGCCCGTCATCCCTCACTTTCAGTAGCTTGTTTGCCTGAAGGTAATCTACAAGAGAGCTGTACTCCTCCCTAGTTAGATCTCTGAAAAAGAAAGTAGAACGCAGTATACTGTAAGCATCCTCAACCGTATACTCACCGGCCAGGGCCATGCCGAGTAGTGACCTTGCAGCCACGTCTAGGGGTTTTTGAGGCGGCTCGGGCTCCTCTACGATGCCCTTAACAGCGAGTCGAGCCTCGGCGATGGCCTCGAGTAGATCCAGCTCGTTTGTTGCGAGAATCACGCCGTAGGATTCGGCCTCCGCTTTGTGCCTGCTCCGGCCGACCCTTTGTAGCAGAGCAGATACGGAACCTGCTGGCCTAAAGAGTATGACACGCTCTACGCTGCCCACATCTATGCCTAGCTCTAACGTTTTTGTTGCAATAATCACATCCACTTCTCCGCTCTTCGCTTTTCTTTCGACGTACTCCCTCTCGCTTGCAGAGATGGATGCATGGTGAACAGCCACGCTATGCTTTCCAAGATTCTCCATTTCCTTGTGCAGCATCTCTGCAGCATGCTTCGAGTTTACAAAGACGAGGGTAAGCGGGGTAACATGCTCCAGTATTTTTAGGGCGGCTTCTCTCCAGAAGCTGCCCTCCCCGCTTCTAACAAAGTCTATAGTCAGCCTAATGGGCTTCGCCGAGGATGAAACTACTACGCAGCTCCCCCTCCTTGAGCTGCCTCGGAACATCTCTAGTACCTTGTTGGGGCTTCCGACGGTGGCTGATAACAGCACTAGCTGGTAATCGCCTGTCATCCTCCTAAGTCTCTCGAGGAGCACAGCTAGTTGGACTCCACGCTTTGTTGACACGATCTCGTGCACTTCGTCAACCACCACCCACTGCACGTTAGCATAGTTCTTTCTGAACTTTGGCGCCCAGTCAAGGTCGATCTCCAGACTCTCTGGCGTTGTTATCATTATGTGAGGGGTCTTCTTCAGTCTCCTTGACCTTTCTCTCTGTGGTACATCACCATGCTTTCTGGCAGCTATGAGGTTCAGCCTTTTAGCCCACCAAGATACACGCTCATATATGTCGTTTATCAGTGCTTTCATGGGAGTAATGTAGAGCAGGGCTATAGGTTTCGCATTTGTTTCAACAATCCTGGAGAGGATCGGTAGAAGAGCTGCCTCGGTTTTCCCGTGCCCCGTCGGGGCAACTATTATGGTGTTCTTGCCTTGGAGTATAGGCTCAATTGATCTTTCCTGTATGTCGGTTAGCCTTGCCCAACCCTTCATGGCAATAAGGCTAGCCACAGCAGGGTGAAGCTTTGTGGCAGCTCTTACCTTCTCCCCGATTTTAGCCATCTTACACACCGATTGCCTGTCTCCTTCCCCTCCTGCTCCCACGCTGTATAGGTGTTGTGCGTCACGTCCTTTCGATCAGTAGAGGTGTAGCCGACTCAGCCAAATTAACATTCCGCTGGCGCTTTGCGGTGCAGGCAAAAGGACAACGAAGTGATGCACCAGAAGGCCGGAGTATCTGAGCTGTGGGTGATAATATCCTCAGCTTACGCTGTAGTACTTTTGTTCTTCCGCCATACGCACTCATGCACTAATTCTCCATTAGTATAGCGTGAGGTCTAAAACCAGAAGCGGGAGATAGCGCTCGCTGTACCGGGAAAACATGCTGGATAAATACTTAACCGGATAATCACTGTGAGAGCGTGAAGGAGGTAAGTGTTTCCGGGAGGCTAGCGGCGATGAAAAGTGAGAAGTACGTGTGTTTAGTGTGTGGGAGGAAGTTCCCTAAAGGTCAGGGAATAGTTGTGGAGAGAGCTGGCATTTCACTTTCGTTTCACAGCAAATCCTGTCTCGCTAAGTTCTTCAAGCTGATGGTGGAACGTGTAGATGAGAAGGAGTACAAGAGAGTAGTCAGACAGCTTATAGAGGAATTCAACTCGCTGCTTGAGATGAGGGCTAAGGCGAAGCGCATATAGGCTTAAACTTACGTAGCGTGCAGTACTATGTACCTGTTTGGGGTTGCTGGCTTTCGTTAGTTTCGCGCAAGATCTCTCTTATCCGAAGCCTCCTTAAGTAATCGCGTGCTCTCTCGATAGCCTCCTTCTCGTTGCTTGCCGTTACGTTCACGTAGACGTTGGTGCCCTTCAGCCTAAACCTAAACCTCCTCTCCCCCAGTACCTCGTACGTTTCCACAAGCTCCAGCTCCTCTCCGCTCATGGAACACAACCTCCGGCTAGCTGTCTGCTTTCTTGCCGCCTAGAGACAACATCTGTACAGCCTCCAGTATAGTTGGTTTAAGCAGCTTGTAGGTGTCTCTGGGATCCTGGGGAATCACCTTTGTCTCGGCAACTACTGGCATGAAGTTTGTATCTCCTTCCCACCTTGGTACCACATGAACGTGTACGTGGTCCTCTATGCCCGCTCCAGCGGCTTTCCCTATATTCACTCCCACGTTGAATCCGTGTGGTTTGAGCGCCTTCTTTGCACCGATAATCACAGCCTTTAGCAGCATGGAGATTTCAAGCAGCTCTTCCTCGTTCAGATCCTCTATGGATGGTACGTGGCGGTACGGAACTATCATAACGTGGCCCGTGTTGTATGGATAGAGGTTCATTATTATGTAGGCGTGCTTGCCCTTGTACAGCACTAGGGCTTCTTCTTCGTCCTTCTCTGGGGCTTCGCAGAACACGCAGGAGCGGTTCTTGCTGTTTTTTGAAGCTGCTGAGGTAACATACTTGTACCTCCATGGAGCGAAAAGCACGCGCAAGCCTTTTTCACCCAGTGCTGATCAAATGCATGGCCTGGTTCTACCTTAGTTCGCTAAGGTGGTAATAAGGTTCAGCAGCAATCTGTCGCCAAGGATCAAGGCTAGGAGGTAAGCTAGCGCTACAATTGGGATTCCCGGAACGCCAAAGGAGAACCATATTTTGTCGTCCGGCTTGTGACAGCCCTTTCTGAGAGCTTCCTTAAGCTCGGCCACTATATCTAGTGGATCCAGGTATATGTTGAACAACTTCCTATAGGTTCCACATACGTTAAGGGGGTACCACCACCCGGGATTTCTAAGCACCTCAACGAGAGCTTTTGGCCGTGCTGTGAACATGTACAGGATCTTGTAGCTTAGCGATGGAAGCTTCCTAACCTCCTCCAAGTTTGTCAGGTTAGCCACGAAAAGTGCAGCGGGGATTAGCATGTAAGCCAGAATAAAGTAGAACAGAGTGGTAAGTAGAGGCGTAAATACTGCGACTCCATAGAAGGGCGGCCTAGGCGCATCGATAGCCACTATCAGGAATGCTGCAAAGTCGCCCCATCCCAGTAAACCAAGCTGAGAAACTAAAGCCAGCATTGCTAGCAGAGCTAGGTTCACCCCGGCGTGAACAGCCAGTGGAAGCACGGGTATGTCCTTGGATTGATCCATGATAAGGTAGTAGAGGACGCTGTACGCCAGCACTACAGCTATTGCGGAATACCCGAGCTTTCCCGGAACCTCCCTCTGCTTGATATCGTATATAGACCACAGTAGAAGTATTGGTAGTGCTATGGGCAGCTTCAAAACAGCGCTCCGTGGGTGCAATTTGGATGCTGGAAAATATGCTTTCAGCAGCATGCAAAAGAGGACGTGCTAAGGTAATCCGGCAAGGCGTAATCATTAGAATTCCTTACAAAGTTCGCAGCGTGACATCTCTGAAGGCTACTGTGAGAAAGGCGATCTTCACCGTCGCGTGCGGAGATGATGTTCACAAGGTGCTTGTCTTCGAAAAGTCTGCGGGGCTTGTTCCCGCATTCTTTGCGTGCTCTGGGGATAGGGTGGAGGTCGCCGTGAGCGGACTCCAGAAGGTTTACGACATCCTCGCTAACCTGAAGCATGAGGTGCCTGCAATTAAACTTGTGATTGGCGATTGCGAGATTAGGTTGCGCTGGAAGGGCTCACGCTACGTAATCGACGAACATTTGCTCCGCGGATGTAAAGCGTGCGTAGAGTTAAGGTAAAATGTTAGTCCTGCGGGTCAGTTATGCCATATTCCGTTATCTCGAAGATGGCCTCGCCCTCAGGGAGGTGGGGGGCGTCTACAACTCTTGCTATACGCTTATTGCCCCTGCTCTTTCGAAGCTGCACGCGCACTCCCGGTGCGTGGTAGAGAACGTGGCCCCCTACCGGTTGCGTTGGATCGCCGTAGAACACATCGGGCCTGGCCATGACTTGGTTCGTGATCACCACGGCTAGGTCGTAAATTTCGGCTAGCCTAGATAGCTGGTGAAGGTGGCGATTGAGCTTCTGCTGCCTAGCTGCTAGGTTCTCCCTTCCGGGGTACTCTGCCCTAAAGTGGCTCGTCACTGAGTCAACGACTACGAGCTTGATACCTTTCTGGGGAACCAAGTTAAACAGTTCGTCAACTATTACCATTTGATGGTCGCTGTTAACGGCTCTAATATAGTATATATTTTCCATAACAGAGTCCGGGTCAAGTCCCCACCGCTTGGCCATTATCTCTATCCTTTCCCAGCGGAAGGTCCCCTCAGTATCGATGTAGACAGCGCGCGCGATTTCGTTTCCCTGCGTTAGCCCTCCCTTCTCTACAGGAAGCTGCACGTTAACTGCTAGCTGGTGACAGATCTGGGTCTTTCCGCTGCCAAACTCTCCGTAAAACTCGGTTATTGTTTTGGTCTCTACGCCTCCTCCAAGTAGGTCATCTAGGTTCCTGCTTCCCGTCGTTATCTTTCTGGTCTGCAGCCTTTCTCTTTTTACTTCGAGTGCAGTCTTGAATCTGATATCAAGGGCTTCTCGTGCTGCTGTTATTATCCTCTGGGCAGTTGTAATCGGGATGCCAGCGGCGGCGCTGAGCTCCTGTGGCGTAGCCACTGCTATGGCTTCCAGGGTTCCGTAACCTGCCTCCATCAGCTTGTTAGCCGTGGCTGGCCCTACGCCTGGAAGGTCTGTGATTGAGCGTATTTGTTTCTGACCTGACACTACGGCTACCCAGTAGGAGGGCAGTCGGGTAGCACCCTTATATACTGTATTTAACCTGACCGAAAGTATTCTCTTTCCCCCTTCTCCAGCAGATGGGAAGAGGGTATTAATAGCCGTCCTTTCGGCCTAGCTCTCGGTATACCCACACTTAGCGGTGGACCTGCACAATGCGCGCCCTCTTAATTCATGCTGGTAGGTTTAGATACGCAGCAAAGGAGAAGGCTCTCCATGATGCTGAAGAGCTTGAAGGCAGCGTCTTGCCCTCATATGAAGTAGAGAATGCGCTAGTGGTCTTTGTTTCGGTCGAGCGTGGGGACGGCGACGCTGTGGAGGAAGTGGCAGATGCTCTGGTGAAGGACATTAGCGAAGTTGCCTCGAAGGTTAGAGCATCCACGGTAGTGTTATACCCGTATGCACACCTCTCAAGCGATCTTGCACCGCCAGCTGAAGCAAAAGCCGTTCTAGGAAAAATAAGGGAGCTTGCGTCGGAGCATCTCACCAAGTCAGGCTACGAAGTTGTCTTCGCCCCCTTTGGCTGGTATAAGGAGTTTGAGCTTCACTGCCTTGGCCACCCTCTGTCGGAACTCTCCAGAACGTACAAGGGAGGGGCGGCTGCACGTAGACGTGTGGAGAAGAGGTACTTCGTAGTGACTCCGGAGGGGGAGGTTTTCAAGCCTGAGGAGTACGTGGAAAGAGCCGACGAGGAGTTCAGAATAATAATCGAAAAAGAGGCGCTAGGCAAGGAGCTGCCCGAAACCGAGAACCCCGTCAACAGATTGTGCCTGAAGTTCGGGTTTGAGTGGGAGGGAGCCTCCGACCACGGCCACATGAGGTACAACCCTCACGCGGAGGCTATGGTTGAGGCTGTTTCTGAATACGCGTGGCTCCTTGCGAGGAGCTTGCCGCTGAGCGTCGTTAGGGTTCGTGGTACTAACATGTTCAACATGAGCTTCGGACCTGTCTATGAGCACGCCCGCCTCTTTGGCGACCGCCTCTATGAGCTGGGAATGGAGGGTAGACAGTTAGTTATGAGGTATGCAGCTTGCCATCAGCAGTTCCTTCTGCTCAGAGACTACACGCTTAGCTACAGGGACCTGCCCATGGGAATGTTTGAGATAGCGGACAGCTACCGATATGAGCAGAGCGGAGAGGTTTCACTGTGCTTCAGACTACGCCGGTTCTTCATGCCCGACCTTCATATACTTGTGCGCAACCTTGACGAAGCTGTGCAGGTATCAGAGCAGCTCCAAAAGATCATCCACTCCGAAGCCTCGAAGCTTGGGCAGAGGTACTGGGCCGTCTACAATGTAACCGAAGACTTTTGGTCAGAGCACAGAAACAAACTTATGGAGCTGATAAGACGGGATGGCGCCCCAGCTCTTGTTGCAATATACCCCTCTGGCATCTACTACTGGGTTGTCAACGTCGAGTACCATATAGTTGATGTTTCGGGTAGGCCCCGCGAGATAGCTACCTTCCAGTTCGACGTGGGGAACGCCCGCAGGTTTGGGATAAAGTACGTTGACGAGGATGGCAGTGAGAAGTACCCCATTATAATACACACAGCGCTAATAGGTTCCGTTGAACGCTACATATACATGGTTTTCGACTCGGCCGCGAAGATGCTTAAGGCTGGCGAAACGCCCTACATACCGACGTGGCTAGCACCTATCCAGGTGCGAATAATACCGGTGAACCCCAGCTCGCAAGAGCAAGTAGAGTTTGCGGAGAAGGTTCTGCAGATGCTTGAGTCTAACCATGTACGCGCAGATATCGACGATAGGGATGTAAGCCTCGGGAGAAGGATTAGAGATGCTGGCAAAGAGTGGATTCCATACATAGCGGTCATAGGGGACCGCGAAGTCAAGACAGGGACACTCAACGTGACTATACGTAGAACGAACGATAGGATAGCTATGACTCCTCAAGAGCTCCTAAGTACCGTCAAGAAGGAGCTGGAGGGATACCCCATCATTACGTCAACATTGCCGAAGCGCGTATCGGCACGCCCTACCTTGGTCTACCTAGAGAAGCCTGTCGAATGAGAGTGGTGCACGTTTAGACCAGGGAGGTAAATACGCGGTAAGCTTTTACAAAGTTGCCAGTATTACGAGACCATAGGACTTTGCGACATCCGCATGTGCACATCTTGATCAAGCAGCCGGCTGCTCGGCGGTAGGCAGGTGTTAATTGTGTGCGGCATCGTCGGAATCTCGGCAGATCCTGAGCTTTACTCCAACGTTACACGCGCCTTAGTAGAGGGGCTGCTAAGGCTCGAATACCGGGGCTACGACAGTGCTGGCTTCGCTCTCGTTGAGTGCAACAGTGAATCCCTAATAATACTCCGGGATAGGGGGAGGATATCCCACGTTGTCGAAAAGTACAACGTTCTAGGGTACTGCAGCAGGTCTGGCCTAGCTCACACGCGGTGGGCAACACATGGAGAGCCCAGCCAAAGGAATGCTCATCCTCACACAGACTGTGAAGGCAAAGTGGCAGTCGTCCATAATGGCATAATCAAGAACTACCTGCAGCTTAAGCGTGAACTTGAGGAAAAAGGCCATACGTTCTCAAGCGACACTGATACGGAAGTCATAGCGCACTTGATAGAGGACTACTTGAGGCAGGGGCTGACACCGTGGGAGGCCTTTAGGAGAACCGTATCACGCTTAGAGGGGGCGTTTGCAATAGCCGTCATAGTGGCGGAGGAGCCCCACCGCGTATACTTTGCCCGCAACGTCAGCCCGCTCATAGTGGGGCTGGGATCTGGGTTCAACATGGTGTCCAGCGATATACCATCCATACTGCCGTACACAAGAAGGGTCATAGTGCTTGAAGACGGGGAGCTTGGCTACATAGAGCCGGCGAAAGTCTACATTGAACGGGGCTCAGGGGAGGTCGACTGGAAGAGCAGAGTCATGGTGGTTTCTTGGAGTGTCGAAGACGCTGAAAAGGGCGGCTACCCCCACTTTATGTTGAAGGAAATCATGGAGCAGCCCCGCGCCCTTAGAGAAACGTTCGAGGGGCTGCTCTCAGATAGATCTTTTGAAGAGGCTGCTGAGATCATAGCACGTGCGTCCAAGGTATTCATAACCGGTGCGGGTACGAGCTACCACGCTGGACTCGTATTCGCCTACTACCTTCTCCGGCTCGCAGGAATCGTCGCACACCCATTCATAGCAAGCGAGTACGACGTCTATGAGGGCAGCGACCTCTCCGACTCAGTGCTGGTGGCTATAAGCCAGAGCGGCGAAACCATAGACACCCTTCAGGCGCTTAGAGCATTTAAGCGAGAGGGTGCTACAGTGATAGCCGTCTCGAACGTTCTAGGAAGCACCATACCTCGCGAGTCAGACGTAGCGGTTTATACCAGAGCCGGGCCCGAAATAGGCGTGGCGGCGACAAAGACGTACCTCACTCAAGTTCTTACGCTAACGTCCATCGCTCTGGCAGCGGGTCGCGTGCGCGGAAAGTTGACGCGCCAGGAGTATTCATCGCTGCTCGCCGAGATATCTGAGGCGCCAAAGATTGTAGCACGCTCCATAGATGAGACATCGCCGATAATTGATGTGGTCTCACGGCCTTTAAGCAAGGCTAAGAATGCGTACATACTAGGTCGTGGCCTTGGCGCCCTTCTAGCCTACGAGGGCGCGCTCAAAGTAAAGGAGGTTAGCTACATCCACGCGGAGGCATATCCGGCAGGCGAGAGCAAGCACGGACCAATAGCCCTTGTAGAGCGTGGATTTCCAGTGATATTCATAGGATCTCCGCCGGACGAGCTTTTTGAGAAGCTACAGGGCAACGTTAAAGAGATGAAGGCGCGTGGTGCGTTGACGTTGGTCGTGGGAACTTCATCTTACAAGGACCTTGAGGGAGTGGACTACTTCATAGATGCGGGTGAGGCTACGGAGCTTCAGGCACCCTACGCTCTCATACCACCTCTGCAGCTGCTTGCATACAAGCTTGCCGTCCTCCTCGGCTATGATCCCGATAAGCCACGAAACCTGGCTAAGACCGTAACAGTAGAGTGAGGTGTAAGCGGCGTTGATAGGGATCATACTTGCAGGTGGTCCTCCCAAGCAGCTTAGGCATGTAACTGGATCCGAAACGCCTAGGCCCTTTGTAAAGGTAGTCAAAGAGCTCCTGGTAGAAAGGCATGTACGGGGTCTCCAGAGGCACGTGGACAAGTTGTACCTCGTCTCTGACCATCCCATAGCTGCCGAATTTTGTCGGCGTACTGGGAGCTGCAGCTTCATTGAGCAGCGCGCGCCGGGCGTAGAAGGAGCTATTTGTTCGGCAGTCAGCACTTTGCGTGCAGATGACCAGGTGGTCATAGTTTATGGAGATATATATGCAGAAGAGCAGCTACTGGACTCTGCAATTAGCAGGTCACTTGAAGAGGGGCAGAACGCTATAGCAGTAGCTCTGTCCCCGGTTTCGCGTGCAAGCTTCATGAGGGTCAAGATAGAGGATCCTCTGACGGGAAGAATAGCCAAGCTTGGCGAGGGCCCCTTCGTTTTTGCTGGCGTGATGGTCATGAGCCCGCGGCTGCTTGCCGAAGGTCTATGTCAAGGTGGTACCTCGCTTCCAGAGTTTCTCAACAAGCTTGCCAGGGTGGGCAGGCTCGTGGCAAGCGCATGGAGAGGGTTCTGGGTTGATGTGGATACCCCATGGGACCTTATGATAGCAGTCAGGCTGGAGCTCATGAAGCTAAGCAAGGTGGAGATCTCATCTAACGCCAAGGTGAGCGAAAGGGCCACCCTCGAGCCCCCAGTTTACATAGAGGGCAACGTGGTAGTTGATCACAACGCGGTAATCAAGGGCCCTGTTTACTTGGCCTCCGGATCATTTGTGGGTGCTCACAGCTTTGTGAGAGAGTACGTAGCTGTAATGGAAGGAGCGCATATCGGGGCCTACACTGAGGTGAAGAGGTCAGTTGTATATGACGGTGTACGAATATCCTCGTTCAGCTATATAACGGACAGCATTATTGGGTCGGGAGCGAGTGTGGCCCCCTACACGGTAACGCTCAATATACCTTCGGTACAGCTTCCAGAGGGCCTCGCGCTAAGCGCTATACACCCGTTCGAGCCCGTGAAGGTTGGTGCAATAATATCTGCAGCCTCCTCTACAAGACCCTTCCAGGTGCTGCAGCCCGGCGAGCTCTACCTGGGAGAGTAAGAGCCTCCTGGCGGCCTCGTGATGAGAACGCTAGACCATGAGCCTCTGTGCAATGATATAGGGTCAAAGCGCTGAAAGCAAGTTGCCAAGGAAACATGTCCTGAGGGCAGTCTTCGTGTTGGGGGATTACCCCCTGCCTTTAAGTCAGCTGAGACAGGTATCTTCATGAAATGCACTCTGAACCCCTTTTGTCATCATCTATTCTGCCATCTAGAGGTAGGCCTTCTAAATTTGCCCTTTGATTGCTGCACTCCATCTTCTCATACTTCCCATATACCCATATACTAATATACTACTAAATGTTAACTATTGTTAAGGGTCGAGAAGGCCATATGGATTCTCACACGCAAGCGGCTTTTTACTCGGACTCCATCCTGCTAATGACGATGTGAAAAGTGTTCCTTCTGCAGTGGGGGCAAAAGTGGTACAGCCTTCCGCTTTTGAGCTTGAGTAGGTCAAAGCTTACTTCCAGCTCCCAGCTGGCGCCACACCCACTACACTGAAGTATCCATTTAGTCATTGGTCGCCCCTCTTAGCTCGTTGCCCCGTCTTTATGTAGCCTTGTCTGACAAGCATCTCCAACGCTCTTCTAAGAACTTTTCTCACCTTCCACCTCATGTCTAGGCTTCCGTACAGCCGGATTGCTGCCATCCTTATGCTGCGACTTACTGTAAGCTCTCTCAAAACCTTCCTCTCCTCTTCATTAAGCATCTCAGAGAGGTATCGGAGGGCGAGCCGTGCCACGTCCTCTGGCCGTAATCCAAGGTAAGGGTGGGTGGGCTCCAACTTCGAAAGGTCCTGGACAACTTCGAACTCTATTATAGTGACGTCGTCCTCTGGGCTCACCTTTCCGTAGACCCTCTTGAGCTCCCAGAGCAACTCCGAGACACTGTTGAAGCCGTCCTTCTTGGCATCCTCGTCGTTGAGGTCGGCTACCTTTTTGTAGACCACATTAACTATTCGTGCCTTCGCGATAGGCCTTCCTCCACCATGGATTATTATCTCGCTGTATTTTGTTCGGTAGCGCCCTAGCCTTATTGTTGTACGTTTACGGCCAGACAGTATCTTGTCAACGAAGCTCCCTTTAACCATTAGGTGCCTACCTAGGAACTTCGTCTTGGTTTTGTGTTTACCGTCACTGCTTAGATTCACTGTTCCCACCTACTTTGCTTCAGCAAGGAGAATTCGCTTCATCTCCCCGTGGGATAGGATCCGAAGACCGTCGTTTCATCACGTAGCACGGAGCTCCAGCCTATACCCTATACTTGTGCAGCGTGTAGATTTAGCAGTTCCGTGAACTCATTACAGCTGTTTGATCAACATATCTAATTGCTCCAGTATGTGTCGAGGTGTGCTCGTCCCAATCACGTCGGCGCCCGAAGCAACCATTGTTACTGCCTGAATTGCTGTACGAATTCCACCTGCTGCCTTAACCCCCACCTTGTCCCTCACACCAAGCTCTCTAAGTGTCCTGTCAATTGCCACAACATCCTCCGGATGCGTCGGCCTTGGACCGTAGCCTGTACTGGTCTTTATGAAGCTTACAGGGGGTGTCACGGATCCTACTAGTCTCGTAACATCTTCGAGCTGATCTGAAGCTAAAGCTGGTGCTTCAATTATTATCTTGCACTTGATGCCTACTTCGCCACATATTGATGCTAGCGAGCGCACCTCGTTTAGGTACTCCTCCCTGTTGCCAAGAAGGTATAGCTGAACGTTAGACACTATGTCTACCTCGTTTGCCCCGAATCCTATCACGTCTTCCAGCTCCTTTACCTTAGCTTCAATGGTGCTGTAGCCGAAGGGAAAGCCCACCACGGCTCCAAGGCAGCCTTTCGTCGTACCTGCAGCACTCCTCATAAGGGTGGGGCTGAGGATGAGACACCTAAGGTTAAGGCGCTCTAGCTCCTCCACGGATCTTTCAAGCTCTTGAGCCGATACCCAAGGCTTTAGCAGCGCGTGATCAATCCTCCGGGATAGGTCTTCGATGCTCCGTATTCCGGCTATCTCTAGCAGCCTCTTCCAGCTGGCCACCCTTGGCACCCCCTAGGCAATCCAGTCTCCACCTTCTATCTTCTCTGGCAGGTACTTATCGGCAAGGAAGCGTAGCCCCTTGCTGGTAAGAGCCTCTATCTCCAGCTTTGACTTCTTGTCGAGGAAGATGTCTATTTCGGTTTGCCACTTCTTGGTCTGGAACCATCTGTAGTTTTTAAGCTCATAAGCTCGCTTTATGTCGGCATCCTTGGCTTTAATTATGTAGCTCTTCCTTTCCTGCTCGCTTAGGTACGGCTTCTTCTTACCGTAACCGAAGATGTCGGTCATGCTAACTCCTATGAACCTTGCCTCGGGCGTTGCCAACCTCTCGCTCTCGTAACTGAGGGTTATGGAGCCTATCTTGAACACGCTGTATATGTACCAGCCGTAGGGGTCGGCGTCGGTAAGTATGTACACCGGAAGCTTGAGCTCCTCATTTAACCTCCTTATAAAGCGTCTTGTAGCCCTATCGGGTTGGCCTGCACTGGTAACCAGTATCGCTCTATGTTTCCTCCAGAACCCTATCCTGTGCAGCTGCTGGAATACCGCATCCTTCTCGACCACGAGTACGTACTCGGCGTCGTAGTCTATAAACTCGATGAGATCGGGGGTGGGCTCTATCGCGTAAGCGCCATGGCCCATTTTGCTTAAGTCTATAACATCGTTGCCGCTACGGATCCTCATGTTGCCAACGACTTTGCCCTTCTCCTTGCTGAGGATGAGCATCTCCTCCCTAAGGAGGCCTGTAAAGACCTCGATGTCCCTTATCACAGAGTCTGACTCGTACTGCTCGTCCCAGGTGTTCTCCTCGTGCTTCCTTCCTGTGGGATCCCTATACACTATCGTGTGCTTGCCCCTGTAGTAGAGATCACGTATGGTTGGGTACTCGTTCCTTGCAAGGGCCTCGTAGATTATGCGTGCCATGAGCATCGTCTGCATGAACTTCTTTGAGGCGTGAAGATCCAGAAAGCCCCGCTTCAGCTTCTCAGGACCCAATAGGAGGAGCTGCCTACGCTCATCGTATATTGTGTTTGAAAGCGTCCTTTTAGGCAGCAGGAATGTGGGGTTATCACCTCTCTTTATGGCATCTAGAAATGCCCTGAACCTCTCTCGGAATATTGTAACAGCCCTCTCTCTTGCCTTCAGATCTGCCGGATCAATCCACTCTTCGTGCGCTACCACAGCAGGGCACCCTTTCTATGCGCCTACTCTTCCACTGTGAGCTGAATTGATTGTAGCAATTTGTAAAACTTGTCTTCGCTTATATTAAGCCTCCTCCTTATTGTTTGCAGTAACAGCTCTTGTATTTCGTCCTCCCTAGCTCCCAGTATGACGGCTAGGCTCTTTGCGACCTCAGGAGTATACTTCACAAAAGTTATGACTCGCCTTACAGCCTCCTCCTCCCGTTTCTTCTTCAGGAGGTACTCCCTTAGCCTCCTGCATGCCTCTCTGAGGGCGTTCCGCAGCTCTGCCTCTATTTCTGGGACGTCTGCAACGCTTTCCTTCCCCACACCCTTGTACGGAACTTTAGTGCTAGCTATGTGCGTTAGAACTGCCAGTGGGGCCGGGAACGTTACCATGTAGTTCTTCCAGTCGAAGTTGTTCGGGTCTACGACCTTCCACGCCACGTCCGACTTTTCGTCATAGAGCAAAGGTATCTTGTTGGCGTAGCGGAGGAGTATCGGCTCGTTGGAAGGCGGGATCTCTCCTCCATACGCTAGACCTACTTCAATTATGAACGGGTGCCCCTCGTAGGCGCGAGGCCTCCGCGTGACAGCCACTACGAATTCTGGTCTCAGAACGCTCTTCAGTCCAGCCTCAATAACCTCCGGCCCTAGTGGGGAGAGAGCGTCAGCGCTTGGAGGCCTAAAGTGAGGAAACTCCCTCAGCTTCCTAGCTAAGCGCTCGAGCCTTCTATCACTTAGCGTTCTTGGATCGGTGGATGGGTCGAGCCTCGCATACTTGAGGAACTTCTCTGCGCTTTTCCTGCCTACCCCCTGGAAGGCCTCTACCAGGAAGTCGAGCAGCGTGCTAGCGTTTGTCCGCTTGATCAGCTGCCTCAGCAGCTCGATGTCAACACCATGTGGGTGCGGCTTCACCTCCTTTGGAGGACGTGGGATCTTGTTTATGCTCCTCTTGTACACTATAATGTTGCCATCTGGGTCTACGAAGGTTATGTTAGCGTACGGTGCAGCTATGGCTGTCCTTCTAATGTACTCGTGGATCTTCTGCCTTGCGCGCCCCCAGTCCCCTTCAACCACGAGCGAGACGCGGGTGCCATGCCAACCATTGGGGTTCGGGGCCTCTCCCTTTGCGAGGACTATTGGTCTGTTTCTCTGAATGTCGATCTTTAGCTTGAAGTAGTATATTTTTGAGGATCCCTTCGGCGACGTGTAAACCTCAACGGGATAGCCTGTTTTTATCTGACCGTAGAGTATCGCCATCTTGGCTCCTAGGCCAAACCGTCCTCGCGCCTGCCTTAGCCTGTACTTAGAGCTGTAGAGCACTTGGCCGAACGCGTATGGTACATGTTGAGGATCTATACCTATTCCGTTATCCTCAACGGTAACCCTGTAGAAGTTTGCCTCTCCATCAACAGTCTCTATTATAACAGACACTTCTGGTAATATGCCGTGAACATCTGTAGCGTCTAGCGCGTTTTCAACGAGCTCCCTCACAGTCTGGTACAGAGCTCTTGACGGTGTCCCAAAGCCCGCTATCTCTCTGTACTCGTAGAAGAACTGCGATGGCGTCATGCTTCTAAACTTCTCTAGCTGCTGCGGCGCGCTGCTCATCGAATCCCCGAACCCTTACATGCCCTATCCTAGCCTTAAATAGGTAGTCGAAACTGTTACAGTTGTTTAAGTATGTTTCCTTTTTGAAACGATGTTCGAACCCTGGAGCCCAGAGTACCTTATCCTGGAGGGAGGGTGGAGCATGAGAGGGCTCTCGCCCATAGTGTCGTCGGTTATCCTGCTGGCTGCAACCATCGCTGCAGGTGCGGTGCTCTATCAGTACTTCATAACTTTTGTGGAGGGTGTCACGGCAAAGCCGTCAGTGCTTATCTACAATGTGAGGTATGTTCCAGAAGCTAACAGACTTTACGTTACTGTCGACAATACTGGCTCTACAGCTGTTAATGTAAGCGAGGTAGAAGTTCTGTGTGATAATGGCACTCTGGCGCCGGTACCCGTTAATGATGTTGTCGTCAATCCTGGAGAGCAGAAGGTTGTGAGCATAGTAGTAGGCAGTTGTAAACCGTCGCTTGTCACGGTCAGTCTGAGAGACAACAACGGAAGGACGTTCAGCCTAGGTCCCTTCGAGGTTCGGTAAAGAGGTCATCTGCCTTGGTCCCCTCCCCTCACCTTTTTCCTAGAGCTAGCAGGTTTCGCGTGCAGGCAGGTGATTATCGTGAAGTGGCCAGACTGCGGCCAGTGAAATGCACGTACGAGTTCGAAGATGTATTAGCAAAGTATGAGGTTCTGGGCTTAGTAGAAGTAACCATAGGCATCGATAGTGGAGGAACTCCAATTTACTGTGTGGACGAGCCCCTTCTGGGGCATAGCGGAGAGTTGGGAGGCCTCGATCTCGTGGATATTGCTGCAAGGCTTGTAGAGGCAGTGGTATCTGAAGGGCTGGAAGGGCTGCCCTCAGACGTTGAAGGGTTGAAGGAGCTGTCGGAGAAATACGGAATACCATATAGCGTGATATCGGAGAACTACATCAGCTTAGGCTATTATGTAGCTAAGGGGCTAAGCGGCTATGGGCGCCTCTACCCCCTTGTCATGGACGAGCGGATCGAGGAGATAGCCGTAAACGGTCCAGGTAGGCCAGCGCTCGTATTCCATACGGAACTGGACGTCGGGTGGCTCAAGACAAACATCAGCTTAAGCGAAGCTGAACTCGACGACTTGGTCATAGGTTTGAGCAGGCGGGCTGGCAGAGACCTAAACCTCGCGCATCCCTACCTTGAAGCACTTACACCAGAGGGGCATCGTATTGCAGCAACGTTCTCGAACGAAGTGAGCAGATTTGGTTCCTCGCTTGTGGTGCGGAAATATCGTGTTCGCCCTATCTTGCCCCACGAACTCATAAAGCGCGGAACAGCCTCTCCTCTGCTCCTTTCGTACTTATGGTTCCTGGAGGAGCATGGCGGTACAATGCTTATCGTTGGCCCCACGGCGTCCGGCAAGACTACCTTCCTCCAGGCTCTCCTAATGCTGCTGCCCAGCAGCAGGAGGATAGTAACTATAGAGGACACCCCGGAGTTGAACTTGAGCCACCACCTCAACTGGGATAGCTTGGTCACTAGACACTCCTACTCCCTCAGCGAGGGTGAGGACGTTGACCTCTACAAGCTCGCAAAGTTCGCGCTGAGGAGAAGGCCCGACTACTTCGTCATAGGCGAAATGCGGGGCGAGGAGGCGAGGATATTTGTTCAGGCAGCTGGTAGCGGCCATGGGGCTCTGGCAACATTCCATGGGGATAGTGCCGAGTCGGCTCTTCAGCGCCTGCGCGCAGACCCGATACGTCTTGGCGACAGCTACCTACAGCTGATCTGGGCTGTGGTCGTTCTAAGGAGGATGAGGATTCCGGGCCGCGGCGATTTAAGGCGGGTGACCAGCGTCGTTGAGGTGGTTCCACGCGGTAGCAGCATAACGCTGCGCGAGATCTTCCTATGGAATCCCGACACGGACAGTTTCGCCCCAAACGAGCCTGAGGAGCTCGTACACCTAAGCTACAGGCTCAAGAGGATCGCCGAAGTATATGGTATGAGCGAAAGGGATCTGAAAAGAGAGCTCGAGGAACGTGAGCAGTTTCTAGCATCTGTTGTTGATTCCGATCTTAGTTTGTTTATTAAAAAATTAAATGAATTCTATAAAAACAGGGATGGGAGAGGGTAGGAGAAGCTGTGCTGGCCCTCAAGGCTAAAGTGGACTATAGCAAGCTGACCTTTGAGTTTCCCTTGGTTCTAATATATGCTGCGGCCCACAGCGTCGTGAACAGAACCTTCCACGAATCTCTCCTAATGCTGGCCCACGACCCCATAGGCGACCTAGTTCCGGAGTCGAAGAAACTTGCCGGGCTGTACGAGAAGATTTACAGAGTTGTGGGAAGCCATTTCACAGCTATGAGGAGGCTTGCTGCCTCGGTGAAGTCTAGGGAGGTGAAAGAGGTACTCCTCGCCTATGTGGCTTCAAGCATAATCCGGGGAGGCTCTGTTGAACTCATACACGAGCTGGCCAGATCCTTCGTGAAGCTCTTCTCTGAGGCGGTGACTAGAAGGGTTAAACTTGTTAACGAGTTTGTGCAGGTCCTGATAACCTCGTCGGTGCTTGCCTTCATGTTTTTGCTTCTTGTCTCTTCAGTTGCTGGCACTTACTCCGCAGTCACCCTCTACGTAACCCTACAGACGTCCGCATCGGCTGTGTTGGCGTCCTTCTTCAACCTAAGGCCCGTGCTGATGTACCTGGATCCGGAAGCTTACGTTTCAAGGCGATGGCGCCTTGCAGATGCTCTGCATGTCGCGTCAAGTGCGACGGCTCTTGCGCTTCTAGTGATGGGGTTTGTGGAAGCACCGCTCGTCTTCTCTGCCGTGACGGCACTGATATCGGCTTTTGCGCTGCGCAGGATGCTGAGCTCGGCTCGGAGCTTGGACGAGCTCAGCACGTCGCTAAGGCTTGTCACAGAGGCGAGCATGGTAGGTGCTGCTGGTACTCGCACGTTTGTTGAGCTTGTATTTGACAGCTTGGGGCGCTCAAGGATCGCGTCCAGCATGATATATGTGTATAGAACGGGAAGGGTGCCAAGGTTAGGTAAAAACCTCAATTCTCTAGCGGTCTTCCTATCGCGCGTCCTTTCGCTAGCTTCTAGGAGTGGTGGTGAGGCGACAAAGGCGCTAATGGTGTCTCACTTCCTTGTAGATAAGTTGAAGGACGAGGTGAAAGGGTTGCTTGGCCGCTTCCTCTCCCAGATCTCGGTGATAGTGGCGGCATACGCGGTAGTGGGTGTAGCTGCAAACTACATTGAGGGGATTTTCCACTCTCCCCTATGGTTGCCGCTTCAAGGTGGGTTGGTTGCACCTACGTTCTCCATGAATGCCGCTCCGGCTATCTCGGGCGGGCTGGCCTACATCTTTATCCTGGTGTCCGGCGTTGTGGCCAGCTACTACGTGTCGTTCTCCACGCTAGGTACGCTAAGCGTCAATTTTGCTCCGCCGGTGCTGGTGCTCCTGCGGCTTGCCTTGTCGGCTGTGTAGTCCGTGCCGCTCCTGGAGCGCTTGTGGCAGGCTGGATCGGCGAGGTGCTATCCTGGCTTCTGCGACTGCTGCTCTCCGACGAGCCTAGGTATGGACTCTTTGTAGGGTTGTGTGGCTATACCTTTCTCAGTTATTATAGCTGTCACGAGCTCTGGCGGCGTTATGTCAAACGAGGGGTTCAGAACAGGCACCTCAGGGACGGTGATCCTAAGCTTGCCTAGAACCGTGCGAACCTCGTCAGGGTCGCGCTCCTCTATCGGTATGGATGGCCCCTCCATGGTTAGGTCGAAGGTTGAGGTTGGTGCAGCGACGTAGAATGGTACGCTGTGCTTGTCGGCGAGCACAGCTATGGAGTACGTCCCTATCTTGTTTGCAACGTAGCCGTCGGCCGTTATCCTGTCCGCGCCGACTATCACCTTGTCCACAAGTCCACGGTGCATTATGTAGCCAACCATGCTGTCTGTCACCAAGATGACATCTATGCCCTCCTTTACTAGCTCCCAAACTGTCAGCCGGGCACCCTGAAGCACCGGCCTTGTCTCGGTGGCGATAACCCTGACCCTCTTACCCTGCTCCACGGCTGCGCGTATAACTCCAAGGGCAGTTCCGTACCCTGAGGTGGCGAAAGCCCCCGTGTTGCAGTGGGTTAAGATTGTGTCCCCATCCTCTATGAGGCGTGCCCCTATCCTGCTCAGCTCCATGTTGGCTCTAAGATCTTCCTCGTGTATCAGCTGCGCCTCTGCGATTACAGCTTCTACAACGTCGTCTCTTGAGCCTCCATCTTCGTAGGCCTTCAAAGCCCTCTTGTACACGCGGTCGAGTGCCCAGAAGAGGTTGAAGGCCGTAGGCCTGGTTGATGCAAGTACTTTCCTTGCCTCGCCTAAGTGCTTTATAAGCTCCTCGGTGCTTCTCGCATCGGCATAGTAAGCGGCTAGAGCCATGCCATAGGCAGCGGCAACCCCGATGGCGGGCGCTCCCCTAATCTCCATGCTCTTTATAGCCTCGGCTACGCGCTTGTACTCTCTAGTCGTCCTGTAAACTTCCTCCCACGGTAACATCCGAGTATCGAGCCACCTAAGCATAGGGCCTGTGCTGTCTTCTACCCATTCTATAGGCCTGATTGTGAGCTTGTCTAAGAGCTCCCGAAGGCCCACCGGAACCACCCCATCTACTTTTATGCCTGCGGTCTCGATCGCGATATAAAAGATCAGCGAGGAAAGAGCCTCGGGGTCGGACGTTTGGGGGAGCCGAAAGTAGCGAGGGCTATCGTGCGCTTGAGCGAACTAGCGGGAGGCGGAGAGCTGGCGGTAGAGGTGAGAGAGGGCTCGGAGGTAGTAGGCCACCTCCTCGGAGCTGATACGGTACAGCGACTATCACCGGTGGAGGCCCTTTACCTTCTCTATAAGCATCAAGACAGCTTCAGTGTATTTGACGAGGAGGGTAACGAGCTAGACTTCGTCAGGTTTGCATCGATCGTGTCTAAGGTCGACCCTCATCTGTGGTCTGTGTTCGAGGTGTACCTCGACCTTAGGAGGCGGGGTCGTGTGGCCGTGGCCGGTCCACGGCGTTACACTCTCCTCGTCAAGAGGAGGAAGACCGACAAACGCTACACGTTCTACATACTCGCCCTTGAGGAAGGTCGCCCAATAAAAATCGACCTGTTAGACGCGTTCACCGAAGAAGCGCAAAAGAATAAGTGGATACCGGTAGTGGCCATAGTCGATAGATACGGGGATGTCACATACTACGAGGTTTCCCGGTTCCGGCTCGAACCGGTACAGAGGAGTGAGAGGTAGACGGAGGGTGTCGCGTACACGTACAGTAAGAGTGGACCTAAACCCCCTGCGCGGGTTCCGTGATATACTTCCACCCGAATCTGAAGAGCTCAGCAGGCTCATTGACATCTTCAGGGAAGTGGCGGAGGCTCATGGCTACTTTGAGGTGAAGCCGCCGACACTTGAGCGCTTTGAGCTGTTTGCCGCAAAGTCGGGAGAGGAGATACGTAGGTCAATGTACGTCTTTAAAGACAAGGGGGGTAGAGAGGTCGCCCTAAGGCCAGAAGCTACTGCGAGCATGGCGAGGATATACCTAAGGTATCTAAGGGCGTGGCCTAAACCGGTAAGGGTCTACTACGTTGTTAATTGTTTTAGGTACGAGGAGCCCCAGTTTGCACGATTCCGCGAGTTCTGGCAGGGAGGCCTTGAGCACTTTGGAACGGAGGAACCGTGGTCAGACTTCGAGGTAGTCAAGGTGCTGGTCGACTTCTACAGAAAGCTGGGGATAATCGATAGGGTCACGCTGAAGTTAGGGTCTACGCGCCTTTACAGAACGCTGTTTTCCAGGTACGGCTTAGACGAGGAGATACAAGATAGAATACTCCACCTAATGGACAAGAAGATGTACAGCGAGGCTGCCTCTCTTATAAGGTCCATGAAGCTGGAGGACTTAGCTTCAGAGCTTGAGCGTATCTGGCAAAGTAGTGACGATCCTCTAGAGTCGGCCAGGAGCATTGCCGAGCTTGCTGGGGACGAGCGTCCAGTGGAGGAGCTCCTCTACATAGTTAACGGCTTAAGGAGCTACATGCCATCTCTGAACCTTGAGGTTGACGTAAGCTTTGCACGAGGCCTGGCATACTACACGGGCATTATATTTGAGGTGACTGTGCCAGGTTTTCCAGTCAGCATCGCTGGCGGCGGAAGGTACGACGCTCTTGTTGAGATCTACGGTGGCGAGAGGGTGCCCGGCACAGGGTTCGCAATAGGCCTTGACAGAACCCTTGCAGCGCTGCACCACCTAGGCGCGGATAGGGGCAGGTGGTTTAGGGAAAGAGTGAGAGTGGCCCTCGTCTCGCTGGAGGATGTTGGTGTGAGCGAACTTGCAAGGCTCCAAGACGAGATCGTGGAGAGCGTACCCAGCGTTTCAGTGTCGCTGTTCCTCGGAGGCAGGCTGACTAAGCTCCTGCCCCGGCTCGCTAAGCAGGGATACCGCTATGCCGTGATCGTAGGAAAGAAAGAGCTCTCCGAGCGCAAGGTCACGGTAAGGGACCTGGAGCTTAGGAAGCAGGTGGTTGTGAGGCTGGAGGAGCTCAGAAAGCTGGAGTCGCTTGCTGAGCTCTTTTCCACATAGCAGCTAAGGATTCCGAGACAAAGGTTGAATACGGGATTCCTTGTACTAATCCTATGCGTAGCTGACTGCAGGAGTAGGCTAGGGCCGGCTCCCAGCAGCGGACAAGGTGAAGCTAAGCCGTGCACAGCAACATACCAGCCTTTAGCTCGAAAAAGGAGATGGAGGAGTACTCCCAGAGGATAGTGGACAATCTGAAGGAGCACCTACCTCCGAGGATAACAGCCCTTGTAAGGAAGCTAGGACGCTCAATAGCCAACGCTCTAGCGAGCAACCACAGAAGGATGGTTGTGATCTCGGGCAGCGACCCCGTTCAAGTTGCAGCGGCCGTGGCTAGGATCATTCTATACTATGAGCGTGTGTACAGGAAGCGGAGGCCTGCCGAGGAGCTCAGAGGCCTCTACGTATTTCACGACGAGTTTGTCGATGCGAAGCTCCGAAAGGAAATAGTCAAGAGGGCTGTCAGATCCCGCGCCTCCATAACGGACCTTACGATAGCGAGATACGAGGAGAGCGAGCGCTACCTAGGCACGACGTTCAACTTCCTCGTCCTTGACCTTGTAAACGACCTTAAGCCAAACGACGTGGGAAGGCTTGTAGGCGTTGTGGGAGGGGGAGGGCTTGTAATCCTAACGGTGCCTAGATGGGATGAGTGGGACAGCGCCCTAACGTTGTTCAAGCAGAACCTCTTAGTTCCCGGCTACGACCAGCCTCGCCACGTGTTTATATCGTGGTTTAAGAGGAAGCTCCTTGAGCATAAGGGCATCTACATTTACAACGCCGACACGGGCGAGATACTTAACGGCGTGGAGCCCTCGGCCAAGGTCCATGGCGAGAGGAAGATCGAGATACCCGACAAAACGGCGTTTCCGCGCGAGCTGTACGAGCTGGCGTTGACGCAGGACCAGGTGAACGTTCTAAGGGAGCTTGAAGCCCTAATAGAGCCACCAAAGAAGAGGCGCAAGCGCGTTCTCCTTATAACGTCTGACCGGGGGCGGGGAAAGTCTGGTGCCGTCGGCATAGGCTCCATAGGGCTCGCGCTTGCCCTTCGCGAGAAGAAGCCCTCCACGCGCATAGTCGTCACAGCCCCAAGCTTAAATAACGTCCAGTCCTTCTTCACGCTAGCTCTAGAGGCTGCAAAGAAGCTCAAGCTGAATGTAGACGTCGTTAAGAGGAGAGGCAGCGTCCTTGAGATCCATGGGCGCGGCTTCAGGATAGAGTACTGGGAACCCATGCACGTTCCCCGCCTCAAAGCGGACATTGTCATAGTTGACGAGGCGGCTGGCATACACGTGCCTCTCCTCCACAAGATCTGGAGGAAGCACAGACGCATTGTGTTCTCAACAACGATCCACGGCTACGAGGGTGCTGGCAGGGGCTTCTCGGTGCGCTTCCTCCCTGTTCTCCAGAGAGACCCCGATACGGTGCTTACAACGATAGAGATGCATGAACCCATTCGCTACGCAAGGGATGACCCCATAGAAAGGTGGTTGTTCGATGCGCTTATGCTTGATGCAGAGCCAGCTGAACTCGACGAGAGGGATCTGAAGGACATAGAGGAGGGTAGGCTCACGTATCTGAAGCTAAATCCTGAAGAGCTCTTCAGCAGGAGCGGTGAAAGAAAGCTTAGAGAACTATTTGGCATTTACGTGCTGGCTCACTATAGAAACGAGCCCGATGACCTCGGCATGATAGCTGATGCCCCTCACCACGTTGTTCGCGCCGTAGCTACCAGCAGCGGTAAGATTGTCTGCGCCCTGCAGATTGCGAACGAGGGAGGCCTTGATGAAGACATTGTTGAAGATCTGCTACGTGGAGGGCGCATAGCCGGAAACATAATACCGGACCGCGTGCTCAAGCACGTGAGGATAAGAGACTTTGGACGTATGCGCGGATGGAGGATAGTCCGCATTGCTACGCACCCTCAAGTTCAAGGCAGGGGAATAGGCTCCTACGCGCTGAGCAAAGTTGTGGAGGAGGCTACTCAAATTGGACTAGACTGGGTCGGCAGCGGCTTTGGGGTAAATGAGCAGCTCCTGAACTTCTGGCTTAAGAATGGCTTCTTGCCGGTCCACATGTCACCTGACCGTAACCCCGTGAGCGGCGAGTACACGATACTGGTGCTAAGGCCCATAACACCTGAAGCAGAGAAGATCGTTACAATAGCTAACAGAGAGTTCAAGAGGAAGCTGCTTGAGAGCCTTCCGGATCCCTACAACGATCTTGAGGTTGAGGTAGCCGCTCAGATACTCAAGAACGGGGCACCAATAGACGAGAGCCGCTACCCTCACCTCACAGACGTTCAGCTCGATAGGCTGTGGATATACGCTTATGGTCCAATGACCTACGAGGCTGCTGCAGATGCTATACGCGAGCTGGCGCGCTTCTACTGGACGGTTTACCCGCGTACACGAGGGCTCACCCTATCCAAGCGTGAGGAGTACATACTCATATCAAAGGTCCTCCAGGGCAATAGCTGGGCACACGTTGCGGAGCAGCTCGGAATCAAGCAGCACACGGTAATGGTGGTTCTCAAGGACATTGTTCGCAAGATGCTTAACCACTACTACGGAATCAACGAGACCTCGCCGGTCGGAGTGCCGTTGGCGCGTACGAGCGTAGCCCTGCCTGAGGCTATAGTGCCTCCCCTTTACCTCAGGAGGAGCGGGGACGACGGCTAGGGAGGCGCGCACCCGGATAGGAGGAAGTAGACGGTAGAACGCTCGGCGAACTTCCTCGCCTCTTTGATGATGGTGGGGTCCCCCGTGGAGCGCTCCACACAGCTAAGCGAGGAGCGTACAACCCTCAGCAGCTCTTGTAGCAGCCTGCAAGGAGGAGGCCTCCTTGCCGACCAGAACTTGATGCGCGAATAGGCAACGAGCAGCTCGATGGAGCATCCCACCCACCTGGCATACGCCCTCCTGCCGTATCCGACACGCCTTGCGTGAAGCGGAGCAAGGAGCACACGCAGGTGGTCATGCTCCTTAACCCTCCTCAAGACGGCAAGCTCCAGCTGCACGCCTCCCTCCACCTTGAGGCAGGGCGTGTGAATGGCTGTTGGTGCGCTGTAGCTCTGGGGGTTGCCGGAGAGCACGCTGAAGAAGAGCCTCGCATCGTATGGAAAGGATACGCAGAGCTCGTAGACCTCGTCAGCCGCGCGATAGAGTGCGGTCCCCTCGAAGAACCTCGAGTAGAGGTTACAAGAGCTTCTCTCGAAGTACACTCCAAGCGGGACAGAAAGTATGCGCCCTCCCAGGATCGCGGTCGCTATGCCCTCGTTGTACGAGTCTGGCTCGAGGATCTCGCCGAGGTCAGTGCAGTACTGGCTTGAGGTGTACGACGCCATCAGAGCCACCATGGGCTACAGCTTGAACGAGGACTGCAGAGCTGCTCGCGTGCTGGACAGCCTGCTATACGAAGCCAGCATCGAGGGGCGCTATATGCCTTTGCGTGAGCTTTGCAGGCAGCTTTCGGGAAGTACCGTGTGCATTGCTGGAGGATCCTCGAGCCTCAGCAAGAGCCTCAGGCTTGTGGAGGCTTGTGACCACGTGGTTGCAGCCGACGGTGCAGCCGGATACTTATTATCCAACGCGCTTGTTCCCCAGGTGGTCGTTACGGATCTAGACGGCTCGTGGCAGCAGCTCTTGGAGGCCTCCAGCAAGGGTTCAGCGGTAGTGGTTCACGGTCACGGCGACAACATCCACGCTTTAAGGTTTCTAGTTCCGCGCTTGCAGGCTGTAGCTGGAACGGTCCAGTGTCCTCACGAGGGCATGTTCACAGAGGTCGTTGGGGGCTTCACAGACGGTGATAGGGCCCTCTTCCTCGTCCTGAAATGTGGCGCCAGCACGGTGCTCCTCGTGGGGATGGATACTGTACAGAAGACGGGCGCCTGGTCTAAGCCATGGCTTACCGAAGACGTCCCTCCATGGCCTGAGAAGCTTGCTAAGCTGAAAGTGGCAGAGGCCCTAATTGACCTGGCTCAGCGGGCCTCCCGCACCTTTGCAATGGAAGCAGCCGTGTACAGGCTAAGCTGAAGGTGCAGTCTCAATGAGGGTGGTCGTGCAGACGGGGGCTCGCATACATTTGGGTTTCTACGGCTTATGTGACGCCCGCAACCTCCTAAGGCTTGGCGGTGTGGGCATAGGAGTTGACGGTGTCGGCTACAAGCTGACCCTTAGCATAAGGCAGGGTAGCAGGCGCGTGAAGGTGGTAGGATGCCAAAGCAACCGTGCAGAGGCCATCGCAAAGAAGGCGCTACGCGACCTCAACTTAGACCTCGACCTCTCACTTAAGCTGGAAGAGTGCGTGCCGGAGCATGTGGGGCTAGGGTCCACCACGCAGCTAACATTGTCCATCTACGCCGCTTTGGCAGTAGCCTCGGGCAGAAGCCTAGAGCATGCAGTGAACCTTGCCAAGAGGGGCCCCTACTCTGGTATCGGCACAGGGGTCTTCCTGAAGGGAGGGTTTGTGCTCGATAGCGGGGTTCGCGTCGGAGAAAAAAGGGCTTTACCAGCGCTCAGCGGGAGAGTGCCTCACCGTTGGAGGCTTGTTGCTGTGATACCCTCCAGTAGGCGAGGTATCGGTGAAGGTGCCGACGAGGATAGGCTCATGGCAGTTCCGCGCGGCCTTGAAAGGGAGAGCTGCTGCAAAGCCTACGAGTACCTGCTTCGAGGCGTAATCCCCGGCTTGGCCTTCTCAGACCTTGACCTCTTCGGATGGGGGGTCGAAGGGCTTCAGAGGCTCACAGGGATGTACTTCTCTGCAGCTCAAGGATCCACTTTTTGCTGCAGAGAGTCGGAGGAGGCTGCACACCTCTTGAAGAGGTTAGGTGCAAGAGGCGTGGGGCAAAGCAGCTGGGGGCCTCTGGTCTACGGCTTCTTTGGGAGTGAAAAGGAGGCTGTGCGCGCTGCCGATAGCCTTGCGAAGATCCTTGGCGATGCAGCCAGAGTGCTTATCCTCTCTCCGAGAAACAAACCGGCAGAAATACGCGTAGAGGACAGCATGCGACTTCGTAGCTGACGACGTCAGCTGTCCGAGCAGCCTACCTCACTACCATGACGGATACTGCCGAGTTTATCACAATGGCCAGTGCGGTACTGCCCAGCATTAGCTCCTCGCTCGGGGTGTTGCCGCGCGCTCCAAGTATGACGAGATCGTAGCTTCCCCTCTCTATCTCCTCCAGTATTGTGCTGGCGGTGCTGCTCCTAAGCGGGTCATAGGTTCTTACTTTAAACTTTATGTCGACACCCTTGCTTCTTGCTCTGTCCATCACGGCTTCTTTGACGCGGTCAGGGCTGGCGCCTTCAGGAACAGCGTAGAAGGCTGTAATAGATGATCCGTAGCGCTGGCTGAAGTCGATGGCCATGTCGAGCGCTCGTAGGCTGGACTCCGACCCGTCAACGGGAACTAGTATCTTTCTAAACAGGAAGCTTATCCTATATCCCTGCGGCTCTATGATGTAGCGGCTCACGGGGCACGCGTCACCTCCTGCCGGGTTTACTTAGGGTATCCTACCTCTTAGGAGACCTAGCCTCTCGTCGGTTATCTTGATAGTCTCCTCTGCGCTCTGTGCAAGTTCTAGGGCTGCTCGTATTGCATCGATGTTTTCGGGGACCACAATTGACTCCTGGTGGACGGCTTGCATCCATGCGACCTCTTTGCCCCATGCTTGCACGCTCTCCTCCCAAATTATCAGCTCTTGAATGTCGTTCCTCTTCCTCCCGAGATCCCGGGCGAACTCTACAAGGCTGGCTGTGCTCGCCAGCCCGGTGTCGGCAGATGCTAGGAGAATTCTAGGTGCCTGCTCGAACACTGCCACTAGATCGTCCTTCCTCACCTCTTTCTCTAGCTCTGCGTAGACGACGTGCACGTGCATCAGCGTGGTAGGTACAACTACAGCTGCGGTCACTATGTCGAGGTCCGGCAGAACCGTCTTGACGTCTAGGGCGTGGTGGCTTGGCATTTCGGGGGGGTTGGGGACTATGCTGTTTATGGGCCCCTTTTTCACCTCCTTGGGATCGGCGGCCCTTCTGACTATAGTTGCTCGGACTCGCCGTACGGGGATGTGCCTTCCGATGGTGCATATCGCACGCAATAGTGCTGTCGTGTTGCAGGAGACGACCCTTATCGACCTCTTGCCTAGAGCCTGGTCGAAGTTGCACAGCGTGTTGAAGGAGACCTCGGCAACGTCCGCCTTCTCTCCTCCCTGGAACAGCATCTTTACGTTGAACTTCTCGTAGAGAGGCTTGTACTTTGCGCCAGTGCCGTTGGGTGTGGCGTCTACTATGACGTCGACTTTTGCTAGGAGATCCTCTACCGTGCCCGAGACTTTTACACCAGCTTTCTCGAAGGATTCCAGCCTATCCCTTGGCACGTATAGCGGTATGCCTGCTCTCACAGCGTAGAATGCCCCGAAGTCGGGCTTTGTCTTAACAACCCCAACGAGGTCCATGTCGGGCTGGAGCTTTACGGCTTCGGCTACGCGTTTACCTATTGTCCCAAACCCGTTAACACCCACGCGGACGCGGGCCACGCCTTACCACCTGTGCAGAGGCTCACTCTACATCCTTGTAGAGGAACTTGCGGGCAGAAATAGCAAGCGCCTTTATGCCTGGAAGCTCCTCTCCCGCCAAGAGCAGCAGGAGTGCCCCTCCACCCGTACTTACGTGCACCCTGTCGCTCTCGGTGAGCCCCAGCTCCGAAGCTATAAGGTTCATGTGGCCTCCCCCCACTATCACGAAAGCGTCTCCCGATGCTGCTGCCTTCATAACCTCCATGCTGCCGATGCGGAACCTTGGATCCTCTATAACACCCAGCGGGCCCCTCAGAACAACCGTCCTGGCTTCCCTCACTATTTCTGTGTACACCTTCACTGTCTCGGGCCCAATGTCTCTGATGAGGCCTTCAACGTTTGACGCGGGCTCGATCCGTACAGCTCCTTCAACTTCCGTGACAAAGTCTATGGGTGTCTCCACGGGGAGACCCCTGAGGAGCAGCCTACGTGCACGCGGCACAAGGGCAAGCAACCCCTTCTCCTCAAGGAAACTCATGTTCTTATCTCCTAGGTTGATGCCCTTAGCCACCATGAAGAGCTCAGCGACCAGCCCGCCAGTGAGGATTCTGTCGGCAGCCTTGTTCCTCAGCACGTTTTCGAGTATCCTAAGTGTGTCGTGAACCTTGCCCCCACCTAGCACGAACACTCTAGGCCTCGCTTCCTCTCCCTCAGCGAAGACCTTGGCTAAGGCCTTCAACTCCTCCTCCATAACGCGGCCAGCTGCAGAGGGAAGCACCATGGGGAAGCCGACTATACTTGGCTGGCTCCTGTGGGCAGTTGCAAATGCATCGTTAACGTAGCAGTTAACGAGGCTCGCTAGCCTTGAGACGAAGATGCTCGAGGCGTGCTTCTCTGGCGTCGCCTCGATGATCTCCTCAGAAACGAGCCTCGTGTTGTCGAGGAGCAGCACCTCGCCGGGCTTTAGCTCGCGTATCCTCTTACGTGCAGTCGGGCCTATGACATCCTCCACGAAATCCACGGGAAGACCTACGTGCTTCTCAAGAACCTCTCTGTGGGCCTTCAAGCTCACAAAGTCCGGATCTCCCGGCCTGCCCTGGTGCGAAAGCACGACAACGGCTGCTCCGCGCTCTGCGAGCTCGCGTACGGTTTTTGAGTGCCTTCTTATCCTGGTGTCGTCGAGTATTGCACCCGTCGCAGGATCCACAGGACTATTAATGTCCACACGCAGTAGGACCTTAGAGTTCTTGAGCCCGACTTTTTCATCGAGATCGTCTATCGTTGCTATGGTAGAGTAGGGAGGAAGGCTGAAAGGCATCGAATCCCGCGTACTGCGCATACTTAGCAGTCAAGGCTTTAAAAATACAGCCCGCAGATTCTCCCCTGGACTTCCTCGCAACTGCAGTGATGAAATACCCCGGGACCCGTCAGACCGTGTGAAGAGGTGGTCCTTCGCTGAGCAGCTAGCTTCGTAGCGCTGCGCCGAAGGGCGGAGAGGTTCACGGGCCCTCAGCGTACGCCTCCTTGGGCAGGTAGGCCTCTCGGAGCTCTTTCCTCCTCCGCTGAAGCTCTTCGAGCACCCTGCGGTGCAGCTCTATGAGCATCTTCTTCCTATCCTCCATTAGCACGATGTCGCTGTAGCCCCTCACGACCACGTGGTGGGCGAACGGGCTTGGAACCTCGGTGGGCCCGAAGACCTCCACAGCTACCTCTCCAGTCTGGATCCAGTGAAGGACCTTAGAGGCGTTCTCCACATCCATGTAGTCTTCAAGTATCTCACGGTAGGTCTCCTTGAGGACAGGGAAGCCCGGGATCTTCTCCACAACGTCTAGAAGCGCTTGGGCATTGAGCTGCAGAGTGTGCGGGTCCTTCTCCCTACCCCTGTACCTCCTAAGTATCATGAAGCTCCTCTCAGCACAGTGGCGGAACCTCCTCTTCAGAAGCTCCGTCCCGCGCAGCGTCCTTTCGAGTATCGGTCTTAGATTCTCAGGCTTCAGCGACAGCGTTATCTCAAGTACCTCTGATGCAGGGAGCATCTTGCGCTCCGGAAGCGTCAGCATGAACGCATTGTCGGTTACGGTCACCCTTACGTTCGTGTGGGCGGCTGCAGATAGGAGGCTGGCGTACGCCCTAGACAGAGCGTCGTTCACCCTCCTGCCGAACAGCGCGTGGTATATGTAAGATACGGTGCCCTCGCCAACGTCTCTGTAGATCTCTATCACGACGAGCTTGTCGCTGGGGATAAGCCCGTCCGTGAACATGTACTGCTCGTACACGTAGTTGTAGATGTTGGCGGCAGCGTCCAAATCTAGGTTGTAGTGTTCAGCTATCGCTCTAATGGCATCGTCCCTGGGGATCCCCCGTCTTATCATGTCTGCAACCCACCTTCTGAACGCTCCAACTAGGAGCGCTGAGTCGAATGCCAGCGGCAGCATCTCCGAGTACCAGCTGGGGACGGTGGGCCTTTGCCCTTCTGCTTTCCTAACGATAACCTTCATCCCATCGGATCGCACGAACTCGAAGGTTCTGCCGCCGAGGACAAATATGTCCCCAGGCGCAAGTATTTGGACGAATGGCTCCTCTAGGTCCCCGACATACTTGCCGTCCACAGTGAACACTCTGACCTTGGCCTCGTCGGGTATCGTCCCGCTGTTCAAGTAGTATATCATCCTCGCCCCACGCTTCCTTCCAAAGACGCCCTCAGCCTCGTCGAGCCATATCTTGGAGTACACCTTGTACTCTTCAAGCCCATACCTCCCAGCTAGGAACTTCAGCACGGACATGAAGTCCTCGCGGGTCAGCGTGTGGAAGTTGTAGCTCCTTTTCACGAGCCGGTAAGCTTCGTCAACCCTCCACTTCCTCTCAATAGCCATTCCGACCAGGTGCTGCGCGAGCACATCTAGCGGGTTCCTGGGTATGTGAACCCGATCTATCTTCCTATCAAGCGCAGCTTTAGCCAGAACGGTACACTCTACCAGGTCGTCCCTATCGACGACTATTATCCTCCCCTTGCTGACCTCCCTTATGTGGTGGCCCGCACGGCCTATGCGCTGCAGGAGACGGGACACGCTCTTCGGGCTGCTGAGGAGAACAACGAGGTCTATGTAGCCTATGTCTATGCCTAGCTCGAGGCTAGTCGAGGATACAACCGCCTTTAGGAGGCCCTTTTTGAGCTTCTCTTCAACGTCGAGCCTAATGCTCCTGCTGAGGCTGCTGTGGTGGGCTTCAACCTCGTCTAGGTCTGCAACCCCGCTCTTCTTCAGAATCCTCTTCAGCTTGTACACGACCCTCTCGGTAGCGCTTCTGGTGTTGGTGAATATCAGCGTGGTCCTGTGGCTTTTTACCAACTCTGCCAGCAGCTTGTATATCCCCTCGTTGACCTCCTCAGCTGGCGTGTTCACGATGTCTTTCACGGGGCACAAGACCCTTATGTCGAGCGGCTTCGCGAAGCGTGCGTCGACTATGATGCAGCTGCGCGGCTCTCCATCGTCGTTCATGCCTACTAGGAACTTTGCAACCTCCTCCAGAGGAGCTATGGTTGCGGAGAGGCCTATTCTCTGAAGCGGTCTGCCTGCAGCGTACTCCAGCCTCTCTATAGATAGGGTGAGGTGTGCTCCCCGCTTGCTGGATGCAAGCTCGTGTATCTCGTCCACTATCATCCACCGCGCAGCTTTGAGCTTCTCGCTGAACTTCGGCGACGAGAGGGCTATTGCCAGGGACTCTGGAGTGGTTATCAGTATATGCGGCGGCATTCTCACCATCTTCTGCTTCTCCGAGGGCGGCGTGTCGCTCGTCCTAACGGCCACGCGGAGCTCAGGCAGCTCGATGCCCATTTCGGTGGCAACGTCCCTTATCCCTTTGAGGGGCTCGAGAAGGTTTCTCCTCATGTCGTTATTTAGGGCGCGCAGCGGGGATACGTATATCGCGTAGATCTTGTCCTCTAGGGCCCCCTTCTCTGCCGCCTTGAACAGCTCGTCTATAATCCCCAGGAAGACTGCCAGCGTCTTCCCTGTACCTGTGGGCGAGGAGACCAGGACGTTGTGGCCCTGCTTTATCAGCGGTATCGCGCAGCGCTGTGGCAGAGTGAACGAGCCGTACCTCCTCCGGAACCACTCGGCAACGTAGCTGCGGAGGAGGGGGTACACCTCGTCGTCACTTGGGCAGCTGCTAGCCCTCACTATCAACACTCTGCACCTTTGCCTGAGCGCACCTGATGTTCCAAAGGCCTTAATTCCCGCTGCTAGAGGCTTAAAAGCAGCCGTGCGGGAAGAGCCTATGAGCGACACGGTGATACTATCGTTCAAGGTTCCCGCGCAGCTCGTTGAAAGGTTGGACGAGCTGGTCAGAGAGGGTCTGTTTAGAAACAGGAGCGAGGCCCTAAGGCACGCGCTTGTCCTTTTGATAAACCAGTACCGTGGGAGAGGCCTTGGAGAGGCTTGGCGTGGAGGAGGTACAAGCGCTGAAGCGGTTAAGGAAGGTGATATCTAGCCTCAGCACGGAGGAGCTTAAGGCCTTCGAGTACATTTGGGAGAACGTCTCCGTGGGGGAGATCATCGCTGAAAGGGATCTGCTCCAGCTTTACGGTATCTCTAAACCCGTCCAGGTGCTCCGCAAACTTAGAGATAAGGAGCTTGTGGAGCGCGGCGAAGGATGCTACAACCTGGCAGCGTGGTTGAGGCGGCTTAGGAAGAGAGTGCAGGACTTTAGAAGGCTGGCGCTTCTCCTCGAGAAGGTGTAGCCCCCCTCTCAAGTAAGTCTCCGCGGTGCGAGCCTTGGATACGGGCGGCGGCGTCCTGGCGGAGCTGTACAGGTTCAAGCAGAAGGAGTTCAGCGAACGTCTGCGAGAACTGGCCGATCCCAGGACAGTGTATGTCACTGACCTGGTCTCGTGCAGCCACAAGAGGGTGATGAGGCTCGCCTACCCACTCTTAAGCTTTCAATTCGAGCCCTACATGCTCCTGGGCGATCTCGTTCACCGCGGGATCCAGTCCCTAATGGTGGAGATGGGGCGATGGAGAGCGGAGGTCTCCGTCGAAAAGGAGGTCGATGTTGGTGGGGAGAAGTATAAGCTCAAGGGCAGGATCGACCTGGTAAGGTTCGCACCGAGTGGTGACCAGGCCGAGGAGGTCGTCGAGGTGAAGACCGTTAGAGACCTCACACGTCACGAGTACCCCCTAGAACACCACATATTGCAGTTGAGGATCTACATGAACCTGCTTAGCGTAAAGCGTGGCCTTCTTCTTTACGTCTCGCCATCCAGAATCGCGGAGTATGAGGTAGAGCCAGCAGACGTGGACGTAGAGGAGCTGGTTCGCCAGACCGTCTACGACGAAGTGCGCCCCAGATACCAGTGGGAGTGCAGGTACTGCGTCTACAGAAAGCTCTGCCCCTACGCTAGGACACAGGAGTAGCAGCCGGTCTCGGTGGTTGCACATCCGCACTACCATACCTCTACCCAGAGACCAGAGAACGCCGTACCAAAGTCTACCAGAGGTTTTTCTCAGAGAAAGCCTAGCCTAGTGAACATCTACACGATGCTAAGCTGCCTAGCAACAAGCTTATGTACATTTTATGTGCACATTTCCACCGGATGGTTCTGATTGGGGGGTTCTCTACGAGCTTTGTCCTAAAACTTTGCATTGTGAAGGGCTCTCGAACCGTCATCGCTAAAAATCCAATGTAAAGAGGTGAACCCATGAAGCTGAGGGGCGACATCCACGTGCATACAACGGCCAGCGACGGCAAGGCTAGTCCGGCGGAGGTTGTACTGGAAGCTGTGGAGCGGGGGCTGGACTTCGTAGCCATAACCGACCACGACACTTTCGAGGGTGGGCTCAGAGCTAGGTTAGCAGCTGATTCAATGCAGCTAGACCTGGTAGTCATTGTCGGCAATGAGGTGCGCACTGACCGGGGCGATGTCCTGGTTCTCTGCCCCGACAAGGTCCCCAAGAGGGTGCCGGCATCATTACCTGAGCTCATAGAGGTGGCCCACGGACACGGCTGCTTGGCTATCCCGGCGCACCCTTTTGACTTGGTTAGGAAGGGTGTAGGGGAGGGGGTCTACAGACATCCCTGGGATGCCGTTGAGGTGTACAACGCCAGGAGCCCTCAGTCGGCCAACAAGAAGGCGCAATATGCTGCAAAGCTCCTTGGCCTGCCGGGCGTGGCTGGTAGCGACGCACACCTCCTCGAGGAGCTGGGTGTGGCCTCGAACATCGTCGAAGCCGATAGTCCAAACGCCCATGCCATACTCGAGGCGATAAGGAGGGGCAGGGTTACACCTGTGCCGGGTAGACGCAGCATAGGCACTGTGGTGCGGTCGATGGCCTGGAGCATCGAGAGGAGGGTGCGAAAGCGCAGCAGAGAGCCGGAGGAATACGATGTCTGGCACGAGTACGGGCGGTGACCGGCGTGGGGGTCTGAGTTCAGCCGCAGAGTTTAACTGAGGCTGCTGGAGCATGTATGCTGGAGAGCGGGTTGAAGGCTGCTGTTCTGCGGAACTTCCGTGGGGAGTTCTCAATAGAGGATGTCGAGCCGCAGCGCCTCCCTGCAGGATGGGTGAGGGTTAAAGTCCGTGCAGTAGGCGTCTGCGGTCGCGACCTGGTTGTGTGGAAAGGCGGTTTCAGAAACCTTAAACCCCCACTTATCCTCGGCCACGAGGTTTTCGGCGAGCTCAACGGAGATCCTGTAGGCGTCTACCCCGGTGTAGTCGATGAAAGTTGCGTTGAGAGAGGCATCCCCGAGAACCTCTGCCCCAGCTACTCGATCCTTGGAGAAACCATGCCTGGAGGCTACGCCGAGTACGTTGACGTGCCTCGGCGCAATGTCGTCCCCCTCCCCGATAGGAGGTTTGAGGCATACGCTGCCTCTGTCTGCGGCCTGGCAACCTTCATACATGCATCTAAGGTTGCAGGGGTAAGAAGCGGAGACAGCGTGCTGGTGACAGGCGCCTCAGGAGGCGTCAGCGTTCACGGGATGCAGTACCTGCAGATTATGGGTGTCAAGGTGGTCGGGGTAACGCGAAACGCCGAGAAGGCAAAGACCATCGAGCGCGAGCTGGGCATAGAGGTGTACACTTCGTTCGACGAAGCTCGGCAAAAGCATGGTAAGTTTGACGCAGTGTTCGAGGTAGTGGGTGCGCCGACTATAAACGACAGCATGCGAGCGGTGAAGCCGGGCGGTGTGGTGGTACTCATAGGGAACGTAGAGGGAACCCCTATAGTGATAAACAGGCCAGCGCTGCTCGTCATGCGCGAGATAAAGATCGTTGGCAGTGCGGCATACACTAGGGAAGAGTATGAGGAGGCGGTAAGGATAGCGGCGAGCGGTAGTGTGAAACCCTTCTACAGAGTGTACAAGCTAGAAGACATCAACAGAGCATATCGCGATATTCTCGAGGGAAGGCTGATAGGCCGCGCTGTGCTGGTTCCATAGCGCATCCTAGCGTGCAAGGCAGCCTTACGTGGTTTCTCCTAGGGAGTTTTCAAAAGGATGGGGGCTCGACGTACTTGAGCACCTCGTCACGCGCACGCTCGAGCTTCCTCTGATGCTCTTCGAGGAACCTCGTTAGAAGCTCCACAGCGTAGTCCTTGTCGGGTCCGCATAGCAGCCTGCCTCCCCGGCACTCGTCGTATATGCGCAACAGCTCCTTATCGCTGCCCACGAGGTGGTAGACGTAGAACTCGTACACGGAGCACTTCTCGGGAACGCCTCCCAGCTTCTTCTGCTCCTCCACGGTGGCGCGGCCTCCTGTCAGGGCTTTCTTGAGCTTCGCGGCTGCCACTTCGGGAGGATCGCTGAGGAATATGGTGTAGTCTGGCCTCGAGCTGCTCATCTTGTTGCCATCTAGGCCCAGCTGGAACCTGTGGTAGGTTGACGCGGGCCGCTCTAGCCCGAGCTCTGACCTGAATCTATCAGCTATGTCGCGTGTCAGCCTGATGTGCGGGTCCTGATCCGGCCCCACAGGCACAACGACGTGCTTGAACCCTCCGAAGTAGTCCAGCTGAGGGTGGAGTATGTCCGCAGCCTGCGTGAGCGCAGCCACGGCTTTTGCAGGCTCCATGTCGCCGTAAATCGCCTCCATCTCAGCCATTGTCACCCTCCGCGAGAACATCTGTATGATCCTGTAGTAAGGTGTCTCGTAGTTTGTCTGGAAATACACGTGAGTATGCTTGTTCCTCTCGAGGCCTAGCGCTATGAGGTTAGCCACGTACTCGTAGAGGCCGAGTTCTATGACCTCCTTCCTGCTCTTCCTCCGCACGGCGTACGCCTCGGCGTCAGCTATTACCACAAATACCTCAAAGCCCATCCTCTGGTAGAAGATTATCTGGTCAGCCACCATCTTGTGGCCAAAGTGGAACCTGCCGCTGGGCATGAACCCGGTTACTAATGCAGGTCTTTCTCCCCTCTCCTTGGCGTCGAGTATCTTGGAGAAGTCTCTGTGCCCGAATACGACGCCGCGCCTCATAAGATGGTGGACGGCGCCGAAAACCTTCTCGACCCGCGGGAGAAGGGAAGTGAAGCTCTCGATGCCAAAGTATCTGAAGAGCTTGTCGTACTCAAGCCTTACCTCGGTGGCCCACGGGTCTATCCTAATAGCCCTCTCCACAAAAGCTCTCACCCAGACAGACTGCGTGGTGGAGAGCCTAGGGTTAAATTGGTATCCCGTCCGGAGGAAAACCCGTCCATAGGGTTGCGAGCGTCGTGCTGCAGGTGATAGACGTAGGAGGTAGGGAGGACCTGGACAGCGTCCTCCGCGGCATCGTACAAAGGGTCGAGGTGAGGAGGAGCGAGGTCCGCAGAAAGCTTGCCGGTACACTGGGCATCAAGAGCATTGGGCAGCCAACCCCTCCTTCGAGCTTTGACCGCGTCTACGCGGTCGACAGCGCCTATCCCACCACGCCGCTGGAGCTGCTTGGAGTCTCCCTCTCCCTGATCTCCGTGGCCCTAGTGGTCTACCTGCCAGGCTCCCGAGAGACCGTGAAGAGCAGGCGCATAAAGCTGCTCGTCGACTACGAGGGTGGCATGGACATCGAGACAGTCTCGGGAATGGCGCGTCTCGAGGAGCGCCGCCTGCTGCTCTCCCAGATGCTGGGTACCGGGACGCTGATCGCCATAGACGGCGAGGTTGCGCCCTCGGGTCAGTCGCCCCTCTGGAGGAGCGCAAGGAACCTCACAATGGATATACTCAATGCGTGTGCGGCGCGCAGCTGTACGGTGGTTGGGATACTGAAGAGGAGCCGGAGCAGGATCCTGGCCAGCGTGGCTGGGGTAAGCGTCAACGATCGCGTCGCAGCATCGGCTGCGCTCGAGCGGGGAGAGTACGTGGAGGTCGAACACCCATCGTCCGACCTAAGCTCAGCAGGCTGCCGTGTGGTGTTTTACAAGCCGTGGCGTGGCCCACCTCACGCTGTTAAGGCGGAGGTCTGTTGCAGCGGCTCCCACTGCGTAGAGGCTGCAGTGAAGTTCCTGGCATCGGAGTCGTCAGGGACGGGGCTACCCTGGTTCCTAGACCTTGTCGATGCAGTGGCTAAGTCAGGCGTCAGCATTCTAACCCCAATATACAGGAGGCTGCTATCGCTATCTGCAGGAAGCGGAGGGCCAGATGCGGCTATGCCTGCAAACCCCCAGGAGGCTCTAAGGTGGAGGTGAAGCACTCGCCGCAAAAACGACTACTTCCACAGGTTGGGTGCGGTGCAGCACGAGCCCAAGAGGAGGATCTTCGCTCAAGCTTAGCAGGGTCTGAGGCTCCTCAGCCTCGCTAGTCTATTGAATATGTTGTTCACTGCCTGGAATACTTCCTCCTCGCGCTTAGCGCCAGTTATCACCATCTTGCCCGAGCTGAATATCAGCAGGACGACTCTTGGTTCGTCCATTCTATGTATGAGGCCTGGAAACTGCTCCGGCTCGTACATGCTATTCTCTAGGGTGAGAGCTGCCCGCTCTAGATCCACGCAGATGTTCAAGCTGGCTGAAGCAACTATGTTCTGTATCTGAACTTTGGGCCTACCGTATATCGGGATTCCATGCTTCTTCAGGTTCCTGACTATCCGCTTAATTGCCTCTATGAGTTCCTTGGTGCTTTTGGCCCCCGTGACGACCATTTTGCCTGACTTGAATATGAGCGCAGTCACCTTGGGCTCGTCTAGCCTGTAAACGAGGCCTGGGAACTGCTCAGGGTTGTACTCGGCGGTTACGATGCTCCTCTCGATCTGCCGTAGATCCAGCGTCTGGTCAAGAGAGACAGTTGCGACAATGTTCTCAATGTTTACCGTCGGCTTAACTGTTCTGAGGATCTCCTCTACCTCTGCTGCATGGGACGACATTAAAAAGCACCCTTTTAAAATCCGACGAGAGCAGTTTATAAAGGGAGTGCTTTAAAGCTTTTGTGGGGATGGAGAGGCGGGCAGTCAAGGACAGCAGCGAGGATGACTGGCCTAGTCTCACGCCGACCCAGCTCCTTCCTAAGCTAGGGCCTAGCCAGAGGGGGTGGCCGCTCCCGGACTTACTGGCTGCGGGCTGACGTTGACTCTCCTATACACAATGGCATGCCGCGCAGTGGCTATGGGGTCCTTCAGCACCAGAGGCACCCTCTTGAGGACATCCAGAGCTGTAGCGGAATCCCCCAGATCCCTGTACGCAAGTGCTCCTGCAGCGCCGTTAACGTAGGCAGCAACGCAGGCAGCATCGAACGTGTCCATACCCTTTGCTATGAGCCCAGCCACGAGGCCTGCGAGCACATCGCCTGTACCTCCAACGCTCATAACTGGCGCCCCGGTCTTGTTTAGCCGCACGCGGCTGGCACTAGCCATGACGTCTACCGGCCCCTTAAGCAGTATGACGGAGCCGGGTCCCAGCCTGTGGGCGGCTCTGAACGCTGCTCGAGCCCGTTCGAACAGCCTTGACGCTTCCGGAACCTTCTCGCCGAAGAGAAGCTCGAACTCCTTATCGTGAGGAGTTAGCACGGCGCCGGAGAGCCGGCTGTACTCTACCACCCTGGGCAGCAGCTTTAAGGCATCGGCGTCCAGCACAACCTTCTTGCCCAACTTCAGTGCAAGGTCTAGGAGCCCCGCAAGGGCCTTCTCTGCATCGCTGCTTGTGGACAACCCCATCCCCACGGCTATCGCGTCAACCCTCTCCACGTGTTTCGAGAGCAGCTTGAGGTGGTCCTCGTGCAGGGTGTCGTGGCCTTCCAGCTCCACGGGTATTATAGTTGGTCTCCTCGAGGCGGCCCTAACGACGCGGGGGTGCGAGGCCAGAAACACAAGGTCAACGCCCGCCCTCTCAGCGGCCATGGCGCTCAGTATGGGCG
>JBEVCG010000068.1:0-18494 GCA_040514325.1 Thermoproteota archaeon | reverse complement strand
AGAGCGCGGGGCTGTGGACCCCGAGGTCCCGGGTTCAAATCCCGGCGGCGGCCCCATTCAACATGCTTGATAAAATCGCACCATAAGGTCTCCGGGTGGCCCGGCATTGGCGAAGCTTAAGAAGAGGAGGAAGGAGGAAGATAAGGAGAAAGACACGTCCCCAACGGTCTTTACAGCAGCTGGCTTGCTGGCATTCTCGGAGGAGGAGGCGCTCTTCAACATAAAACCCTTACATGCTGTAGTGGTGACAGTGGCGTTTATCTTTACAGTGCTCATTCTAAGCTTAATCTAACCTTTCGTTGGCCTCGAACTTGCTGGAGCACTTTTATACCCAGCTTAAATTTCGCTGAAGACCAGTATCCGGGTAGTAATTAACAATGATAAAAGCAGGTGCAAGTCACCATGCGAGAACTAACTCTGAAGTGTGTCCAAGAAGCTATGAGAGCAGCCTACTACGAGAGGGACAGCAAGCGTGGCCTCTTCAGAACCTTTGCGTGGCTTATTGAAGAGGTTGGCGAGCTTGCCGAAGCGCTGATCAAAGGTTCCAGTGAGAGCATTAAGGAGGAGCTAGCTGACGTTATTGCGTGGACCCTAAGCGTAGCCAACCTGGTAGGTGTCGACGTCGAGGAGGCTCTCAAGGAGAAGTACGGCGATGTTCTGAAAATGGCTGCATGTGGGCTGATGGATCTTGGCGAGAGCGGCTGATTTCGTCCGCATCTAGGATGTCAAGCTTATCTGTGCTTCACCGCTTGGAGTATATCCAGAGCCTTTCTGGTATCCTTCTCAGCGATCGTTCCAACAACTACTCCGTCAGCCCCCGCTGCGAGAAGATCTCTTGCCTGATCAGGTTCACGGATTCCTCCGCCCACGATTAGGAGAAGCTTTTCACCGCCCTTCCTTGCTGCAGCCACTGCTTCGGACGGAACTGGGCGCGGAGATCCAGAGCCAGCCTCTAGGTATAGCACGTCAAACCCAAAGAGCTCTGCAGCTGCTGCGTAAGCTCCAACGATGTAGGGGGTTTCTTCTGCAACAGGCAACGCCCTGCCCACATGGCCTGCTGCACCTCCATAGCCTACTATAACGTAACCGGTAGGAATGGCTTCGAGCTGTAGCCTCTTTATCAGAGGGGCGGCTGTAACCTGCGCCTCCATAAGCCAGTAAGGATCCAGGCTGTTCATCAGCACCATGAAGAGTATGGCGTCAGCCGACCTCGCTATGTTGTTCAGCCCTCCCGGGAATAGTACTATTGGAATCTGCACTCCAGCTTCCCGAAGCTTGGCCACATACTCGTCAATGTCGTAGGGCATGACGTTCAGGCTGCCTCCAACTAACAAGACGTCTGCCCCCGACTCCTCGAAAAGAAGGACCTTCCGAGGCTCTAGGGGTTTTTCGGGATCTGAAAGTACTATGAAGAGCTTCTCGCCTGAATCACGTTTGTCGCGTAGCTCCCTTCTAACGCTCCTCGTACTCACCTTCTCCACCTTCCTCGGCCTCCATCTCCAGCTCGGCTAAGCTTAACGTAGCCTCTTCTGTTTCGGCAAACTTAACTTCAACTTTCCCCTCTAGGAACTTGTCCAGGAACTTCGAGTACGCGTCAACAGCCTCGTATATTGAGGGAACGAACATTGTGGCTACGAGGCCGCACTTTCCACACTTAATAACAGCTTCTACCTCACCAGCCTCGTTTCTTACCTTCTTGTTAATGGTGACGCTTAAGGCGCGAGCACCACAATTGGGGCACTCGTATACTGTTGGAAGCCTTCTAGGTACTGATACAGGTATACGCTTCCTATACTTCCTCCTCCTACGCCCCATAGCCTACCGCCACAGCTGCACCTCTTCGCTTTGTTGAATTACAGCGTCGCTCTTTAATAAAAAGTCTTGTTGACTTGTTGGATTGAGTTAAGCAGGACGTCGTATACGATGCAAACCTGAGTCCCAATGTTAAAAGCAGGTCAGCAGCACCTTAATAGCGGGGCCGGCCCCGGCTATAACCCGCCTTCTGTACTACGGCCGCATCCGACTATGCGGATTTGGCACGCCCTCGCGCGGCCCTCATCGGCGTGCCTCCTTGCTCCCCGGGGGTCGGCCGTTTCAACGCACCCGCCTAGGTCCTCTGCGGGTTGCTGGCAGCCGGTTGCCCGGCTGCCCTCGCCGCTTCATCGTCACACCTAGGCGGACGTGCCGTTTCTGTGCCGTTGCCACGGGCTCTCCCCGTGCCCCTTGCGGGGCCCCGGTGCCGCGGGGAGGGCGGAGTTTCCTCGGGCGCTAAGCCCGTAGCGGCCAGCCGGGGCCGGCCTAGAGTTAGAATAGAAAGCCGAGCCCCTAATTACAGCAGTGTCTGCACTAGACTGAAAAGGCCTTTTGACACCGTGACACTATGGATGCAGAAAAAGCTTTAGCTTTAGGGCAGCATCGACTAGCTGATACACTTCTAACTCCTAAAAGATTCTCAGTTAAAATATCGATGTTGGGCTTTCAGCGGGTCTATTCTAGTCAACTATTATTATGTTATCTTCGGGAAACCCCATCTCCACCAATATCTCCCTTACTCTGTGACGATGATCTCCCTGCAGCTCTATTCGACCGTTCTTATAGGTTCCTCCAGTAGCAAGCCTTGATTTCAGCTGTGATGCAAGCTTTTTCAAATCCATCTCTTTATCGTCGAGACCCTCTATTATCGTAACCTCTCGCCCATAACGACGCTTCTCCAGCTTTATCTTTATCACTTGCTGCTCGCGAACTAGCTGCTCGCAAAGCTCGGGGGGAAGACCTCCACATAAGGAAGATATGTCGCCGCTCATAGAGAGCACTTCCCGTTCCCAAGTTTTCTTCCTGGATCAGCCGAGTCTCTCTCCCTGCTGCTAGTTTTATAAGAATTTCGTGACCAAGCATTGACCAAACATAGGATATCGTTCCGAAAAGAAGGGATGAGAAAAGAAGCATCTAACGGGGACAGCTAAGGTGCTTACTACTTATTTTACTTTCTACTTAATGTTATCTACATAAATGCTTTGGAAAGCGGTAACAATATAGCCCACTAAAGCCTAGGAAGCCACTGCAGCGGGACAGGTGCGCTGTCATGGCAGCCTTTGAGGAATATAAAAGGGAGGAGGCTGAAGACAAGTCGCTTATAAGGTACAAGTGCGGCAAATGTGGAGCTGAGTTCTCGGCACTAGACCTTGAGTTCATGCCTAGCATAAAATGCCCTTACTGTGGTTACAGGATTATATACAAGGTAAGGCCTCCTGGAGCCCGACTAATAAAGGCTATTTAGATTTAGTCCAATTAATTAAATGATATGATAACAATTTAATAGCTGATGGAAAGCATCTTTGCACTAATCTCTTACTCATTCAAGCCAGAATTTACAAGCCATGCCGCAATAGCTTCTAAGGCAACCTTAGCCGCAAGAACAGATGTTATTTCACCGCAGTCGTACGGTGGGCTAACCTCCACCACGTCTATGGAGATGAACGGGGCGCTTAAGCTCCGTATAATGCGATGAAACGCTTCAAAGAAGAATCGAGGCTCTAACCCTAGCGGCTCTGGATTTGATACACCCGGTGCAAACCCAGGATCAAAAACGTCCATATCTATCGTTACATGTATGGCGTCACATCCGGTGGTAGCTGCCCACCTGCTAGCTCTGCTCACCACCTCGTTGATGCCCACTCTCCACATAGCATCTACGGTCACGTACTCCATACCACTTTTCTTTGCATAATCGTACTCAGAAGATGTGAATGCTCTAGCCCCTGCCAGGAAAATCCTTTCGGCGCCTAGGCTGTCGGCTATCCGCCTTAGCGTTGCTGCGTGGCTATAGCGCTCACCCAAATATTCGTCCCTAAGGTCCATGTGGGCGTCAAACGCCAAAATACAAGGATTATCTGCAAACTTAGCTAATCCTCGGGCAAGTCCAACAGTTATTGTATGCTCTCCTCCGAGGACCACAAGAAGCCTTCCCCTGTAGCGTGCAAGAACTTCACGGACAACCAAAGACAGCCTCTCAACCATATCACGGGGATTGCCAACAACGGCTACATCTCCAAGATCAGCTATGCCGTATCTCTCCAGATCCAGGCGCGTGTATAGAGAGTAGAACTCTATGTTAGCAGCGGCTTGACGTATACTAGCTGGCGCAAACCTAGAGCCAGGCCTATATGTAACCGTATGGTCGAAGGGCACACCGAAGACCACAGCTACGGAAGATTCGGGAGAAGACTCTACATCGCCGAAATTCTGATGCGATTTTGATAGGTAAAGGTCGGCTATACCCATAGCAGTGACAGCCCTTGACGCTCACTAGCTGTAGTAACTGCTTTAAAACTTCTTCCATTAACCCAGCACGAGGGTAGCTACGGGGATGGAGAAACTAACAAAGTACGAGAAGGTCATGAGGCTTGCTCTGAGAAGAGGCTTCTTCTGGCAAAGCTATGAGATCTATGGTGGAGTAGCCGGATTCTATGATCTAGGTCCTCTAGGGACTATGCTAAAAAACAAGATACTGAGTCTTTGGAGAAAGCACTTCGTGGTTAAACATAGCGATATCGTCGTAGAAGTGGAGACCCCAGTAATAGGTCCAGAAAAGCTCTACGTGGCAAGCGGACACGTAGAGCATTTCACAGACCCTGTGGTAGAGTGCCTGTCGTGCGGGAGAAAGTTCAGAGCCGATCATCTAGTCGAAGAGAAACTGGGTTTGAGGGCAGAGGGGCTTCCTGCAGAAGAGCTTTCTAAGCTAATAGCCGAGAACAACATTCGTTGCCCCGTATGCGGCGGCCCCCTCTCAAGCGTGAGAAAATTCAACCTCCTATTCAAGACAACCATAGGCCCATTTAGTGACAGTATTGGCTACTTGAGGCCGGAAACAGCACAGGGGATTTTCACAGCATTTAAGAGAGTGTACGAGGTTACACGCAACAGGTTTCCGCTAGGAATAGTGCAGATCGGGAGGGTGGCCCGGAACGAAATTTCGCCAAGACAAGGCCTTTTAAGGTTACGCGAGTTCACCATAGCCGAGATGGAGTTCTTCTTCGACCCAGAGGAGCCGTTCGATAGAAAGCTTGCAGAGTATATCGCTTCCGTGGAGAACGTACGGCTTAGAATACTTACAGCCGAGGATAAAACCAGAGGAGAGGATAGCCCCAAGGAGTACAATCTCTCCGAGGCAATTAAGGAGGGGATCATAAAGGTCCCGTGGCTCGGCTACTGGATGGCCGTATCCCAAATTTTCATCAACGAGCTGGGAATCCCACCTGAGAAAACCTACTTTGATGAAAAGCTCCCCGAAGAACGTGCACACTATGCAGACCAAACATTCGATCAAATGGTGTACATTGACGGAATAGGGTGGATCGAGATTGCTGGCCACGCATACAGAACGGACTACGACCTATCTAGACACATGGAGCACAGCGGCCATGACCTACGCGTATTCAAGCAATACGAGAAACCCATCACACGCAGAAAAGTCATAGTGACAGCCGATAGAGCTTGGCTCGGACGAACGTATGGAAGGAGATCCGTTGAAATACTAAAGAAGCTGGAAGCACTGAGCCCCGACAAAGCCAAGGCACAGCTCGATAAGAAAGGATACATTGAGGTTGATGGAATCTCCATACCAAAGGAGTTCGTACTGTTCATTGAGAAGGAGGAAAAAGAGAGCGGACGCAAATTCGTCCCTCACGTAGCAGAGCCCTCCTTTGGGGTGGAACGTCTCATTCTGGCTGTTCTCACGAGCGCATATACAGAGCGGGAGGACCGCATTATTTTATCCCTCCCTCGCTATCTAGCTCCGTATGATGCGGCCGTATTTCCGCTAACACGTGATAAGAAGCTCGTGGAAACGGCTAAGCGTATATGGTCCAACCTGAAGGAGAAAGGTTTCCTTGTGCTATACGATGATGCCGACAGCATAGGCAGGCGGTATGCGCGTGTTGACGAGATTGGTGTTCCAGCAGCAATAACGGTCGATTATGATACACCTTCAACGGGCACAGTAACTCTAAGGGACCGGGATACATGGCTGCAGGTCAGGATCGCTGTTGATTGCGTAACAAACGCGCTGAGGGAGTTTCTCGAAGGCGTCTCACTAGAGAGGATCGGGGCAAAGTACTCAAAACCCGATACGTGCAGGATAAATTAGTGAGAAGCCATTGGCGAAAGAATGTTGTACCTATGCTTTATCGTTAGCGCGTATGGATAAAACCGTGTGGGGCGTGAAAAGGTTGCGCATGGAGGGAGAGGAGAGGGAGAACGTAGAAGCACCAGAGGAGATTCCGAGGAAGCGCATAGACATAAGGTCGGCCTTAGCCGTCATACCTCCAGCATCGGAGGTTCTTAAGCGTGAAAAGAGGCAGCGAGAGAGAAGACTTCGCCTCCGCTTCCGAAATGAGCTTAGGAAGGGTGTGGCCAAGCTAAATCCAGCTGTACTTAAAGAGCTGGGAGAAGGAGAATTCATAGAGGTTGTAGTGGCGCACCGGCACAGGTTCAGGTATAAGGTCGAGCCCGACGAGAATGTCCCCGAGAATGAGGTATGGGTTAACGGAGAGGACCTGCCTGAGTACGGTATTGCAGATAACAGCATAGCCACTGTTAGAGTTATACAATGAGCTGATAGCCTGCATCACTGATCAGTGCAGACAGGCTCATGTGCGTTAGGGTGTGTGAGGCTCCATGAGAGAGTATATCCACAACGTTTACAGAATCTTCGAAACAATTGAGGAGCTAGCTGTAGAGCACGCCAAGATCTTTGACCAGCTCGAATCTGAGCTAAATGAGCTTCGCAAGAACCCGAAGAACGAAAACCTATACAATAACATACTGAGGAGGACGAAAAAACTCCGCGCTATAAGGGCAAGGCTAAAGCGCGCCCTTAGGAAGCTGAACGATGTTAGCTCCGCAAACCACGAAGCCAAGGTGCTGCAAGATATAGCAACCTTAAGCGAGTACATGGTAATAGTGGGGTTCTACCAGGAGCGCGCACTTCTGGAAGAGCTAGCGGAGATGTCCAGAGAAGCCAACCTGCCGCACCATCAAACCATGTTCGAAGAGGATCTCAGAGAGCTTGACGACTTGACAAGAATGCTTGAGACCATCATTGATAAGTACTACTAAAGGTAGCTAGCTTCGCTTATTGTACCATTATTAGACATACATTAAGAGTCCACATAGCGATAATAATCGCTTTAGTTATAACCAACTACGACACCTTCTACAAGGTGATCACTGACAACACCTGTCACCCTTACATTTAGTACACGTCTCTCCAATGAGGGCGGCACATCATCCCTTTCCGGTTTTACGTCAAGAAGGACTGCTGGCCCGTGGGGCAAGGGGTATCCCACTATCCGACCGTATTTGGGGTGTACGCCAGCAGGTATAACCCTAAGTATCCGCCCAATCATCTTTCTCTTTATCTTCAGGTTGACCCTCTCAGCTTCCACCTTTACCGGATGAGGGTGGGGACACTCTATGCCGTCTTGATGTGCCATCATTATAGCATCTCCTAGCGTTGATCCTGGTATTGGTAGATATCGATAGGCTGTCACCTTTTCTACGCCCATCCTGTAAAGCTTATCGATAACTTTCAAAGTCCTGGAGATTGACTCGCTATCCTCACCAGGCAGGCAATACATTATGTAGACGTGGGGGCGCAGCCCATTTTTGATTAAGAGCTCTACTGCTCTGAGGGACTCACGTAGAGTTGAAGGCCTTCCCATAACTTTGAGAAGTCTATCATCACCGCTTTCCACTCCTATACTTATCGGTGTTCCCTTCAGATACTTGCCTAGGATCTGTGCAGAAGCCTCTGTGACTAGCGAGGGTTTAACGTTTTCAGCCATAATTGCAACTTCGCCCGAAGACACCTCGGGAATAGCTGTCAACCTAGATAACAGAGATTCCAGTGCCTCAAGATTGGCTGGGGGGTGAGAGGGGTCTAGCAGGGGTCGCGGTTCTACTAGCCAGTCTCGCCCGTAATCCAGTATGTCGGGCCCGCTTAAGACTATCCGACGAACACCGTGCTCGACGAGACCCTTTACCTCAGAGTAAACATGCTCCACCCCCCTGCTCTTTACAGGGCCCCACATCCATATGACACTACAGTAAGCGCAGCCTGGCACAACACGTCGCAGCTTCTTGCCGATAAAAGTGCCTAGGACCTTTACATCCGGTATTTTATAGTTGCTGCAACCACGTAGAACTTCCACATATACGCGGCTAGCCCAGTAGCGAGGATACCCTTCTATAACCCGCGTGCTGGGTCTGTAGCGCTCCCATTCTTCGCGTTTTAAAAGGGGGCACCTTCTCGTGATTAGCAGCTTCCCCTTTAGGTTGAAGACGAGACCGCATAACCTCTCAACCATTCCTTTGTCCTTCGCTATGCTACTAACATCCTCCAGCAACCCCTCTCTCACGAGTGCTTCAATCGCCGACTCAGCCTCTCCGATTACACCAACATCTGCCCCAACGTTAACCAGCTGGGCGGGGCTGTTCATTATGGGGCCGCCTATAACTACGGGACGGAGACCAGCGTACCTACGCCACAACCTAACAAGCCTCTTAACAGCGGCGGAATCCACACTCATCGCGCTTATCATTAGTGCACTGTAGTTTTCTAGATTCCTTGGGGAGGCAAAGACGGATTCGGCCACTGTCAGCTCGACGCTGACCCCCAGTCCTTCCAGCACTCCCGCTATGGTACGGGGCCCCGCCCCTATAGCGTCAACGGTTACTACGCGCCTCCCCGAACCTCTTCCCAGAACATCCACTATTAAAACGTCCATTCACACTTCCTCCAAAACAGCCATGCTATCCGAGAATGTTATAATTACCCTTATCCCCCTTCTACGCCCACGGGGTGCCACCAGTGGCCGAGGAGTACTACGACTCTGCAGCAGAGAGGGAGAAGAGGAGAAGCATAGCAGAGGAGAGCTTACTGGAGCAGCTCATAAACATGAGCCGCGCTGCAACAACTAGTCTCGACATCATGAAGTCCCTATTCAACCAGGGGGATAGGGTCCCCTCGCTGTCCGACATACAGCAGGCACATGAGAAGGTGAAAGACATTAAAGCCAGAGTAGAGGCGATGAAAGACTCCAGCCTCAACTACCTAGCTAGGATAGGAAACGTTATTCCTCACACAAACGCATACAGAGACGCTATCCTGTTCGTGGCTAAGATAGTTCAGTACATTGAGTCGGTAATACACAGACTCTACATAGCGACATTTAATGGGCTAAAGCCTTCTCCAGCAGTCGATGCTGGGCTAAGGAAGCTGGCCTCCAGCGTAGGCGAGGAGTACAATTATCTCGAATCCTCGCTATCCATGCTTCAGACAAATCCCCGCAATAGCTTCGACACCGTGCAGCTAGTTTCAGCATATGAAGACAAGATAGATAGCATATATCGTGAGCTCACGTTACAGATTTACAACACAATGAAAGATGATATAATCTCGCTTCTGATCCATCGCGACATAGCAGAAGCCCTCGAAGAGCTTGCTGATGCTGTGAGAGACCTTGGCGAAAGCATAAAGATAATAGCCCTCTATAGGATGTTAGCATGAGCTTTAACGCGGGAAACTCACACGATGACGAAGATTAGGTCAAGCCCAAAGCATAGAGGAGTTCTCATAGGACTAAAGGTCCTTGTGTACGATATCGAAAGCGCACAAACAATCTTTAGCGATGGTTTTTACGGAAAGCCGCTGGGTGTGCAGAAGCCTAAGGGCACAGAGGATGTGAGATCACCCCTCGTTCTAAGCCTCATAGAAGCACTCTACCTTGTAGAGCAGGGCAAACTGGAGGTTGTGGATACGAACGGGAACCCCCTCGGCTTTGATAGGATGTACAGCTACGGTGTAGAGAACATACCTAAGTTTGAACTTCTGTATAAGGTGTATAAAGAGTTTAGGCAGCGGGGCTTTGTGCTGAGATCAGCGCTCAAGTACGGAGCCGACTTCGCCGTATACGAAAGAGGGCCCGGACTAGAGCACGCACCGTACCTCGTACACGTGCTTAAGCAAGGCCAGGAGATAGATCCGCTTGAGATAGTAAGAGCGGGCAGGCTTAGCCACAGTGTGAGAAAGAAGTTCATACTAGCTATTACAAGTCCAAGCGGCGTCTCGAAGTATCTTGCGTTTGAGTGGAGTAAGCCCTAAATATTTCGTAAGAACCGTACTACTGGATAACGGAGGAAGCGTCTACCAACAGCTGGGAACAGCATCGGTGGTCTCATTGGAAGTAGGGTCCTTCATTCTAACCATACCAGCGAAGCCTGCGCTGCACGCTCATATCCTGGCAGGGGAAAACGGCATCAACTGGACATAGCACGAGGTGCATGACCTATGTCAATGAGGGGGTTAGGGCCAGCCAGGGAAGGTCCGGGCAGAAGGCCGCAAAGAGGAGGACCAGGGCCCCGTAAAGACCTCCCTCCTATGCCGCTCCCTGACGGCAGATGCAACCCGCTCTGTCCCCATTTCCGTTGCCTAAACAACGCATTAACCGTTGTAAGGAAGCATGCGCACGGGAGACAGCATCGGGCTCCATTTTGCAGATGGATTGGAGATGAGTGCATTGGGGGGAGTTGCCAGTACGCATCTTGCAGCCTAAGGGCATTACTCCCAGATGGCCACTGCATGTACGCCAAGGAGGCTAAAGCTAGGGAAACAAAGCTAGAGGAGCTGGAAAGGGAGCTGGTAAAGGAAGAAGTTGAAATGAGCAGAGTCAGAAGGCTCTTCAAACGTAGAGGCCTTATCGACGAAGAGCCATAACACCATCAAGCTGCTTTAGCAAAATCACGCTGCTACCCGGTGAAGAGGGCTGGGCTAAGCTTGGGAGCTTCGTCCATCCCAGCGTTTGTAAAGGCTGTGTTCTATCCCCAGAACGTCAAGGACTTTTCCCACAACAAAGTTCACCATATCTTCTACTGTCTGAGGCTTGGAGTAAAAGCCGGGTGATGCGGGCAGTACAACAGCACCGTATAGGGCAACCTTAAGCATGTTAAGTATCTCAGCAATTCCTAGAGGGGTTTCGCGGACCACAAGCACAAGCTTTCTCCCAAGTCTAAGCATAGAAAGCGCTGCGCGCGTCACCAGGTTGTCTGAAAGCCCACCAGCTATGGCTGCAAGCGTTCTGGTCGAGGCTGGCGCTACAACCATAGCGCAAGGAAGCCTGCTGCTGCTTGCATAGGGAGCATCTATGTCCTTCTCGCTGTAGAGGGGGACGCCCATTGTAGACAAGCGTTCCCTTAAGCTAATGCCAAGCTCACTCTTGCTCACACGTTCAGCTGACTCCGTGTATATGATGGCTTCCAGCATGCCTCTCTCTAAGAGCACCTCAGCGAGGCGGAGTCCGTACACAATCCCGCTAGCGCCTGTTATAGCTACCAAGACACTTTCCACCGAAGAACAGCACGACATACCCAAGCCCACCTACTGCAAGGCCTTTAACAATCATCTCCATGATGACACGATGTTCCATTACCGAAACCTTCTTAGCGATTTCTGCAAGATCTTCAAGGCTTGTCCAGCCTTTGACCGTCTCGCAGAGGCTCTTGTACAGCAGCCCTTTGCTCCCTCCACGTACTGCCGCAACAGCTGGAGCAAGAAAGCATACCCAAAGGAGAACCGCTATCCTTTTCAGCAGGCTTCTCGGAAGAAAGATATCGCCGACAGCTACCGCTATTCGTGCCGCACGTTCCATGTTTATAAGCCCCCTCACAACATTTCTGAAGTCTCGAGCAGAATACATGGCTGTAACTACATCCGCTCCACATACCCTTATAGGAAGGTTCTCGGCAACACCAACAACAACGTCGTGAAGGTAATACCTTAGCCTCTTGCGCGCAATACCTAGAAGTAGCGCCGAAGGATCAATCCCGACCACATACACACCGCTTTTCCCTGCTACCGCTACAGCCACCTCTGCAGAGGAGCCAGGTCCGCAACCAACGTCGACCAACGTGACCTGCTTCCCAGCCGAAAGCGCTGCAGCGAGAGAAAGGGCTATGGCCTTTATCCTAACCCTTCTGCTTAAGCCCAGGGATGCCGTATCTGCAAGCTTGTCGTATTCTAAGGAAGAGGAAATCGCCTCTATGACACTAACTATGTACCTCCAAGCCCTATCTCTAAGACCCAACGCGGTCAATTCTTCTCCCGTGCCCAGCCCTCTGATTGAATGTTACGCGAAGAGAAAAAAGCCGGCCACGTACAATCGCACTCCCGCCACATCGGCTCTGCAACAGCTCTCAGTTTAATCTTTTAAGACCGCAGCAGGACAGGTTACTAATAGGGTTCCATTGAGGATCAGCAACATCTGGGAGGCACTATATGCACATCTAGAGAGCGGTTACGACGTTCCATGGGTTCCTACAAGGAGAAGTCTCATACCCCATATCCTTAGGCTAGCGAGGATAAGGAAGGGGACTGTCTTCTACGATCTTGGCTGCGGAGACGGGAGAGTCGCAATTGAAGCCGCAAGGCTGGGAGCCTACGCCGTATGTGTAGAAATACGCTCTGATCTGATCAAACTTGCTCAAAGACACGCAGAAAACAAAGGCGTCCAAGACAGGATTAAGTTCGTGAACGCAGATTTCCGCGATGTCGATCTGTCAGATGCCGATGCCGTTTATATGTACCTTTTGACAAGGGTGAACGAGATCCTCAGACCCAAGCTGGAAAAGGAGCTGAGGATAGGAGCACGAATAATCACTCTCGACTTCACAATACCTCTGTGGAGACCGGTCCACATAGAACGCTACTACACCGGGAACATTCCGAGAGTATTGTACTTATACATAAAGGGTGTGAGCGACATTTACTGGCACCTCTAACAGTAATCCACACCTTAACTTCTTCTAATACTACGAAGGAGACCTGCTACAAGTAACGGCAGAAGTATAGTTGCATCGCCATAAACAACTACATGAAGAGCTTCTGGCTTGATCTTGTTCCAGGAGATAGCTTCACGAGGATGGGCCCCGCTGAGGCTACCATCGTATTCCACCGCAGTAGTAATATACACTGCACAGTCGTAGCCGTCGCGGAACTGGGCCCACCATATTGCATGATGCTTGCTTATTCCTCCTCCGATTATCAGAGCTGCAGCCTTCTTGGCTCTAAAGAAGAGGTCAGCAAGGAGCTCCTCATCTTTGAACGGAGATATTGCGAGATCTCTGTGGAGCTGCAGATATGTGAACAAAGCCGTTCCAAAGGCCCCATCGAGGAAGCCTGGAACAACTACGGGAATACCATTATCCACCGCTGAGCGCAGGATGGAGCCTCGAGGAAGACTTCTCCCTATCTCCCAGAGAATTTCGTAGACAGCCCACACTCTGTCGCGAGGAAGGGAGTCCAGAACCTTATGCACGACCCTCTCCACAACAGAACCATATGATTCTGCTGGAATGAACACGTTTCCAAGCCTGTGTATGTTAAGGTCTCTGAGCACCCTATCGTCGGCTTCGAAAAAACCTCGATAATATCCCTCTCCAGAAGCTCTAGCTATGTCATGATCTACCGTACCAGCAGTAGTTATGACTAAGTTAAACAGCTTCTCGGAGACTAGCTGGTTCAATACTCCTCTTAGTCCTGTTGCAACTAGGTTTGCTGTAAACGTTAGAACACGCAAATCCGCGTCTGGGAGACAGCCGGCAAGAATGTCTACAGCGCGTGATAGATGGCCAGCCATAAATCCATGCATTCTCTTTAAGCTGTCCGTTACAAAGTCGCCCAAGCTTGTGTCTGGATCCACGTGAATATCCTCCACGGGCTCCTTCAGGATATTTCGACGTTCCATCTATCTGCACCACCAGGCAGAATTAAGCAGACTAACCTATAATAGTAAGCCTCCGAAGATGACGGCAGGGGCTCACCCAATGAAGGGTTCGCGTAGAGCTTTAGCCTCTGAAAGGATAGCGCTAAGGCTACTTGAAGAAATGGGGTACACGACAATAGAGACTCACAAGAAAATAGTAATCAATGGTGTCGAGGTCTCCGAGGTTGACGCCATCGTTAAGGATAGAAACGGCGATATTTATGCCGTTGAAATAAAGTCAGGAAGGATAGATGTTCAGGGCATAAGACAGGCCTATACTAATGCATTGCTGGTTAACGCTAAGCCAATGGTAGTTGGTCGCGGGTTCTCAGACGATGCAGCAAGAGAGCTTGCAGAAAATTTGGGAGTTAAGGTGATAGAGCTCGAGGATCTATTTCTCGTAGACCCTGCAGAGCTCGAGCTTTTGATTTATAAGACTGCGGCTGAAGCCGTAGCAGAGGTCATTCATCTTCTCTTTAATCCCAGGATACCGGTAAAACCGGGTGAACTCCAAATTCTTGCCGCTCTATCTTCCTCTGGATCCCTGCATGAGGCTGCAGAAAGTCTGAACAAGGACATAGAGGAAATCGTAGCCGTCGTTAGACGGCTTAAAGAGCTCACGCCAATAGCTAGAACCGGCTATGCTGGGATCCAGCTTGTATCACGTTTGCTGCTCATCAAAGCACAGTTGCAGAGCCTTCTGGACGAGGCTAGAAGGCTAACGTTAAGGTTAGACGAGGCTCTTTCAAAACTAGAGGAAGCCTTGAGATACTAAATCTTGTTTTAACATGTTTCGAACGGGTCTTGTTTAATGCGACTGTCGTCTAATGACATAAAGTCAGACCCCGGCACGTCTTCACCGCTCAGCGTCGTCTAGCCTCATCATTTCGGCGAACAGTTGCTGAAAACAAGAGAGCGATAGGCTGTTTCTCCCAACATTTCACGGCACAAGTCTCTCAGGATCACGAGGTAAGAGCCGTGCCTCCCTAATGTTGGGAAGACCCAAGGTCTGCATCACCACTCGCTCCAACCCTATGCCGGCTCCTCCATGAGGAGGCGCGCCGAACCTGAACATGTCAAGGTACCAGCGGAAGCTCTGCGGATTTAGCCCCTTCTCTCTAACCTGCTCGACGAGCACATCGTGTCTATGCTCCCTCTGGCCTCCCGTTGCAACTTCTAAACCCCGCAGCAGTATGTCGAAACTGAGCGTGTATTTAGGATCCTTAGGATCGCGCATGGTGTAGAACGGGCGAACAGACCAAGGATACCCCGTCACAATTGTGAATGGGTTGCCATACTCTCGCTGCACAATCTCGCCCAGTTTCCTCTCAGCCTCTGGCGACAAGTCACCGCCCTCTTCAACGTTTACGCCCTCACCTCTGAGAAGCTTGTAGGCCTCCCTAATGTCAATCCAGAACGGCTCTCTCGGAACATTCTCCAGCGCTTCTGGAAAGTATTCGTCGATTATGTCCTTATACCTCGTCAGAACAGCCTCGATCATGTACCTTATAACGTTGAACGCTGTCCTAGCTACATCCTTAAAGTCCTCTATAAAGCCCATCTCGAAGTCCACGCTAGTGTATTCAGTTAGATGTCTTGTTGTATGATGTGGCTCTGCACGAAAGGCAGGGCCTATCTCGAAGACGCGCTCGAAACCTGCTATTACACCCATCTGCTTGTAAAGCTGCGGTGATTGTGCCAGGAAGGCCGGCTTTTCAAAGTATACAATGCTGAATACCTCCGCTCCTCCCTCTGTAGCTGAACCGACTATTTTGGGCGTGAAGATCTCAACAAAGCCGTTTTCATAGAACCACTCCCGCGCCGCACGCGCTATTTCTGCCTCTATGAGGAATATGGCTAGATTCCTCGGATGACGTAGATCAAGGTATCTCCAGTCTAGACGCTTGGCTAAAACAGTCTTAGTGTAATCTTTCACCTCGATTGGGAGAGGGTCGGCCTCTGAGAGCACCTCTATTTTTTTCGCTAAGATCTCCCGTCCAAGCGGTGCCGCCTTGCTTTCTACAAGAGTTCCAAGAACCACCACAACGCTTTCGGGCGAGAGCTCTCGAGCTGCTTTCCAAGCCTCTTCTGAAATGTTCTTTTTTGCAACAACTTGGATTGAACCTGTTCTATCCCTAACTATCACAAAGACAAGACGTCCATGGACACGTACTGTATCAACCCACCCTGCTATAACGTAATCCTTACCTGGAATAGCGCTTTTCGCGACCACCGAGATAGGCACGCGTGCTGCTAGCACGACAAAGCACCGTAAGACAGCATAAACTACCAGAGTTTTAAACTGTCAAGATGGGGGTGAGTAACTTTTTCCAGAGATCAGCACTAAAGACTCTTCTCGAAGTTCTTCGCCTCAAGCTCTCCGGCTCTGTAAACCTCAACCTCGCCGAATTCTTTTTCGATTTCTTGTTTGCGATCGCCAGAGCTCACAACCGCTATAACATGAGCCGAAACAGCGCGCCCGATCTTTGCCGCCTCGCCAACACGGTAGCGAACCTCCTGCTCGCGCCTAGTTTCCAGCACTAATGCCAACCTCTTATCTCCTACACTAGCAATTATGTGAGGAGGACTACGCTTAACCTTTGCAAAGATCCCGCCCAGCTCGCTGAGAACTTTTATAACTTTTCTGTATAGAGCACTTTCTGCCATCTCGTTGATATTAAACGTCGTAGATCTGCCAGAAGGCCTGCTGAGTTCTGGGCTACGCTTGCTTGGAGGCTTGAGTATGGGATAGGATTTGAATATCTCCTCACCGAATACCTCCAGCAGCCTAAGAGCTGTCGGCAGGCTCACATCCATGCTTTCCTGCTCGTATAAGTATACGCTTTTGCGGCTAACGCCAGCAATATCGGCTACATCACCAAGGCTCATTCCACGTCTTAGACGCTCCTCTCTCAGCTTCTCTCCATCAATCTGCATATAGTAGTTTGTCTGCCTTTTGACTACGTATATACCGTTTCGAAGCGCCGAGACAAAGCCTCGCACGCCTACTATGTGTACAAGTCCCTTCTCGTAAGCAACTATGTCGTCGAACTCCTCGTCAATCCCGCTCCCAACGACAACGATGCTTGAAACATCGTATAGCCTACTGTACATGTTGAGCTCAGCTATGTCTGAGGGCTTTACATCATCGAGGCTCCTGGCAACTTTAACTACAACCTGTCCATCCGAGGACGATGCTACAACATCTATACTTCTCCTTCCATGATTTATCGGATACTTTACTTCGTCTACAGAGTAGCCTTTATCCCGAAGCGCGCTTGAGACGTAACTTAATAGCCGCGCTAGGCCCTCCTCTCGCCTTTCCGTCCTCATACCTATTCCACTTTATACATGTATTTCTAGGACGACTAAAATAAGAGTTTTATACTTAGACATCAATTTCTTCATCTCCGCATACCCTACTTCCCACGCTTCCCCAGCTATATCTCCTTTTAGCAAATAGTTGAGAGCACGTGCACTCCATCTGCTAGGCGTAATTAGCCTAAAGACCCCCCTCAACCCTGTCCGGCTGTAGACGAACGTCCAGGGGAGACGAACGAAGCCGTGCAGATACCATGGGAGATCCCGTGCAAGCCTGGATAGATCTGATAGGTCTAGCTCTAGATTCTCCCCGGATTCAAGTTCTACAGTAGGTACTGCGCTTTCAAGCATCTCGGCTAAAGTAGGAAATCTTTTCGGCTTACTTCTTTCAAAGAACCGCTTATCTGAAGAGAGCTTGGCATAAATATGAGAAAGCAACCTACTGTTCCAACTAATTCCATGCTGACTAGACATTGCTGCTGTCTCCTTAGTTGCGTACCCTAGGTACTAAGTGTCAACAACCATCCTTCCCAAACGGCAGTAAAGCTTTGCCCACTGCCGGCTCTAAGGGAAAACGTCTAGCCTTTGTACCTCGCATAAACCATTGCATGATCCTTGTCAAAAGGCTCTAGGTGTACTAGGTCCACTATATCAAAGCCTCTGTTCTTGAGAATCTCAAGCTGGCTTCGGAAGACCTCGCTAGGCTCTTTTGTGACGTCAATACTTCTCGCCTTTATAGCCATCAATATGTAGCCGCCCTTCTTCAAGAAGAACTCTGCATTATCTGCAACTATAGCCGCTTGATCGGGCTGAGCTATGTCAGCATATATACCATCGACCTCCTTCACGACATGACGGTACTCATGGGGCTTTCGTGCATCGTTGAGAAGAGGTATCATGTTAGGCCTCGTCTCGCAGACAGCAATGAGCTCCCTGAGAACCCTTGGAGCGACGTCCAACGCGTACACTAGCCCTTGAGGGCCAACAATGTCTGAGACATGACTAGCCGTTGTGCCAGTGGCTGCACCTAGGTAGAGTATACTGTGGCCCTCGCCGATGGGAAGCTCCTCAAGCCCCTTAAGCAGAGCCGCACCAAGCTTGCTCCTGTACGGGTTCCACTCCCTGTACTCTACATCTTTCCATCTAAAGAGCCTCTCGCCGTAGACTCTCTTTCCAGGCGACAAGTTCTTCGTGGCCAATCTTGTCGAGCCATCATCAAGCTCTACTACGTAAACGCCTTTGTACCTTTCATGCTCCTCTATCCGCACTACCTCTGACATCCGGATTTCACCCACTTTCTGCCTAACTTATAGTGGAACGCACGATTCCAAAATATACTTTATATTATTTAAATAG
>JBEVCG010000067.1:0-19367 GCA_040514325.1 Thermoproteota archaeon | reverse complement strand
GCTGCTGCCTAGAGAGCAGTAGAGCAGTTGGAGGAGGACCAGACAAGTGCGGAACCCAGAGTAAATCAGGAGAGTCTGGAAGCCGCAGAGGGCTCCTAGTATACACAGAGGTCCCTGCATCCTACCGCTGCTCGGCTCTGCCCATCAACTGCCTCCATCGTTAGCTATCGGCAGGAATCTGGTGGCTTCATCCCTGGAGAGGCCGCTGCTTCTCGAAAGAAGCGCGTTATGGAGCTTCCTCAGGATATCGTCCAGGACCTTCTCGTAGTCCGCGAGACCCTCTTCTATGGCGTCCATCACTTTCTGCAGTTCTCTGGTCGTCTCCTCCGAAACTAGCTGCTTGAACCTCTTCATGAGGAATTCGTAGACGCCTATACCGCGCCAGGTCGCTACAAGCGATCCCACCCTGCCGCGCGAGACAGCATAGTTCCGCTTCAGTATGGTATCTATTATCTTCGCGTAGGTGCTAGGCCTCCCTATGCCGCGCTCCTTCATTAGCCTTACAGCTTCTGCTTGCGTTAACAGCTGCACTTCGCTCCACCTTCTCACCCTTATAGCTCCCAGCTTATACTCCCCACGCTCAAGCTTCGGCTGCACGCGCACTGCTGCATACACGTCCAACCATCCCGGATCCTTGACCTCGACCACACGCTCCTCCTCCCGTTCTATGAGCTTGGAGGCACCGTTGAACTTGACCTCGATAATAACCTTGGCGCGCTGCTTGATGACCCTGGCAGGCTTCATCTGGCTCGCTATGAACCTCCTAAATATGAGGTCGTATAGCTTGTAGTGGTTGCGTGTTAGGGGCCTAGCAAGCTGCACGGATCCTTCGCTGACGAGCCTCATTAGGGTTTCTGTGTCCACCGGCCGCACTGGCCTAATAGCCTCGTGCGCGCCTCCCTCGCCCCACCTGCGAGGGGCAAACACGGTGTCGAGCCTCTCCTCACCATACTTGTAAGCAAGGTACTCGCGAGCTACAGCAATACCCACATCACTTATTCGGGTGCTGTCTGTTCTATGGTACGTTATGAGGCCCAGCTCAAAGAGGTCCTGGGCCAGCTTCATAGCCTCAGGAGCTGAGAGCCCAAGCCTCGAAGCTGCCTCAGATAGCATGGCATCCGTTGTGAAGGGGGGAGGTGGCCTAACCTCGGTCTCCTCCTCGGATACTTCTACAACCTTTGCGGAGATCGTCACGCCGCCCTTCTTGATCTGCCTCAGCACCTCTGCAAACGACTTGAGATTCTCTCTCCTCATTCTTTCAAGCTCGTCCAGCTTCTCGAGCACATCGTAGCCTTCCATGGCCGCTTGTACGCTCTCCCGAATCCTGTCTAGACGTGACTTAACCTCGTCGCTCAGTTCGTCAAGTCGCAGCTCGATTGCAAGCGAAGGTGTTTTGTCCCCGCCCTTTCTGAAGCTCATTACGAGCAGCGGCACTCTGAGGTACCTGTAGCCTAGGCTGCGTTCGACAATCCAGCCAAGGACCGGTGTCTGTACGCGGCCAGCACTAAGGTTGTAGTTGGGCTTGCTGCACTCCTCTCTAAGGTAGGAGTAAGCAGCTATAGCATTGATCATGGAGGAGGGGTTGCTAGCCTTCGACTTCACGGATTCTAGCTTCCTCTTAAGTCTCCACTCGCAGTAGACTGGCCAGAACTTAGACCAGAGCAGAGGGCTTAGCGTGAACCCTATCCAGCGATCCTCCACCCTCCTGACTATCTGGGCTTCGACAAGCCTCTCATTGAATGAGCGCGGGTTGTGAATAGCTTCAATGAGCGCTCTCCGCGTTACCTCGTGGAACTCTATCCTTACAACGTTCCTTGCTGCTGGCTTAATCAAGCTAGCCAGATCATAACCTATCTTCTCACCCTCCGTGTCCGGGTCCGTTCCTATCATGACGACGTCGGCTTCGCTGGCCAGATCTCTCAGCGACTCGACTATATCAAGGCTGCTTTTGACGAGGGGAGAACCGCAGACGGGGCACTTCACATCAGTTTTCTCCGCGGAGCGGCCTTCGGATGGCAACAGCACCCACTGGTAGCCGCAAGAGAGGCAGCGAGCTAGCGGAGAGTATATGGGGAGATACCGCCTCAACCCCTTCCCAGCGACTACAATGCCGTGCACGTTCCGCGCCGTGCCCCATTCGGGCCCGTAAGCCGAGCCTTCAACGAGCTCCATCAGCCAGTTAGGGCTCACAATCTGCCCGGGGTTCGTAGGCTTCACAAGGTCGTAGACGTGCCCACCGCTCGCCGCAATGAGGAGAACGTAATCCCCTGTAGAAACTTCGTAGACTCTTAGTGGTCCTATTGTCCTGCTCGAGGGCCTTCCAAAGAAGCTTGCAATGGTTCTGGCCTTGTTAGGGCTCTCCACTATTAGGAGTGCCGTCTTCACAAGCTCAAGGTGCTCGGGCCTGATCCTGCCCTCCATTATTGCCTTCACGCGCTCCCTATCTGCATTTACCTCGGCCAGTATCTTGGTGACGTCTAGTTCCTCGAACCTCTTCCACTCGGCGTCCACGAGCCACTTAGTCCTGCGGACGAGGCCTGTGAGCAGGCGGGGGTCATCAACAACAACGATGCTGAGGCCTCGTGTTATCCCGCCGGCAAACAGCCTGCTCGTACGCCCTGAAGCCTGGATGTAGGTTGCCACATCTGGTACAAGAATGTAGGTCCTCCCACCCTCCTCGACAATTGCTACGTCGTCAGCTGCTCTGAGAGCATCCCAAACATCCTTCCTAGAGAGCGCTTTGCGCAGCCAGCTGAGAGCTTCGCAGAAAGCCCTAGCCGCGGGAGAGGCGCAGGTTTGCTGCCTAAGCTCTTCAGCCACCTGGAGAAGCGCTGCCTGGCTCAGCCTTCTCAGGAGATTGCGCAGCCTGCCCAGTAGGCTCTGCGCCTCGCTGGCCACTTCCCTTGGAGCGTGCTCGGCCAGTATGGATATGGCTCGAACAATCGAGAGGGGGTGGGGCTCCTCGAACCGCGCACTGAACTTCAGCCGCGGGACTCCTGCAAACACGGCGTACCTTATCCTGTCGGGAAGGTCTAGACCCCTCACGGCTACCCCGTAGTAGACTGCCACGCCTACGAGGACATCGATGTTGCCCGAGCGGAACGCGTCGAGGGCCTTCTGGTTCCGAGAGGTGAATGCCTCAGCTCGAACACCGTTTTCGCGCAGCAGTGCAGCAAGCTTCTCCGCGTACTCGACCCCCTTATCCAGGGGAACGTAGACTAGCCCGCCTCCACCCAGCCTCTTCACAAGCTGCACGACTCTGTCTTCAAGGGAATTGCCTTCCGGAAACGTGTAGGCGTCTACGATGTTCCTTATTGCCTCGCCGGACGATCCCGCCTGAAAGCCTAAGAGCGCCTGGAAGAGGCGCACCCTGCTTCCACGAGGCCTACCGGTGGCGCTGCTGACTACAAGGATAGCCGCCCTCTTCCTAGCTTCATCGATTGCCCTCTCGGTCTGCTCAAGTTCACGGTAAAGAGGCTCCAGGACCTCATCAAATATCCTTTTGCGCAGCTTTCTTACTTCCTCGGGAGTTATTCTTGAGCGTTTATTCTGCCTAGCCTTCCTGCGCAGCTTTTCCAACTCCTTGGCAAGTATCTGCTGAGCGCGCTGCGTCTCCTGGACGATCTGCCTCCTCAGCTTGAGGAGCTTCCACCCGCGCTCGATGTCGGCCTCCGTAAACCCTACAAGCTTCAGTACAGCATCCACGCTCTTGCCGCTCTTCAAGACAGCGTCAACATCGTCCACGAAGACAAACCTTAGGCCAGGCTTCCACCTGCCACGATACTCAAGTAGCTTCTCGATGTTCCGGACCACGTACTGGGCAGTCACAACAAGGACGTCGAAGTCCCCCTCCGCTATGCGTGCAAGGTACTCAGCCCGTACCTTCTGGCTTAGCCTTCCATGCAGCGCCACTATCCTGGCAGGGACGCCTGCGCGTTCGGATAGGATCCGGAGCCTCTCCTCGACCATCCTGACTAGGACGGATGTGGGTACGACGATAACGCTCTTTTCGCCGCGCTTGGCAAAGTACAGTGACATCAACACACCAAAGGTCGTTTTCCCCAAGCCCGTGGGCGCAACTATCGCAAAGCTCCTACCCTTAAGCACCCGCTTGACCCAAGCAACCTGCGCACTCCACAGACGTGACCCAGTAGCCTTCTCGAAAAGCTGCTGAATCTCCCTAGCCTCCCGCTCCACCCTTGCGTAGAACGCCAGCTTAGAGCCCTGCAGGAGGCGCCCGGTTTTCTCCAGGGCGAACGCAACATCCTCTATCGTCTCTACGGGAAGGACCTTGGGAAGGCACTTAGGGCAGGGGAGGCCTAGAATCAGCCTCTCATCTCCGGAAGGGCCGCCGCAATTAATGCAGGAGTAGAGGTACACTCCACGGGCCGGTTCAAGCTTGCCGCTTAGCTTCAAAGCTCCCCCCTCGCGGCTAAGGGCCGGTCAAAGGGGCTGGTCTAGCTCCCACTCCTAACATCCCATAGAATGGTGGGCCAGCGACGCTCCACAGCACACCCATAATCGCTTAACCCATGTTTTGTGGGGCTCACAAGTGTCACACTTATATAAGCTTCCGTAAGCTAAAGGGGAAGGTTAACGGTAAGACAGCGGCCCTCGCAACAGCCGCTGCAGCCAGAGGTCAGCTGTGGCTGGGATGTCCGTCTCCCGATACGATGTAGGCTATCAGCATAATAAGGAGGACAAAAGCTACGCCTACAAGGAAGTATGCTGCCCGTCTCACCGAAGCACCCGGCAAGACCTTAACTACCTCCTGGACAGCTGTGCCGATTGTGGGCTGTCAGCTTGTGGCTGACCGCTTAGATAGGATAACGCGCACGTCCACCGCTAGTGCACCCTGCTGGTAGCTAAGCACGGGATTCACGTCAACCTCAGATACCTCCTCATTTTCCAGCATTAGCCTCTGCACCGCCATTATCACCGACACTAGCGCGTCGATGTCGCGAGGTGGGATGTTCCTGTAACCTCGCAGTATCCTGTACGCCTTAACCTCCCTTACCATCTCCCTGGCATCGTCCTCGGTAAAGGGCGCGACACGGAAGCTCACATCCCTGAACACTTCTACGAAAACTCCTCCTAGCCCGAACATGACCGTTGGGCCGAAGACAGGATCTCTTATACCGCCAACTATGACCTCGATACCGCCTTTCTCTGCCATCTTCTGCACCAGGACTCCGACTACCTCGGCACCCGGAACGTTTCTGGAGACGTTCTCCACTATCCTGCTGAAACCCTCTCGCACCTCCTCGTCCGATGATAGACCCACGAGAACGCCTCCAACATCGCTCTTATGCACTACCTGGGGACTGACAATCTTGAGGACAACAGGGTAGCCTATAGATCGCGCCACCTTCACAGCCTCCTCCTGGTCCCTAGCTAGGCCGTACTCCGGCACCGGGATGCCGTACGCTCTTGCCAGATCGAGCGCCTCGTGCTCTAGCAGCCTTGTCCTGCCTTGGCTGAGCGCTCTGGCTACAGCTTCGTGGCGAGCCACGCTCAACACCCCATACCCGGGTAGATGTCAGACCAGCGCTTTAACGATGATGGTGCTCTGCAACCAAGCTCTACAGCACAACCAGTTTTATGCATTGGGAGGTTTTGTGGTAGAGGGGTGCAGCCTTGACCGCACCAAGGCACGCAGTGGTTCTTGCAGCTGGGATGGGCACCAGGATAGGCGCGTACAAGCCTCTGCTGAACATAGAAGGTAGACCTCTCGTCTACTTTCCTGCGTCAGTCCTACACATGCTCTCCGTTTCAGAATTCTGCGCTGTTGTTCCAAGCAGGTACTCGAGCAAGGTCGAGGCTGTGCTCAGATCCATAGCTGGAAGGGGATCCGTTCATATCGCGCTGAACGACGAGCCTTGGAGGGAGAACGGCTACAGCTTAATACTCGCCGTGAAGGAGTGCCCCTGGAGTGTTGACGAGGCCACACTGGTTACGATGAGCGACCACATATACTCGCCGACAATTCCCGCAAGGCTAGCCGCAGCCAGGGCTAAGGGAACCTACCTGGTAGGGGGAGATAGAGAGCCTGCATACATTGACGTGGAAGAGGCTACGAAGCTCAAAGCGGATGGAGCGGGGCTAATAAGCAAGGTAGGAAAGAGCCTCGAAGCGTGGAGCCATGTAGACGTGGGAGTCCACCTAGCAGATCTTAGAATCCTCTCCAACCTTGCCGAGAGGTCTTATGAAAGGATTTCGCTGAACCAGCTCAACTCCCTAATAGCCGCAGAGGGAGCCCTTGCAGTTACCGATGTCACCGGAGCGCTGTGGTGTGAGGTGGATAGCAAGGAGGATCTCGACAAGCTTCTAAAGGGTGAACGCAGGGTGGTGCTGGAGCATGTCCTCGAGTGGCTACGCAGATAAAGTAAGGGAACTCACGAAGCCTACTGATGGTCCTGTATCCAGGTACCTAAACAGAAGGTTGTCGGTGCGCATCACCTTAGCGCTAGCTAAACTCAGCAGGCCGCCCAGCCCCGACGCGATCTCGGTAATTTCCGCAGCTGTAGTCGCTCTGGGCGGCGCTCTGTTTGCAGCTGGGCTCCCCTGGATGGGGGGTCTGATTGCGCAGCTGGGCTCCGTGCTCGACGGAGTAGACGGCGAGATAGCACGCGTTCTTGGTAGAAGTAGCAAAGGCGGCGCCTTCTTTGACACGATGCTGGACCGGCTCGCCGACGTAGCATTGATCTTCGGTGTTGCCCTATTGGCTCTCGCGAGTCTTGAACCGCGGGCAGCAGCCGCATTAACACTCCTAGCAGTCTCTGGCGACATACTCGTGTCTTACCTCCACGGGGTGGGCGAGAAGCTCGCGGGCGTGCATCCAGCGCTCATAGGGAGGATACCAAGCATTGCCAGCAGAGACGTGAGGATATTCACCATAATGGTTGCAGGGCTTCTTGGGCTCCCGCACCTTGGCCTTGCCGCTGTGGCAGCGCTATCCTATACATATGTTGTAGGCAAAAGCCTCGAAGTGATCTCTTACCTGGATAGTCGGGATTAAGGCTCACCATCGCTGGGCATCAGCATATCCTCAGGGCTCAGAGTCGGTGGCTGCGCTCACCGCCCAGGAGGAAGAAGTTGTGCAGAGGTCAATTAAGAAGGTGGCGCAGGACCCTTGGCAGGTAATGCCTCTCCAGCTGCACAGAGAAGCGTGCGGAAGCTGCCTTGCCGAAAAGGATGCAAACGGGTGCTACAGGTAAAGACGAGTGACCACTGGCAATCGATACCGATTTTTAAGATTTTATTGTTAGGTTAAGTGCTGAGTAAAAAACATTGTGCAGATAGGCCTAAGGTTTCGCCGCTACTCTCCTCAGCGAGAAGATGGTTGCTAGGGCCATCACTATGAGTACTACCGCTATCACCATCATCGCTGTCTGCAGCGAGCCGATGGCGTCAGCGAACCCCTTCTGGGACTCGTACAAGGTGTCTACCTTGCTGCTGAGGCTGCTAACAGCCTCGGATAGGCTGCTTATGGCCTTGTTTGTGTTGGAGGAGAGCGTTTCGACGCTATTGCTTAGCGAAGATAGCTGGCTTGACAGCGTGGTTAGGGTTGAGCTCGTAGCATCAGAGAACTGCTGCAGAGCCTGCGCATAGCCGCTTAGAGCGTCCGTTAGGGAGCTTAGTGCATCGCGCGTCTCGGCGGAGAAGCTCTCGAAGGCGGATGCCAGCGTCGAGATAGACTCCTCGAGAGATGCAACCCTGCTCTCAATGGATGCCGTGTCTGCGGCTAGGGAAGACAGCTGCCCTGCTACCGCCGACAGCTTGGCGACTATAGCCGACGACAGCGCATCAAGCTCTGAAGACGCAGCCTCGTACGTTGAGAGCGCCTCCTCCACCTCTCCCCTTACGAAGAGAGCATCATCTGCTGTTGCAAGCCGTTGTGCTACCTCCGAAACCCTCTCCGCCTCAGCTCCAACGTTCACTCCTAGGGCCTGGGCAGCCTGCAGGAGCGCTTGGGCACGGCTTAAGGCTAGGTAGGAGCTGAACCGCGCTGCTTCAACGGGGATGTGGTTCAGTATGGTTATCTCGAACGTTGTCTCGTTGTATATGGTCTGGTCGCCAGCTGTACCGTTAACCTTGATCTCCAGAATAGCCTTACCCACAGCTGCTGACTCCGGCACGAAGAGTCGGCCTATTGCAATGTACCTCACGCTGTAAGTTTTGTTGCCCACTTGAACCTCCGTCGGCGCTGATAAGCGCACAACGCCCAAGTCAGCCTTGACTGTGATACCCGCATTTAACGTTGCAACAGCCTCTACCTGAGGCCTTGTGCCTGTTAGTATGTATGCTCGCACCTCTATCGTCTGGTAGCCCCTGTAGACTGTCGTCTTGTCCACCTCGAACTTTACCACGCGGGGTGCCTCCTCTTGGGCCAACGCTACGGGCAGGGATGCACTTAGGGCAAGTAGGGCTACGAGCGCAAGTGCTGCAAGCACGTGGGTAAAGGTTGGCTTCACCACTCTTTCCCCTCCTCAGAACACCTTATCGGAGTTCTCCGGTGAGCAAGTTCTGACCAATCGTATTTATGTTTTATGATGATTTACGCGTTAAGGTGAAAGTACTACATAGCTATTGTTGTACCTTGTATTCTGGCGTGACACCAATAAGATTTATATCTGATCCCCTCCCTCTCTACATCATCCGGCTAGAGGTGTAACGTGGGCTGAACGGGTGGAAGCGGTGAGTTCTGCAAGATACCTACTAATAGCCCTTACGTTAATCGCGTTTCTCTACAGCGCAGTTCCGGTCAGCGCACAAGCAGGTGAGAGCTACAAGTACGGCCCCTACATTGACAAGATAACGATGCCCGTGATAAAGAGCTACGACCAGAGGATTCTCGCGTTTGAGGCCGGCGAGCTTGACGTCGTCGGCGTTCTACCGCGTGATCTCGATAGAATAAGGCAGAACGTGCCAGATGCGCACATAGTGTTCACCGTAGGCTACACGTCTCTGGGTACGCTGCACTTCAACACGCAGCTGTGGCCCGTGAAGTATCCGGAGGTCCGCAAGGCGCTAGCGCACCTCTACGACAGAGACAGAATCATATCTGAGTCGCCGCTCAGGGGCATAGCCGTCAAGTGCACCACGATACCGCCGCCCACCATGGGCGCGTGGGTCAACCCCGACGCCGACTTTGAGAAGCTCTACCCCTACGACCCGGAGAAGGCCAAGGAGCTCCTTGACAGGGTATTCGACCCATGCATCGGGCCCGACGGGGAGCCTGCATGGTGCGACCCGAATGAGGGGGGAAAGGTTGTGGAGATAGAGGTGCTATCGCTGCCTGAGGCCACGAGCCCCACGTACTGGTGGATAGCGCAATACCTCAAGTCCGAGGCCGAGAAGATAGGGTTGAGGATAAAGATAGTCCCGGTCAGCTCCAGAGAGCTTGACGCAAGGACGGGTGCTGGCACAGCACAGGCGTGGATCATCGGCTGGGGCCTAGGCAGAACACCACTGTTCATGTACTACTTCTGGCACAGCAGGGAGATAAGGCCTGGAGGCTGGAACGAGTGGAGGGTGAACGACTCACGAGTAGATGAACTCCTCGACAAGTTCTACTACGCCAAATCGATAGAAGAGGCTAGGAAGTACGCATGGGAGGCCCAGAAGATCCTCGTCGAAGAGATCGTGCCGTGGATACCGGTCTATACAGGCGTTGCCATTACCGCGTGGAGCGGCAAGATAGACCGCAACTCGCTCACCTTGGACTACGCGCCGCCGCTTAAGGATCCAGTAGGGCACTCGTGGTTTAACTGGAACACTATAAGGTTCGTTGACAAGAAGTTCGGAGGAACGCTGAGGTACTACTTCACGGTTGACATCACCACGCTGCACCCAGCAACCTATCTGTGGGCAACGGAGTCTGCTGCCATAAGCAGGATCTACGCATGGACCATGATACCGAGGCCGGACGACATATACGCCGAGCCTAGGGTCGGTGTGCTGATACGCGATTGGAGCCTTGAGGAGGTAACCCTCGAGGACGGCACCAAGGCGTATAAGTTCACGCTGAAGTTCTACGACAACATAACGTGGCACGACGGCGAGAGGATGACGGCGGAGGATTACGTCTACACTATCGCGAAGTTCGGCAAGGAGCTGAAGACGAGGAGGTACTACGACCCGTGGGTTGACAACATAATATCAATCGAAGCTGTAGACGATACGACTGCGGAGATTGTGCTGAAGGACTACGGCTGGGCCGACATCTACTCGATAACGGAGATGAGGGTGCTACCTAAGCACGTCTTTGAGAGGCTATCCAACCCGCTTGAGGATCCCTCGCTGCTCCCGCACCCCACGAAGCCTGGGCTAACCGCCTTGATAGGGCAGGGCCCGTTCGTGCTCGTTAAGAGGGAGGTTGCCTACGCTGAAATGGTGTGGTACCCAGAGTACATTTGGAGGCACCCAGAGCGCACCGTGCAGTTCGAGGCCGTCGATGTGCCAGACAGTGTGGACGCGAGGACACCGTTCACCGTAAGGGTAACGATCACAGACTACCTGGGCAACCGTGTAACCAACGGCGAGGTTAAGGTGACGCTGCGTGGACCAACCACGGTAGGTCCGCTGACGGCCGCGCATGTGGGTGACGGTGTCTACGAGGTATCCGTGCCAGGGCTCGCAGAGGGTTCGTACACTGTCGAGATAGAGGCCTCAATGCCGGTAATGATGTGGAAGCTGACAAACAAGTTCATAAAGCAGATAACAGTTGGGGCTGCTCCGGCCCCGGCGCCAGGCCCAGCGCCAGTTACCGTTGAGGTGATAGAGGTCGAAGTACCTGGCATGCCGCAGCTCAAGCTGTCGGTGCCAAGCGCTCCGCAGGTGTCGGCACCATCTGTAGAGGTCTCAACACCATCCATAGAGGTGAAGCCAGCCGAGCCAATCCAGGTGCAGGTCAGCACAACTGCTGTGATGGCACTAGCCATACTGGCTCTCATAGTGTCGTTAGCTGGCATAGCTGTGGCAAGGCCCTCTTAACCTTTTAAACCTTTTGATTTTTTCAAAAATCTTTTATAACATACTTTAAAGTTTAAGGAAGGTTTTTATTTCATCGTCCTTGCAACTGTGTGAAGGAATTTTAGAGGGAGCTTACGCTCGAAGAATACACGGCAGGGAGGGGAGATGGGCGCAGGAGCGCACCTGGCCAAGCTCGGGATAAGGATGATAGTTACCTACATAGCCGTCATCGCCGCATACTTCATAGTTATCAGGGTTCTGCCCGTTCTAGCCGCTGGAGGTAACCCGATGGCTGACCCAGTTATAGCCGCCCTCAGAAGAACGGCAGAGGACCCCCGGTTTAACCTATGGATAGAAGAGGCAATGAAGAGGTTTGGCCTAGACAGGCCTCTGTTCCCAGACCAGTTTGTGCTCTACATGAAGAATACACTAGCATATAATTTCGGCATATCGATATTCACTCAACGACCTGTGCTTAGCGAGATAGCTGTTCGCCTACCCTACACGCTCTCGCTATACACGATACTGACGATACTGCCGATAGTCATAGGCTACTACCTAGGGATAGTCACAGCGCAGCACAGAGGCACCAGGCTCGATGCAGCGCTCACCCAGGGAGCGATAATATCGTACATCATACCCTCCTGGCTAATACTGCTGCTGGTGTACTACTTTCTGGCGTACCTCCCCAAGAGGCTCTGGGGCTTCTACATCTTCCCGCTGCCCGTGAAGCCCCCCTCGATAGAGATCGCCGACATGGAGGCGCTCAAGTACCTGCTATGGTACATGACGCCACTGATCATGGCCGGTACGCTGGCGTGGACGGGGCCCTGGATCTACTTCATAAGGCAGATAGTGGTATCCGAGCTTGGAAGCGACTACTCTATGGCTGCCCTTGCCAGGGGAGGAGCCCCACGCTACGTGCTCCGAAAGCACGTGGTGCCCAACGTAAGGCCTCCACTGATGGTGCAGCTGGCCTACGCAGTGCCGGGCATCTTTGGAGGCGCGCTGATATTCGAGATTGTTGGGAACTGGCCTGGCATTGCATACTTTGCCTACCAGGCGTTTCTGAACTGGGACTTTCCTGTAATGACTGCATTCTTTGCGATCTCGGCCACGCTGATAGTTGTCTCGCTGTTTGTGGCCGAGCTTCTCCTGCTGATACTCGATCCTAGAGCTAGAACAAGAGGTTGATAGCCTTGTCAGAGGCCCGAAGGTATAGGGCCCTAGCCAGGAGGGCAGCGCGGGAGAGAGTTAGAGCTGTAAGGGAGTTTCTAGCGGTGCTCTTCAAGAAGAAGACTGCAGTTGCAGGCTTGTCGCTGATAGTACTCTTCGCCGTGCTGGGAGGGCTTGCCGACTACATTACTGAGTACTCGTACCGGGATACAGCCATAGCAGCCGACTTCGCCGTGCCGTCCTGGGCAGCAGCCCCAGACGTTCCGAGAAACATCAAGTTTTACTTCAAGACGTTCGAGCTCCTCGAGAAGATCGGCGACGATGCTGTGAAGGTTGAGCTCAAGCAGCTGGATGAAGGCGTAGAGCTTACTATAACCGGGACGGGGTGGGCGAGCATAGTCTTGGCGAGCAAGGAGGTTCTGGCGTACCCCTATAGGCCGGCAAAATCCATGTACCTGGAATCCCGCGTGGCGGTCACGAACGCTACAGACAAGATGGCTTGGTATAACGTGCAGTTTGCGATCGAAAACATCGACCTTGTAAAGCAGGGTGCAACCCTCAAGCTGAGGGACAACATCACCATCCCGCGGGGCTTTTACGTGTTCTACGACGAGGTTGGCCAGAAGATATTCACCCTCCAGCAGTACGTGGACGAGCCCATAAACAAGAGCGTTGCTGCTACGCTTCCAAACCCCATACTCAACAGGATACAGCCCTTCGTAGACCTTAAAACTATGGAGGGCTTGATAGAGGGCGTCAACGCTGCCAAGGAGCTCATACTCGAGAAGGACACCAGGCTTAGGGTTCTCGTGAACGTAACCTACTACTGCAACCCCATGGACTTCCTTGCGCGGTGCTCTGAGGGCGCGGGCATCAAAGTGGTGGTTGAACCCGTCTACCTGTTCATAAAAGGCGACGCTCACGGGATCCTGGGAACAAACTACATGGGAGCTGACGTCTGGTCCCAGTTCGTCTATGGTGCTAGGTCGGCGGTTGTCCTGGGGCTTGCCGTCTCCACAGCGATTGTCATCCTCGGCCTAGCCGTTGGCCTCGTCGCTGGCTACAGAATGGGCACAACGACAGACCACGTGCTAACCTTCGTGATAGACCTAGTGTACTTCATCCCGCTGCTGCCCATGGTAATGGTCGTGGGCATAGTGTTCGGACGCGACCTCTACATAATATACGCGGTTCTCATAATGCTCGCGTGGCCTGGGGTTGCGAGAACAGTTAGACACTGGACGTCTACGCTCAGAAGCAGCCTTTATGTTGAAGCGGCAAAGGCCATCGGTGCCAGTGATCTATGGATACTTACAAGACACATAGCACCACAAGTTATCCCCTACGTGGTTTACAGCATTGTCATGAGCGTGCCCGGCGTGATAGCCTTCGAGGCTGGAATACAGTTGATAGGCTTCGGTGACCCTGAGGCCCCCACATGGGGTAGAATGATTTCAGAGTCCTACTGGGGAGGCGGCTTCCTCAACAACGCGTGGTGGTGGGTAATGCCTCCAATACTTGGCTTGATAGGAATATCCATAGGCTTTGCGCTGGTTGGCTTAGCCCTTGACGAGATCGTCAATCCGAGGCTTAGAAGGTAGGAGGCTGACGCCGTGACAAGGAGAAAGGAGAGCCTTCGCAGGGTTAAGGAGGAGAAAAGGAGGCTTAGGAAAAGGATAAGAAGCAGTTTTTCACTCCTCGCGCTTCTCACCCTTACCATACTTCTCCTGTACTACGCTAACCCGGAAGTGGCTGTTGGAAGTCTGCCAGGCGTCAACAAGATTAAGCCCAGACACAGGGTGTCCTTCGAAAGCATCCTTCTCAAAGCTGTCCTGTACAAGATAGTCATGGAGAACCTCACTGGGGCTGAGGGGGCTCGTGTTGGCGTTGCCTTGGTTATAGCCAACACGACGCTGGATTACGGCGTGTACAACTGGACCTCGGAGGCTAACATGGTCTTCGTAAACGAGAGTAGAACCGTGACGCTGGACGCGGATGAAAGCTACACCGTCTACTTCGTGAATACCCTAACCGGCGTCACGATCCCCGTGGCGCTTGTGGACTCAAAGTACAGGTCGAGCTTCGACTCGCTGGTGGACTACCCACCCTTCCAGCTACACTTTGTCTTCTATCCCGACAAGTGCGGTCCAAGAATCTCGATGGAGAGCGATAAGGAGGTCGATCTAGTGGTGGAGCTCTATCGAGAAGAGAGCGGGGAGGCTATCTACAGTAGCTTTGTATGCAGCCCACCCCGCTGCGAGCACGTTGTTACGGGGTGCTACACAGATGTAAGAGTCGGTGTGGAGACGAGCTTGTGGGGGCTTCTGAGGGTAAGGATTGTGGAAGGCGCCTACTACCTTCTACCGGGGCGAAGCGCCGTTATACTGCTTACACTGCTGCCGCCTGCCCTGCTGCTTGCGAGGGACGCTGCCAGGTATAAAAGGCTGAAAGGGGGGGTGAACTAACCGGAGGTCTACTGCTTTGAGCTGGGACCTGCTCATACCGGTGATTATCGGCGTCGGCGTATTCATCTATGGCCAGATCAACCTGCGCCTAAGGCCGCTTCTCGTGGGAATTGCTCTGGCGTACCTCTCGTTCCCTATATACTACACCATCTCGCAGCTGCCCATAAGCTATCACGCGAGAGTTGCACTGCAGGTAGCGGCATTTGCGCTCATATTTGGCTACGTTCTCTACACGTTGGCAAAGCACATGGAAAAGGCGAGAGAGGAGGCGAGGTAGATGTCGCGCGGCATCCTGACAGCCTTCACAGTAGCATGCGTACTCCTCATAGCGCTGTCGCTGGCCTTCGAGCTGACTGCTGGGAGAGTTGCTGCCCTTGTCCTCGCTGGCCTAGCCTCGGGTGTTGTGTACACGCTACTGGCCCTTAGAAGCGAGATTGGATCCGGAGGCCTCCTCGTCTCAGCCATAGCCGCAGGTGTCCTGGGATCCCTAGGCTACACTGCCGCCCGGTTCATAGCCTATGGAGCCTACACGGAGAAGGCCACATCCGTCACGTTGTCGGAGTTTCTGACAATGTCCGTTAAGTCGGGCGTGTTCTTCGCCATGCTCATCACGAGCATCCTCTTCATGGTGATCCCGTTCCTGGCCGCTGTAGCCGCCACAATGCTCTTTGCAGGGTCAGATTAGCGCTGCAGCCACCCGCACTCAACGATGACAGAGCGCGCCGCCTCGACTACCATCCTATCCGCCTCCTCAGCGTCGACGCCGACTATGTCGGACACCTCGTCGAGGGGCTTTCCCTGAAGAACGCGTGCAACCAAGGCTACAGCCTCCCTCTCCCCGAGCCCTAGCTCGTCAAGGTTCCGCCCCGCAAGACAGTTAACGATGCACGCATACACTGCATCCGAGGCCTGCTCGTAGCCTATCCTGCCCTCAAGGAAGTCTCTGAGGCGGAGCCTCTGCTCCTCCGTGATGTTGAATACCTGGAGTCTGGAGGGGGTCGTCGCACGTAGGAGGGCAACCACCTTTTCGGCTGCAACATCTCTGTATATGCTCTGGAGGGATAGGAGCAACCTCAACCGGAAGGCCGCCGATGCGCGCTTCACCGCTCTGTCTCCGGCCTCGGTCAGCGGCTTTGCGAAAGCCATATTCTTCTCACCCGTAACCTTGTTGAAGCGAGGGCTCAGGTAGACCGCCAAGTAGCCGTTCTTGGCCCAGAAGCCTGCAGCCTCATGCCTGGAGAAAACGGCTACGACAAGATCCACTCCGCGTCTCCTAGCCTCCTGCTCTACACACCCCAGGAGCCTCGACCCTAGCCCTCTCCGCTGCAGCTCGGGGTGTACCGCTATGCGGACAACACGCGCCGACCGCAACCCCTGGACGGCGTCGCGTGCATGTATGCCGAGCAGCTTCAGCCCAAGGCGCGCCTCCTCGGGTAGGCTTGGATCCTCCCAGGCCACGTCGGCCACCGCAACTGGATCGGGCCAACCTAGAGCGTACACCTGGTGGTTTTCGGCCTCGAGGAGCACCATGATGTCGTCGGGCTCGCTCCTGTAGTGGGCCAGGGTGAGGATCGAAGCTGCCCGGATCATCTTCTCGCTGTCGACGAGCTCGCTGCGCGGCACTTCCACGCAGCCGAGGTCTGCAGCCTGCTGCGGCCGCCAGGCCTCTGGATCCGCCTTGAGAGCGAACGTGGTATATACCCACTCCTCCAAGGGGTCGCCTGGAGGGTAGCGTATGGGCTCTGCAAGCTCGACCTCAACCAAGGGCCTGGGGAGCTGATCCTTTACGATCCTGATAAGGGCTCTGCCGCTCCCCTCGTAGCCGTGGACCGTACTCGCCACGACAACCTTCCCGCTTCTCCACGAGAGCCTTCTCACCCTCGCAACGCCGACAGCTGCCGCCTCGTCTATAACCAGGAGCGGCGCTGGCTCCGCCGTCTCCGGAGTTTCGAGGCTCACGCGGAACCAGGGTCCCGTGACGCGCACAAGCAGGCCGCTGGCCGAGCGCCGCAGTCTAGCTACAGCCAGTAGGCCAAGGGCTCGAAGCCCCTCCTCCAGGCCCCGCATTAGGCTCGAAGCCGACTCGGGGGAGGGCGCTACAACCACAGCTCTTCCAGCCGCGCGCCACCGTATAGCGAGTGCAAGCCCCAGCCCCGCTAGGAAGCTCTTACCCCTTCCACGGTCCCCGAGCAGGAGAAGCGTTCTGGGCCGCCCCCGAACAAACCTCGCAAACGCCTCGAGAGCCCTAGCTTGACTCTCCGTCGCCGCGAGCGCGTAGAGCCCGGCCGGAAGCCCCGCCTTCGGGCTGAGCTTTTCCGGCCTGCCCCGAGGCGGGGCAGCCTCCTCCGGCAGCCTCTGCGCCAGTACAGCCCCCGCGTCCAGGTCAAGCCACAGAAGGCACCTCGCCCTTCTAATGCTGGAGACGAGGTACTCCCTGTAGAGGCCAGTACCACCGGGCGGACCTGGGTTCCACTCGTTAAGCGGAGGGGCAACAAGCACCAGCGCACCTCCACCCCTCACAACCTCCGCGACCGCCGCAACGATATTGGGCCGCAGCATCCCCTCAACTGCAAGCAGAACGTAGTCGTACTCCCTCCCAAGAATCCTCGGAAGGTCTGGCGGACCTGCTCTATCGCAGCCTGGGCCAACAGCAGCTCTAACGCCCGCCGTGGCCATAAGGAGGCAGCTGCCTCGCCCAGCAAGAATCCCAGCCAAAGCCCGAGCCGCCGAGCGTACATCGCGCGTATGTACGACCGAGAGACCACGCCACCCAAGCCTAGCAACAGAAGACAGAAACTCTTCGAAGATTAGAAAACCCCGCCGATCCTCCATGCCCACTCCCATACCCCCGTACCCGTACATTAGCGGATTGTAGCTAACTTACTTGATGCTGCACATATCCGCATGTTCTTGACCGCCTAACGAGCCGTTAAAAGAAGGCTAAACCGCCGACAAAGCGGAGAAGAATTCTATGTCACATTCAAACCTCAACATTTAGTGGTTATAGCAATAGAGAAAGCAATAGACCTTCCCGCTGAACACAATGGCTTAAGCCAAGACTAAAAATACCCAGCCGCGCGCCTAGCTAAAGAGATCGCGTAAAAGCTAAGCAATATTTAGGAAACGGTTACTAGGAGGACTTAAGAGCAAGGGAAGGAAGTCAAACACGAGTATACAGTGTTAAATGTTTTTGATGCTAAAGAAATATAGCTTATTCTTACCTCATTATGTTACTATTCTTCACCTAATTGTGAGACTGGACGAACGAATTAATTTACTATATTCTGATTTTTTAATGCATACTTTTCATTCTCTGTGTATCCTGTAGTTTCTCCACGAGTTTTCTCCAATATTTTATGTTATGGATACATCCTGGATCAGGTGCCATGGGATTATTAAAGTACCCATAAGCTCTAGCTCTACACCCTCCACATACATTTTTATAAGGACATATAGCACAGTGTCCTTTGAGTTTACTCCTATCTCTCAATAGTTTAAATAATGGAGTATTTACCCATAGATCCCAGAAGGTCTTCTCCCTAAGATTCCCTATGGGTATAGGCATAAACACACATGGTATTACCGTTCCATCCGGCTGTATCCCTGCATATATTCTCCCTGCACCACATCCTCCTACGAATTCTGCTACAGCTCTTACTATAGGATCATTACCTACATAGAAGTGCGTTGGTGCGATACTCCTCCCACTACTTAGCTGTAATGCCACTCTTCCATACTGCGGAGCCGTGCTTACTATCTCTAACTTTCGTTTACCCATTTCCTTGTATATTGTTTTAAGGAATTCTTCTCTTTCGAGAGGATCTAGATCTAACCATAAGTTATCTTTTCCTCTGCCTACTGGAACAAAATTAAAGAAGACAACTCTTTTAACACCTATGGATTCAGCTAGATCTAATAGATCTTCTACCTCGTATATGTTTGCCTTAGTTATAGTTACTGCCATAGCATGGTTTATTCCAAGTTTTACGGCGTTTTCCAGCGTCTTAACAGCTCTTTCCCATGAACCCGGAATACCCCTAAACCAGTCATGCTTTCTAGGATTAGCACTATCAACTGATACTTCGACATATCTCAAGCCTAGCTTCTTTGCTTTCATAAGTTTCTCTATATCGGCGAAAACCCATCCGTTGGTTGCTACAGCAGCATATATACCTCTTGAAGCTATTTCGTGTAATATTGTGTAGAAGTGTGGATGTATTGTAGGTTCTCCACCACTTAAAGCTATTGCAGCAACACCTGCTCTATCCAATTGGTCGACTACCATGATCTTCTCTTTTAAGCTAAGCTCATTTGGTAATGGTTTATCGGCTCTTTGGTAGCAGTGTTTACATCTAAGATTACACATGTTGGTGAAATTCCATACTATTAGAAATGGTGCAGGTAGTTTTTGTGGTACGGTTACACCATATAGTCCTAGCCCTTTTAATACAAGTGTAACTCCTCGTCGAAGAGCAGGATCCTTAAGCGCCTCTATTACTTCCTCCTCTTTTCCTTTCAAAAGCTTTATTCCAAGGCTTATTATGTTGTTTACTAGTGTTCCTATAAATCTTGTAGTCATAGGACATGATAGTATTTTTTCGCCAGCATACATTGATAAAGCATGGTATATTATTGGTGCTCTTACATGCTTATATTCATATGTGCACTCTGCTTCAATCGCAGCTATTCTTAGAAACATCCGCGTTATAGGATTATTGAATAATAGCCTAAGACCAGCTAATAATGCTCCAA
>JBEVCG010000066.1:5154-5365 GCA_040514325.1 Thermoproteota archaeon | reverse complement strand
ACAGTGTAGCCGTGCTGCCAGGGCTTCTCCGGGTTGCCTGAGTTGACGTTGTCCAGCGCGGCTATGGGCTCAGCACCTACAGCTGCCACCCTGCGGTACGCCTCCGAGAGGCTCAGCGCTGCGCCGTGGTACGGGTCCAGCTTGGTGTACCGGGGGTTGCCGTGGACAGCCGCCGCGAAGCCTCTCATGGTGCCGTCGCGGAGCCATATGA
>JBEVCG010000066.1:324-5144 GCA_040514325.1 Thermoproteota archaeon | reverse complement strand
GGTTTACGGCAAGATCCACTGGCATGTCGACGACTGGGACGCCTCGGTAGAGGAAGCGGGCCCTTCCATCGTCCGTGAAGTAGCCTATAACGCTGTACTCCACGTTGTACCGGTCCAGCACTGCTAGGAGCGCGCCCAACATGCCTTTCCTAGGTACAAGGATCATCCTCTCCTGGCTCTCCGAGACGAGTATCTCTGCGGGGCTGAGGTCGGGCTCCCTCACGTGAACCCTGTCGAGGTGGACTACCACGCCCACGCCGCTTGCTGCAGCCGTTTCGACCACAGCCGTGGCTAGGCCTCCTCCGCCGAGGTCCTTAACGTGGCGCAGAATCCGCTTGTCGAAGGCCTCCTGCAGCGCGTCTATCAGCAGCTTCTCCAGGAAGGGGTTGCCTACCTGGATTGCTGCCACGTCGTCTCTGCTGGCGTCCAGCGGCCTGCTGGCAAAGCTGCTTCCAAGGAGCCCGTCGCGGCCGGTGGTGTTGCCCGCAAGCACGATCACGTCGCCTGGCTCAACCACGCCCTCCAGAAGCCTTGAGGGGTGCGCAATGCCTACACAAGCAACGTTTACCAGGGGCTGGGCGTTGTAGCTGTCCGAGAACCACGTGTGTCCAGCAGCCGTCGGAACCCCCACGCGGTTCCCGTAGTCGCTTATGCCCCTCACGATGTTCTTGGCTAGCCACCTGGCGTGTGGCGACTCGGGGTTACCCAGGTAAAGAGCGTCTAGCAACACCACCGGTTTGGCTCCAAGGCTCAGAACATCCCTTATTATTCCGCCAACGCCTGTTGCTGCGCCGTTGTATGGGTCAACGGCTGTGGGGTGGTTGTGGCTCTCTATGCGTGCCACTAGGGCAACGTCCTCGAAGAGCTTCACCGCCCCTGCATCACGCCCAGGTCCCACCAGAACCCAGGGAGCCTTGGTTGGAAGCATCTTTAGGAGGTAGCGCGTGCTCTTGTAGCTGCAGTGCTCGCTCCACTCGGCCTCGAGCAGTGCTCTCTCCTCCCTAGTGAGCTTCCTGCCGATCTTCCTCTCGGCGAACCTTACCTCGTGGCTGCTAAGCGTCATGCTGCCCCTACCACCCCCTGCGCAGCGCTACAGCCATGCTCTCGAACAGAACCCGCCCCCCGGGCTCGAAGCCCGGTGGAGGCTGCCACGGGAAGGAGGACCTCTCGGGGTGGGGCATCAGCCCTAAAACGAGCCCATCGCGGCTGCCGATGCCGGCCACGCTGTTCAAGCTGCCGTTGGGGTTCTCCGCGTACTCGAGCCAGGGCCGCTGCGCTAGAACCTCGCCTATGCGGTCCGCGTGGTACCTGCCCTCGCCGTGGGCTACCGGCATGGAGTACCATCTGCCCTCCTCGGCCAGGAGGAGCCAGGGCCCCCTCGGGTTGTGGACTCTGACCCTGAGCCACCTGGCTACGAATGACCCGCTTGCGTTTACGAGGAGGCTTCCTGGGAGGATCCCGGCCTCGACGAGAATCTGAAATCCGTTGCAGATGCCGAGGATGGGGACTCCGTTGTCCGCCGCCTCCCTAACCTCGTCTAGTGCTCTGCTCCAGGATGCTATGAGGCCCGCCCTGCCGTAGTCGCCGTAGCTGAACCCTCCGGGAATTACTATGGCGTCCCAGCCGCGCCACCTAAGCTCTGTGTGCCACACCACGTGGGCTTCGGCGCCCCCCACCTCCCTCACAGCGTAGGCTGTCTCCTCCTCGCAGTTAGTGCCCGGAAACTTCACCACCGCGACCCTCGCCGAGGATCACCACCTCCACGCTGTGGACTGCGGGGTTGTACAGCCTCGTTTGCTCGGCCAAGTCCACGACCAGCCTGGAGGCGTCGCGCTCGCTGCCCGCCTCCACGGTAAAGATCATGGCCTTGCCTACCCTGACCTCCTTGACAGCGCTGTAGCCTAGGACCCTCAGCTCGCGGGCCAGGGTCTCGCCCTCGGGGTCGCGCGCAGACCTCTTATAGGTGATGACAAGGAGCACGCTGTATGCCGGCAACGGCCTCAGCACCTCCGCGCGGGCTGGCCGGCAAGCTCAACAAGCCTAGCGTAGGCTGCCGCCAGCGCTGCGGTGTCCCTGGACCTCCTGTAGATCTCCTTGTCGAGGTGCCTACCCTGGCCGTCCAGGAGCCTCATTGTGTCCCCACTGAGCTCGTCGACGACGATGAAGCCCTCCGGGCCCCTCGCAACCTCCAGCTTTAGGTCGACGAGGAGCAGGCCCCGCTCCGACCAAAAGGCGCTAAGCACCTTGTTGACCCGCAGAGCTAGGTCTTCGAGCTCCCCCAGCTCCTCTTCGCTGAGCAGCCCGGCCACGATGGGGTCGCGCGGGTGCAGGAGGGGGTCGCCTAGCTTATCGTCCTTGTAGTGCAGCTCGACGAGGGCGGGCTCTATGGGGCGAAGGGGCTCTGCGAGAGGCATGCGCCTAGCCATGCTTCCGTAGACGTAGTTCCTTACGATGATCTCGAGGGGGAGGACGTTCAGCAGCCTTACGCGGATCCTGTTCCCGCCCTCATAGCAGAGGTAGTGCGTCTCGACCCCGCTCTCGTCCAGAACCTCGAACAGCCTTGCCGAAAGGAGCGCTGAGAGCCGGCCCTTCCCTGGGACCTCGTCGCGGTACCTGCCATCGTACGCTGTGACGTCGTCCTTGAACTCCATTACGGCTTTGTCTTGGTCCAGGAGCACAAGCCTTTTTGACTTGCCCTCGTAAAGAAGTTGGGGGGATCCCCCTCCTTCCGGGGCGATTGTGGACCACCGTGTCCGTGTCTAAGGAAAGTTCTCCTTAAAGCTTTTCTTGAAGCGATTGACTATCATTACTTGGCTAAGTATAGAAAAGCTTTAAAGACGCATGCCACCGGTCCTTTGACGTAGGTACGTGAATGGTGCCGGTCCTTGGCCAAGCGGATCGACACCCTCAAGATGCAGGTTCACGCTGTGGAGGCCCTGCGGCTGCTCCATCAAAGCTTCAGCTACAGCAAGCTTGAGGGCATGCTCGGCATTCCGAGGTCGGTGCTGGCTCAGTACGTGACAGGGTCCAGGGTTCCTAGCCCCGGGCAGGCTGCTCTGATAGTTGAAAGGGTGCTTAAGGTTGTCAACCTAGCTCAGATAATAACCTCCAAGCTGCGGACCATGGGCAGCATAGCGGATCTTGAGGATGTTGTCCTCGATCCCCTGATTCTGAACCTTGTGTCGCTCTGGGCCGAGAGGCGGTACAGCGGCAGGATAGACGTGGTGCTCTCGGCGGAAACCATCGGCATACCCCTTGCAACCGCAGTTGCTCTGTCCCTCGGGGCGAGGCTCGTCATCGCGCGGCGCAGGCCCGAGAGCACCGTCAGAGAGTACATTCGGGCTGAGGCCGGGGAGCCCCCGTTCGAGGTCAAGGTGTTCTACATCCCCCGAGATAAGCTGCCTCCGGGCCTGAGGGTCCTCCTGGTCGACGACCTGGCGCGTACGGGGATCACCCTTGAGGCCCTCGCGAGGGGGGTTAAAAGGGCCGGCTGTACGGTCGAGGCGGCCGTGATCATCATAGCGCTTGGAAGCAAGTGGCGGGAGAGGCTCAGGAGGGCTGGGGTCAGCGACGTGCACGCGTTCCTCGAGATACCGTAGCAGGGGTCCAGCCTAGCACGAGGAGACGGCCTTCCTCGCGTAGCTCAGCGCCTCGTCCACGAGCCTGGCGGCCTCGCCAACGTAGTTCTCGGGCTTAAGAGCCTCCTCGAGGTCCACGTTCCCCAGCCTCTCAGCCACCTCCGGTATGGCTTTGGCCGCCTCCCACAGCATGGTGCCCTCCCGGAGTGCCTTGGCAGCTGCTTCCCTTGCAAGGGCGTAGGCCTTCTCCCTGCTGAGCCCTGCCTCTATCAGCTTGTTCATCAGAGCCTCGGTGGTGGTAGTGGCCTTCGTTAGGTAGAGGTTCCTCCTCATCCTATCCTCGTCGACACGGAGCCTCTCAAGGAGCCTTTCCGTGTCTAGAAGCATCTGGTCTACGGTTAGGAACAGGTGCGGGATGGCTATGCGCTCGGAGCTGCTGTTGGTTAGGTCCCGCTCGTGCCAGAGGACTACGTTTTCGAGGAACACGTGCACCAGAGCTCTAGCCACCCTGGCTAGGCCGCATATCCTCTCGGCGGTCACGGGGTTCGACTTCTGGGGCATGGCGCTGCTGCCGATGGCCCGGCCCCTGTCCTCCCACAGCTCCCCGATCTCCGGGCGCGAGAGCTCCCGAACCTCCAGGGCGAACCTATCGAGGACGCTGGCCAGGATGGCCAGGGCCGATGCAAGCTCCGCAAGCCCGTCCCTCGGCGCAACCTGGGTGGCTATGGGGTGGGGCTCGAAGCCCAGCTTCTCCGCAAGCCTCCTCCTAAGCTCGAGCCCGTAGCCCTTCCAGGCCGCCATGGTGCCGGTTGCGCCGCCCAGCTTCACGCGGAGAACCCGCTTCTCGGCGCAGCATATCCTCTCGTAGCTTCTCGCCAGCTCATAGACGTAGTTTGCGAGCTTGAAGCCGAGCGTTATCGGTGTGGCGTGCTGGCCGTGCGTCCTGCCAGGCATGGGCGTGCCACGGTACCTGTCAGCGAGCTCGGACAGCTTCTCGACCACCCTGCGGAGCCTCCTCTTAACCAGCGCTAGGGCGTCCCTCACCAGGAGGGACCAGGCATTGTCGACGATATCGTAGCTCGTCGCCCCGTAGTGCAGCCACCGCGCGGCCTCAGCACCCCCGTGGCGGCCCATGAGGAACACAAGGGCGGCCACGTCGTGGCCAAGCCTCCCCTCCTCGCGGTAGACGTCCTCCGCGCTGACTCTCTGCGCTCCCTCCAGCGCCTCCTCAAGGGCCTTGCG
>JBEVCG010000066.1:0-314 GCA_040514325.1 Thermoproteota archaeon | reverse complement strand
CCACCCCCACCTCGACTAGGGACTCGAGGAGCGCCAGCTCGACCCTCTTGAGGGCTTCAACTATCGACTCGCGGGAGAAGATCCGGCGCATCTCGGGGCTTCCGTACCTCCACTCAAAGACGCACGTGGAGCTGGTATCACCGTCCATGATCCATTAAACCCCCGCACCGAAGTGTTAAACGGGGGCTCCAGGTCATAAGCGCTCCTACAGCTGGGCCAGGGCCGAGAGCTGCAAGCCGGCAGCGAAAACGGGCGGCTTTGCTGCCCTACGCCTACTGCAGGACCCCCTCCCCGGGGGCCAGGACCGCTATCCT
>JBEVCG010000065.1:0-5422 GCA_040514325.1 Thermoproteota archaeon | reverse complement strand
GCTCCTTCGCGGGTAGCGGTGAAGAACGTCGCCGGGACCAACATAGATCTCCGCCTCTGGGGGAGCTCCTATGCTGTAGACGACAACCTCTCCGGTCAAATCCGGCCTAGCGGCTAGCCCAGGTTTGGGCTTGTGGAGGGTGACAGTGACATCGGCCCTAACCGCGGCGCCTGGTGCCTCTCCTGTGTCGCTGTCAAGCCCGGAGGGCACGTCTACGGCCACCTTGAGGCCTTCGGACTTGTTGATGGCCTCTATAGCCTCCTTGTAGGGGCTCCGCGGCGCTCCACGGAGTCCAACGCCGAGTATCGCGTCAATGACGACGTCGCTGGTGACGGGCTCCAGCCTTCCAGGGTCTACAGCGACCTTCAGGTTAACGGATAGGTCCATCTGCTCTAGCGCCTCGTACATCCTCCTCGCTTCCTCGCTCCTAATTTCGCCGGGCCTGGCCAAGATGAGTACCTCCACCTGGTACCCCAAGAAGGCGAGGTGCCTTGCAGCGGCTAGCCCGTCTCCACCGTTGCCGCCGGGTCCGGCGAAAACCGTGACCCGAGCGCCCCTTCTCCCAGCAAGCCTCTTGTGGACCTCCAGCGCTACGGCTCGGCCAGCGTTCTCCATTAGCTGCAGGCGCGTGACGCCCAGAGCCTCAGAGTTGGTGTCTATTACTGCAACGTCGCGAGAGGTGATTGTATCCCCAAAACCCAGAGGCAGGCCGTTCAAGGCTTCTCAGCCAAGCATGATAGGTTGGTACCTGGCCTAAAAACGGGGCTTAGCAGGCTGCTGCAGGGAAGCTTCACGTTAATAACAAGGGTGGGTAGCCTCCATAACTAGGTGAAGGTGAGGGAACAGTGCAGCTAGAGCACGGAGCCCCGCGTATATCGATGAACGACCTCCTGAACCTAGACTACGAGGCAGTAGCGCGGTCCCTCTCAAACTACGTGACAAGCTTCGTGGCTAGGAGCGAAGCCCGCGGCGCGGTGGTCGGCGTTAGCGGCGGTGTGGACTCCGCGGCAACGCTTGCGCTGCTTGCCCAAGCCCTCAGAGATAAGGTGGTAGCTCTTATCATGCCCGATCCTGCGGTCACACCCTCTCAGGATGTTGATGATGCTCTGGCACTCGTTAGGGAGTACGGCGTTGATTACCACTATGTGGACATAGGTAGTATCGTCGCGAGCTACGCCAGGGCCATCCCGCTAGAACTATCCCGCAGGAGCCTGGGCAACATCCGTGCGAGGATCAGGATGACCCTTCTCTACGCCTATGCTAACGAGCTAGGTTACCTTGTGGCTGGTACAGGAGACCGAAGCGAGATACTGATAGGCTACTTCACCAAGTACGGCGACGGCGGGGCGGACTTCTTTCCAATATCCTGCCTCTACAAGACCCAGGTGCGGCACTTCGCTAGGCACCTTGGAGTCCCTGAAAGGATAGCTTTCAAGCCCAGTAGCCCCAGGCTTTGGCCGGGCCATCTCGCCGAGGAGGAGCTGGGCCTCCGGTATGAGGATATAGACCTCATACTCTACGCGCTGTTTGACCTTGGCCTCGAGCCAAAAGAGGCTGCCAGGGCCACCGGTAAGTCTGTAGATGTGGTCGAGAAGGTTCTCGAGATGCATCGAAGGAGCTCGCACAAGCGCATGCTCCCAGCGATGCCCAAACCCGAGGAGCACGTCTGGAGGTTCCGGAGGAGCAGCGCGTAGCGCGCAGAGGATCATAGCGCTGGGGAACATTGCTCAGAGTGCGTGGTCGCCCCTCCCCAGATGCTCTACCTTTATTAGCCATGGGTAGTTCACGGCTATACAAGACAAGCACTAAGCTTTGCTTACCGATGCAGCGCTCGCACCTAGGGTATGCTGGCAGGCAGCCGCGCGGTGGATGGTTTTGGTGGAGGCGGCGCAGATTCCGGGCCTAGGGTCTGAGGCAGAAGCGATAGTGAGGATCGTCGTGGCCCTGCTAGCTGGGATGCTGATAGGCGTTGAGAGGGAGAAGGCCCGGGCAGCGCAGCTCAGCCTCAAGCGCTCCGGCAGCGAGTCGCTGGGCGAGGCGATCGTCAAGGAGTTTCCGGGCATAAGGACGTTCAGCTTGATATCGCTCTACGGGGCGCTCACAGGGCTCCTCTGGAGCAGGGGCCTCATACTAGAACTTCAGGCGGCTGTGCTCCTTGCAGTGTTCGGGGTAGTTGTGGTCTCGTTCCTGGTACACCGACTCTTCCAGCTCAAGATAGCGGGCATCACCACCATAGTCGTCATGCTCGTAGCGTTCCTCACGGGCTTTCTGTCGGGCGTAGGAATGCTCGTCCTGGCGGTGTCGACAGCTGTTCTGACAACGTTCGTGCTGGCGATAAAGCTGCCTGTAGAGAAGGTTATAGGCAGAATAACGTACGTCGAGCTGCTCTGGGCCCTGGAGCTAGGGATCGTCCTAGCGGTCTTGGGACCCATATTTCTCCCTTCGAGGATCTCGTTCTACGGAGTGAGCCTCCGCAGCATATACCTCTTCGTAGTGCTCGTGCTTGCCATATCGTATGTGGGCTACGTGATGGTCAGGCTGCGCGGTGGTGAGGGGCTGCTGTATGCATCTATTTTCGGGGCTCTAGCGAACAGCGAGGCTGCAATGGCTGCGCTGTTGGGGATACTACCCGCTGAGAGGAGGAGGCGGCTTGCCAGCACGCTAGCGTACGTTGTCAACTCAGCGATGCTCCTCCGGAACCTGGGCATAGCGGTGGCGGTCTACGCCCTAGCGCCAGCAAAGGGGGTGGAGGAGCAGCTGGCAGCCTTCACGCTGGCCACCCTGCTAGGCGTGGTGCCCCTCGCCCCGTCGCTGGCCAGACTGAAGCGTATAAGGGGGCCCCTTGCAGCAGTCGAGATAGAGAATCCCCTTCGATTCAAAACGGCCCTCCGCGGCGGCCTCTTGTACATAGTTATAGCCTTTGCCATCCACATGCTGCAGAGCCTGGGGCAGGGAGGACTCTTGGCAGTTGCAGCTCTAGGCGGCTTCTTCTCCAGCAGCGCCACGATACTTGCTCTGTTCACCTCAGAAGCTGTCGGAACGCGGGAGCTAGTCCAGCTGGCGGTGGCAGCTAGCATAGCGGGTATGCTGAACAAGCCCTTGTACGCCTACCAGTCGAGCGGTTCCCGCGAGGCGGCCTCGGTCCTAGCGTCCTCTGCGGTCCAGGCCCTCCTCATGGTTGCTGGCCTCCTAGCAGCATCGCAGCTGAGATCGACCCTCAGCTAGCGCATCTCCTCAGGGGCTTGCCTCCGAATCCGCGAGGCGGTGCAGCTCCCAGCACGGGCAATAGTGGGCTAAACCGTCGGCTTGGCGGGGTTTGCCCCGGGAGGTCTGCAGGCATTCCTTAGGGGCGCTTCGCGGTACTTACTGTAGTAGCATAGCTTCTCGCAGCCTGGCCGCATCTAACGCTTCAGCTACTCCTTCCGCCTTGGCCTATACCAGAATCAGAGTGCACACTACAGCAAGATATAGTAAGGGGGCTTGCAAGTGCATCTCGGGCTCAGCGGCAGCTGACGGGCTGCGGCTTAACACCGAGCCTTCTGGCGGCGAAGTGCTGGAGGACGAAGAGTAGGTCGGAGATCCTGTTGAGCAGCCTGCCGTAGACCATGTAGCGGCTCTCTCGATCGAGCTTGGCCTCGGAGAGGCAGTGCCAGTAGGCTCGCTCCGCCCTTCTCACGGCGGCGCGCGCCAGCCCTATTGCTGCGGGGAGCGGGTGGCCTCCGTTCAGCACGAAGGCCTGCGGGACCTCGCCGGATAGCCTGTCTATGTTCTCCTCGAGCCACTTGACGTCGGAGTCCCCCACGCAGCTTTGGCCCCGCGAGGCGACGCTGAAGCCCAGGCGGAAGAGGAGCGCTTCTACGCTGCGCAGTAGCTGCGCTATATCCTCGACGCCGTGATGCTGTGCCAAGCTCCACGAGAACCCTACAGCGGCCTCGGCCTCGTCCAGGCTCCCGACGAACTCTATGCAGGGGTGGTGCTTGGGAACCTCGCGCCCCGTCACCACGCAGTATGTGTGCCCGGTGTCGCCATGCCCCGTGTATACCTGGACCAAGAGGTTCCCTCAAGCGTTTCATCACTGCGCTTCCGGTTTTAACCGATCCGGGGACGGAGGGGAGGGGGACAGCATGCGAGTGGTTGTAGCCTCTGGCGTGAGGCCGGTCGAAGCCGGCTTGATGGCAGCAATGCGGCGGGCTCGCAGCTGTCTCGCAAGGCTGCTGGAGAGCCTCCGCGGGACGGGCGGTGTGCTGCTGCTTGTGGGCGACCTCTGCTACAGCACGCTGGTGGAGGAAGCTCTGTCGGGCTGGGATGATGTCGTCCTCGGTGTCCCGGGAGCGCTCGACGACCACCATGTGGCGAGGATCCTCGAGGAGAGGGGCGCGCTGCTCGAGGGCGGCCTCGTGTACCTTGGTGGTGGCATTCACGCAGGAGCGGTTAGCGGCAGGGAGCCGGCGGGGAGCGCCAGGGCTCTGCTTGAGGCGGGCCGCCTGGAACTGCTCGCATCCTACCTTCTGCCGCCCCAGCTCGCGCGGTTGGGAGGAGGGCAGGCCTGGACATCAGAGCTCGTCGGCAAGATTATAGAGAGCACTGCGCCAGCGCTTGTTGTGGTGGGGTCCCTGTGCCCCAGCCCGGCCGTGGCGAGGTTCAGAGAGACGGTGCTGCTCTGTCCCGGAACACTCTCCGAGGGTTGTGTTGGGGTGGCGGAGCTCCGTGATGGTGCAGTAGAGCGGGCAGAGGTGGTCTGTCTCGCGGAGCCAGAGCACTACTGCACTGCTTAGGAGGGTGCTAGCCGAGGCTAGCGAAGAGGCGCGCAGGGAGCTCGTCGAGGCTGTGCTGGAGGACCTGAACGCAGCTCTGGAGGCTATTGCAAGGTACGTCGGGGGCGAGGTGCGCCCCGACACGGTACTTGTAAGGACTGCAGCCGAGGTTGTGCTCGCGGCGGCAGCCTACGTGGCGGCGGAGGGAGGGAGGCTGAGGGTAGTGGCACCCAAAGACCCCCTGCCCGGGTGGAACCCCCTCAACGCGCTCCTCGAAGCTTTGGCAGAGGCAGGGATTGCTGAGATTTACCGAGTCGAGGTTAGGCCCACAGCCAGGCGGCCGGCCTCCGAGCTGGCTCGCAGAGCGGCAAAGCTACTCAAGGGCTTGTCGCCGAAAGTTGTCGACGTAACCGACGCGGCGCCCTTCCACGTGCTTGCAGCTTACGCTTCGGGTGTCAGGGCCCTAAGCATCCTCGTAGACCTGGATTACGCTGCCGTCTTCCAGAGGCTACCGCTAGTTCCCAGGCCGTAACTTGCGGCATTGGGCTGAGCGGTGCCCTGTTCGCACGAGAGCGGTTTGCCGGCCTCCCGCCGGGCGCGCCGTGCCACAGCGTAGCCTGGTATGCCTCTTTGCCCCTCCTCTGGCTACTCTTTCTCTAGCAACGCGT
>JBEVCG010000064.1:0-5454 GCA_040514325.1 Thermoproteota archaeon | reverse complement strand
CATTAGGGACATCATAGCCTCGTACCTGGCGGGTTTCAGCAGGATTAGGGTGGAGTACCTTCCGGAAATGCATCCAGGGTTTAGGGATCTGAAGAGGCTGCTCGAAGAGATCATGCTGGGGCTCATACTGGTGGAGGAGGGCTCAAACTACATGGAGTTCTACGTGGCCGTTGACCCCTCATCCATAGGCTTCTGGGAGGCGGTGGGGAAAGCGTACCACGCAACACTATCCATGCTCGGAGACGCAATCGAGCTTGCACAGAGGGGGGATGCCGGGGGGCTTAGAAGCATACCCGAGAGGGACACCCTGGTAGACAGGCTGTACCTCTACGCTAGCAGGAACGCCAACATGGTTCTGCTAGGCTTAGAGCACTTCCACACATTGGGCCTCGCCACGCTAGCCGAGATCCCCCTGCTCGTCATGGCCGTCAAGAGCATAGAGAGGGTGGCCGACCACACGTCGATAATAGCGGTGAACGCGGCCTCGCTCGTGGAGAGGGGGGAGAAAGTGCCCCCAGAGGCGCTGGACATCCTGAAGGAGGCTAGGGCGGCGTTTGAGACGGCTGGCAGAGCCCTCCTAGACAGAAGCAGGGAGGCTGCAGAGAGGGTCGCGGAGATAATAGACCGGTACCCCGCCAGGAGGGTACCCGCACAGCCTGCTGGCGGAGCCGAGGTGGCGCTTCTAGCGGACTCGGCGAGGAGGATTATAGGGTACAGCCTCGACATCGCGGAGATAGTGATAGACCTAGAGAGCGTGAGGAGGGCTTCGGAGAGCTCCACGGAGCTGGAGAGCGGGTAGCTGCTGTCAAACACCGACACTTCGCCTAGACCCTGCACGGCCTCCTGGGAGAGCGCCTAGGGCGCCTTCGCGGCGTGGTAGGGGCCCTAAGGCCTTAAGCCCCCGCAACGCCGCCTCAGCGGTCCGTGACGCTCGCGGGGTGTTCCCTCCAAGCGCGGGCCGACGCATTCGCCGGCCTGCTGGCGCCGGCCGCTCTCGGAGCCGGCCCCGGCCTTGTGCTAACGCAATTAAACATTCCGTGCGTGTTACTGCGGGCTGGGGGCCTGGATAGCCCGGGAGGTGCTGCCGAGTGGTCTTAAGGCTAAGAGCCGAGATGGCAACAGTGCCTAGCCAGGTTGTGGAGGAGGCGATGGACATACACCCCGCCATAGACCCGGAGACGGGGCACCCCGTCTGCCACTACCTCAGCGTGTCGGCCGCCGTGCTCGATACAGGAGGCCACCCGGTACCGGCCGTGCTGGTGGGCTCCTGCGTGGCGCTGGTCAGCGGCCGGGAGCACGTTGCAAGGGTGCTGGAGGCCGGCGGCGCCAGCCCTGCGGGGCTGGAGCTGCGCGACAGAGTTGGAGTCGGCGGCGTTGAGGTTGACCCCGAGCTTGCGTACACGCTGTTCTCCGTGCTGAGGCTGGCCAGGTCCGGCGCCCAGCTCTACACGCTGGAGCTCGAGGACGCTGGCGCCAGCCGGAGGGTGCCTGCAGCGCGTCTTAGGCTCGAGGACGGGCAAGAGGTGCTGGTGGTGCTGCTTAGGCCCTGCGGGGGCCAGGAGCGGAGGCCCTCGAGCTCGATATACTTCTAGGCTGCCTCCAACCCGCATCCCCCGCGCCGTCCCCCTTTTTAGGACCTAGAGCAAGCTGTAGAGTCCGAGGAGGTGGCTGCAGTGCCGGGCAAGATACTTTTCCTCGTGGGGCCTGAGTTCGAAGACGTCGAGCTGTTCTACCCGCTGTACAGGCTGCAGGAGGAGGGCTACGAAACCGTCGTGGCAGGCCCCTCGCGGGATCCCGTTAAGGGCAAGAAGGGGTACACGGTCAAGCCCGACCTAGCGTTCAGCGAGGTAAACCCCGAAGAGTACGTTGGGCTCGTCCTGCCCGGAGGCAGGGGGCCCGAGAGGATAAGGAACGACGAAAACGTCAAGAGGATAGTCAAGCACTTCTTCGAGGCTGGCAAGCCGGTGGCCGCGATCTGCCACGGCCCCCAGGTGCTCATAAGCGCTGACGTCCTCCGCGGCAGGAAGGCAACAAGCTACTGGGGCGTCAAAGACGACGTGGCAAACGCTGGCGCGGAGTGGCTAGACCAGCCCGTTGTAGTCGACGGAAACCTCGTCACAGCCCGCGTGCCGCCGGACATGCCCGCGTGGATGAGGGAGTACATCAAGCTCCTAAAGTCCAGAAGCTAAGCTCCATGCAGAACGGGGCTTAGGAGAACCCAACAGCCTCTCGGCGCGGCTTCAACGCTCCACCGATTTTTATCAACCAACGTTCCTGGCCCGAATACCAGCGACACGGCAACATACATTATAATAAAATTAGGTAGGTATTAGGAGGAATACTGCTACTGAAAGCCTGCTGAACTGCGGCTGCGCGGACTATCGCCCGTGTTCGACGTTCATGGGGCCGGGATGCCGAGCCTCGTAGGGCCAGCGGTGCAGGCAGGGTAACCCTGTGGGGCGAAGCTTGGCAAAGCCGGCAAGGCTGGCATTGCTCCCGCCCTTTCGCCGTGGGTAGCGTGCGGGGGCCTTCCAATGAGAAGGGAGACGTGAGCTGTTAGGGTGCACGCAGAAGGGGGTGGGGCGAGCCGCTATGGTGGAGGTGTACGTGGGCACGTCGGGCTGGCTCTACGACTGGAACCTGGGCTCCAGCCTCCAGTGGTACGTTGAGAACAGCGGCCTCAACGCCGTGGAGCTCAACGCCTCGTTCTACAGGTTCCCCTACCCCAGCCAGGTGGCGGGCTGGGCTAGGAGGGGTAGGCGGCTGCGCTGGGCGGTCAAGGTTCACCGGTCGATAACGCACGTGAGGAGGCTGAAGCCTGAGGCGCTGGATACGTGGAGGAGGTTTCACGCGCTGTTCAAGCCTATGGATAGCCTCGTGGACTTCTACCTCTTCCAGATGCCCCCGAGCTTCGCGCGCACCGATACCAACGTTGAGAGGATCAGGTTTTTTGCGAGAAGCACTGGTCTGGGTGAGCGCTTCGCGGTGGAGTTTAGGCACGTGTCGTGGTTTGACAGCGAGACAGTCGACCTGCTCCGGGAGCTGGGGGTTACGGCGGTCTCCGTAGACTCCCCGCAGGCCACGTGGATCGTGACGTCAAACGGCACCGTCTACCTGAGGCTGCACGGCAGGAGCGCGTGGTACGCGCATGACTACTCCGCAGAGGAGCTCGAGGAGGTGGCCGAGAGGGTGGCAGCGCTGGAGCCCCGGAGGATCTACGCGTTCTTCAACAACGACCACTGGATGCTCGACAACGCTAGAGCCTTCAAGAGGATACTGGAGAGCAGGCTAGCCTAGCGGGCTCCCGGAGGCTAGAAGCTTAGGCTCTGTGCGGAGCGACCTTACCGACCCTGAGCCCCTCTGCTAGCTGCCTGCGAACCAGCGTAGCTGCAGAGCTCCCGCAGCGGGCACTCCCAGCACCTTGGCCTCCTCGGCCTGCAGAGCTTGGCCGAGAGATCCATCAGCGCCAGGTTGACGTCCCTAGGAGGCCCAGCCTCAACAAGCCTCTGCGCAGCCTCCAGAACGGCTTCGTCGAGGTGCGGTGCGCGGCGCGGCTTCACGCCGAAGAGGCGCGAGACTACGCGGGCGACGTTAACGTCCACCGCGGCTACGCGTCTTCCGCAGGCGGCTGCGCCGACGACGTTGGCTGCGTAGGGCCCGACGCCCGGCAGGCCCGCCAGCTCCTCGGGGGCGCACGGAACCCTTCCGCCGTAGCGCTCGACCAGCTCCCTAGCCAGCCTGGCCAGCTGCCTTGCCCTCGTCCTGTGAAGCCCCAGGGGCCGTAGCAGCTCCTCGAGCTCTTCGACGCTGGCCTCGGCCAGCCTCTGCGGCTCGGGGTACCTCTCGACAAGCGCTGCGTACACCGGGGCGACGTTCTCGGCCCTCGTTTTCCTCAGCAGTATGGCTGCCAGCAGCAGCCTGTAGGGATCTCCGGTTTCGCGCCATGGGAAGCTCCTCTTGTTCCTCCTCCACCACTCTAGCAGCCTCTCCACGATGCTGGCCGCCAGCCCTCCTGGAGGCTCCTGCACCTCTCCAGCCCACCCCGCTGGAGGCTCCAGCGCCACCTTCGGTCTGCGAACGGGTTAATACCCCGCCGGGCACCTCCACAGGCGGAGCTGCGCCTTGGAGAAGAGGCTCATAGAGGTTGGGCGTAGGCCCGACGGAAGCCCCGTGTCGGTACCCTTCATAAGGCTGGGCAGCGGCGAGAGGAAGCTCTTCATTGCAGTGGCCGTGCACGGTAACGAGGTAACGGGGCTTGCCTCTATCTGGAGGTTCATCGGCTACCTTCAGAGCGCCGGCGTGCACGGCGAGGTGGGCATAGTCCCCGTAGTCAACGTGGAGGGGTTCAACTACAACGTGCGGGGCATACCCCTGGCCACGGTCGACCTCAATAGGGTGTACCCCGGGGACCCTTCGGGCAGCCTCGCGGAGAGGATCGCGCACACGGTCTGGAGCCTGGCAAGCCAGTACGAGTTCATAGTGGACATGCACACTGCGGGCCTCTCCATACCCTTCATACTGGTCGACCCCGCTCCAGAGGAGGTCCGCAGGAGGGTGCTCGAGGCCGCAGCGGCCTCGGGGATAACGGTCCTGGAGGAGTACGCGCCGGAGAAGTACGAGAGGAGGAGGCTCGCAGCCTCTCTACCCGGGGTGGCGGTCCGGGAGGGCATACCCTCGTTCACCGTGGAGCTCCCGTCGCTCTACAGGCCGGACGAGCCGGGAATCGCCGTCGGATTCAAGGTCCTAAAGAACGTGGCGGTGCACCTGGGCATCGTCGAGGACGGTAGGGAGGAGGTCACCGAGTACCCCGTGCTGCGGGAGCTGGGCTACCGCAGAGAAGACGTAACGGCCTCGAAGCACGGCTTCATAGAGTACAGGGTGTCCCTCGGCCAGCGCGCAGCCGCGGGCCAGGAGATCGCCGCCGTGAGGAGCGTGCTCGGCGACGTGGTCGAGGTGGTGAAAATGCCGAAGGAAGGCTACATTGTGGCCCTCAACAGCAGCTTCCGGGCCTGGACCGGCTCAAACGTAGCCCTCATAGCCGTGAAGAGCTAGCTCCGGGATGCCCCGGAGGCCTAGCACTGCGATTTTCGCTTACGCCGGCTGCTCGGGCTTCCCGCGGCCGCGGACCTGCTCTGCCAGCAGCCTCGCCCCCAGAGCTGCCACGACCGCTACGGGGGGCTGCACCAGCAGGGGCAGGAGGCTGTAGGGGATGGGCTTGGCCACGGCCAGCAGGGTCTCGGCTGGAGCCCGCGCGTAGTTGTACGCGAGCGCAGCGGCTACGGCTACGAGTGCCGAGGCCAGGGCGTAGCCGGCAGCCCCCCTCCTGGAGCCCGCGAGGAGCCCGGCGGCAAGGCCGGCGGCGAACGGGGCCAGGCCCACGGCTACTGCGCGGGGCAGCGGCAGCGCCAGCACGGCTAGATCCAGCAGAGCTGCGGCCAGGATGTAGGCAACCGC
>JBEVCG010000063.1:0-5419 GCA_040514325.1 Thermoproteota archaeon | reverse complement strand
CCCAGCACCTCTCTGTACTTTGGGTTGACAGGGTATATCCTACCCCTGTACCGCGCCTTGAGCCTCGCGACCACGTTATACCCCGGAGAGCCCCTGCGAGCGCTTGCACCCACAACCGCGACTCCGCGGGGGTTGAAGAACGGTTCCAGCGACAAGGTGCCGCGCCCTGCGCACAGTGTGCCCGACGAGGAATATTAACGGATAGTTTTCCCGAACTCTAGCTGGCAGGAAGATGCAGAGCGGTAGGCTGCACGCAGAAGGCAGGGTTTCTCCCCGAATATGCGGGATAGCCCGGGATCCGGGGGCAGACGCATGGCTCGGAGGGCTACTGAAAGCGTGCACCGATCCACGCTGAGGCAAGGTCTGCTGCAGGAAAAGGTCGGCGACAGCTCGAAGGGGCTGGCAAGATGCCTTGTATGCGAGCGTAGGTGCGTTATCGCGCCCGGCGCAAGGGGGTTCTGTAGGAACCGGGTAAACATCGGCGGTAAGATATACGTTGAGACTTACGGGCTCCTTAGCGCTCTCGAGAGCAGGCCTATCGAAATAAAGCCGTTCTTCCACTACTGGCCGGGCAGTACAGCACTAACGTTCAGTGGATGGGGCTGCAACTTCCGCTGCCCCTGGTGCCAGAACTTCCACCTGTCGTGGAGCTCTCCAAGAATGGAGGATAGCATTTTCATAGAGCCTAGAGAGCTTGTGGGCATCGCCCTTAAGGCGGGTGACGAGGGGGTGTGCGCAAGCTTCAACGAGCCCACGATACACCTGGAGTACGTGGTTGACGTCGCTTTCGAGGCCGTACGCAGGGGGCTCTACGCAACGATCGTTACCAACGGGTACATGACCATACATGCAGCGAAGAAGCTGTTTGAGGCGGGGGTCGACGGCTACAGTATAGATATCAAGGGCTGCAGAGAGACCTACCGCTCTCTGCTATCAGCTGACCCAGAGCACGTGATTAGGGTGTCAAGGTTCCTCAAGGAAATGGGGGCACACGTTGAAATGGTGTTTCTTGTAGTCCCAAAAGCGAACGACGAGCCGGAGTGCGTGGAGTGGGTTCTTGGCAGGATATTTGACGAGCTGGGATGGGACGTCCCCCTACACGTGAACAGGTACTTTCCCGCAAACATGTGGAGAGAGCCTCCCACAGACGTTCGCCTGCTCGAGGATATCGCATCCAAGGCCCGGCGCATGGGGTTTGAGTACGTTTACATAGGAAACACGGGCGACCCCCAGCACGAGGAGACGAGGTGCCCAAGGTGCGGCAAGGTTTTGGTGAGGAGGATGTGGTACCGCGTCATGGACTACAGGATAACAAGCGATGGAAAGTGCCCCAGATGCGGTTACAAGATTGTGCTTAGGGGCAGACCCGTGCTGAAGAGCTGACCTCAGCGCCAGCTTGCCCACCTCCGGGAAGACCACAGCTTGCAGGACTGTTGCTTCAACCTGCACGGCCTGCACTTGATAGGTACTTCTCCAGCTCTGCGGCTGCTTTCCTCACGCGCTCCCTTATCTGCATCCTCCTCGCTCTCCTCTCCTCGCCCTCCACCACCATGTGCAGCTTCTCCGGCGGAACATCTCTGCGAGGAACCGGCTTTGGTCTGCCATCATACCCTATGTGAACCATCACGAAGCGGGCCGTCGTAGTGTGGAGGCGGGCTCCGCCGCGCGTAGCTATCACCTTTAGGGCCAGCTCGATGCTCGTTCTGCCAACGTGCGTCACAGCAGCATGTATTTCAGCTACGTCGCCAGGCCTTAGGGGGGAGTAGAACGCTGTTGCATCTACAGCAGCTGTCACAGCGATGCCACCAGCGTACCTAGACGCGAGCACGCCGGCCGTCTCGTCGAGCCAGTACAGGAGGCGGCCAGCGTGCATGGCGTCGGCGTACACAGCATCTTCCGGCGTCACTATCCTGTAGTTCCTAAGCACGTACTCCTCCCAAAGGGGGGCTGGTGGCTCAAGGTTCTCTACAGCCTTCTTCCTACCCTCTATAATATCCCTCCTCGCCGTCCTGCTCTCAAGGGCAAGTTCTGCCAGCCTCTCCTCCCACTCGCTTCCCGGCCTAACCGAAACGGGGACGGGCCTCGGCCTAAGGCTCTCGTCAACTGCCACGAAGGCTAGGTGGGCGTAGGTTGTAAGCCTGGCCTCCCCCGATGAAGATAAGGTGAAAGCTAGGACGCCTACCTCCATGCTGCTACGCCCTACATAGGATACCCACGCCTTAACTGTGAAGAGGTCGCCTACCTTAACGGGGTTGAGGAACAGTATGTAGTCCGTGCTCGCTGCCACAACAGGGCCGCGCGCAACCCTCAGCGCGGCTATGGTGGCGGCGTCCACTATCCACTCCATGACGCGTCCGCCGTGGAGCCTGCCAATGGGGTTTGCGTGTCTTAGCAGAACCATCCTTGTGTACTCGATGGCCGTTTCGCAGACGCTAGCACTGCTGCTTATCGGGGCAGAGCCCCTACACTTAACTATCTCGAGGAGGGGGATGGGCTGCTCCACCTCCAAAGTTGGGTACACCGAAAAGCTGGTGGCTACCCGGGCGAACTACTTAAGCAGAGCCTCTAACCCCCAACGCTCGGGGCTTATAATGTCGGCGGAGACGCTCTCAGCTCTTCTTGCTGTGGGCCTTGTACTAGGGCTAGTTATAAGGAGGGCAGGTTTTGCTCATGGTGCCAAGAAGCCCGTGGAGATGTGGATAACGCTGCTGGTCTACTTGCTCGTGTTCGCCATCGGAACGTCCCTGGGCAGTACCCTGAGGAGCGGAGACGTCGGCAAGGCCAAGCTGCTGGCATCTTCCATAGCCATAGCAGTATCGGCTGGCCTTGCATCGATAGCCCTCGCAGCGGCTCTGGAGGTTCTCCTTTTAGCCAGACAGGGCTCTTCGTAGCCCCTGCACCGGCGGAGGATGGGTGCCTATAGGCTTCAGGAGGGGGGCCGGGGAAAAAAGCCGGTGGAGGACTGGGCTGCTGGTATCATTAAGCTACCTTGTCCCACGGACCTTTCTGTACACTCTAACGAGGAGAGGTCTGAAGCCAAGCTTCTCGTAGAACTTGTTCGCTATCCGGTTTCCGGGAGGGTACTCTGCAGCTATGAGCTCTATACCCCGCTGGGCTAGAATCTCCTCCAGCCTTTCTATGAGCTTCTCCGCTACACCTTTTCTCCGGTAGCTTGGGTGCACGTAGAGGTCAGTTATCAGGCCCTCCAGGCGAGGCTCGTAGAAGATACGGTCTACTACAGCTGCCCGGAGAGCGCCTACCACGCTTCCATTGTGCTCAGCAACTAGAAGCACCACGTCTTCCTTGCCTAGGCTCTCTCTAACGTATTTCTCGATTGTCTCGCGGAGGTCGGCCACCGTTATGTACATGGGGTCAAGCTCCTCGTTTATCGTCTTGAGCCTCGCGAAGAACTCTACAAGATGGCTGAAGTCCTCCGAGCGAACTTCCCTAACAACTACGTCCTCTGCGCTCACGGCTCCTCACCACCTCTCAAGCTCTTTTACGTAGACTGCCGTTAGAGGTCTGAAGCCAAGCTTCCTGTAGAACTCCACTGCTATCTCATTCATAAGCGGCACCTCGGCAGCTATCGCGGATGCTCCAAGCTTTCTGAGCTCTTCGCTAACCCTCCTCACAAGCTCCCTAGCCACGCCACGCCTGCGGTAGCTAGGGTTCACATAGAGCTCGACTATCACGCCCAAGGGGCTCGTCTTGAAGAGTGGGTTGCGCCTCAGCTCGCCGTGCACGAACCCTACAACCTTTCCGCCGCTAACTGCGACGAGAACTACACTGTCGGGCTCTGATGCGTACTTCTTCACGAGGTCTAGAACCGTCTCCTCGGCGCCCCCAGCTAGGGCGTAGAGGGGATCGAACTCCTCGTTGAACTTGTAGAATCTCACCATCATCTTCGCTATCTCTTGGAGCTCCTCCTCGCCCTCGGGGCGCCTAACAACGAACGTGGACTCCTGGCTCATGCCTACCACCTCCCTACTTCGAGGAAACCGACTTAATCAGTTGCTTAACCTCCTCCGGGATATCTCTAATAAACCCGGCCTTGTAGAGAGCCTCCAGCTTATCACGTACCGCCTTTATTATGCTGTAGGCTCTCTCGTACTCCTCACTTCTGCTTAGCTTCAGCCTCGCGTGGCCCTCCTCTATCGCCTTCATGGCGACTGCCGTTGCTACGCGAGGGTATACCTCCCACTCCTCCATTGTTGGCAGGATGTACTCCTCATGTATACCCTTCTCTTCCGCAAACCTCGCTAGCTCTTCTGCAGCCGCTATGGCCATGGTGTCCGTTATGGTTCTCGCCCTAACGTCAAGAACTCCGCGGAAGACTGCGGGGAACGCTAGGCTGTTGTTGACCTGGTTGGGCAGGTCGCTTCTGCCAGTCGCAACAACCTTTGCCCCAGCCTCCTTGGCTTCCCAGGGCCAGATCTCCGGGACAGGGTTAGCCTCTGCGAACACTATTGGATCCTTGTCCATGAGCTTAACCCACTCTTTCTTGATGACGCCTGGACCCGGCCTCGAAGCCGCTATCACCGCGTCGGCGCCCCTCATGGCCTCTGCTATTCCTCCTCCTCTCAGCCTATTCCAGCCACCGTCAGTCTCTACGGCTATGCGGTACTTCCACGGGTTGTTGAGCATAAGCTTGTCTATGTCGCTTCTCTCGGGATGCAGCACACCCTTGCTGTCGACAGCAACTAAGTTCTTAGGGTCAACACCGTAGGCTTTAAGCAAGCGGTAAAACGCTATGTTGGCTGCACCAGCCCCTATTATTGCTATTTTCATCTTCCTAACGTCCTTTCCAACGATCTTCGCCGCATTTATGAGCCCGGCCAGGGTTACTGTGGCTGTCCCCTGCTGGTCATCGTGCCAAACCGGTATCTTCAGCCTCTTCCTGGCCTCATCGAGTATGTAGAAGCACTTGGGGCTCTCTATATCCTCGAGGTTTATGCCACCGAAGCTGGGCTCTATCAGCTCTAGGAGCTCTAAGAACTTATCGGGGTCGCGAGCCCTGTGCACAATAGGTACCGCATCGACACCTCCAAGCGCCTTGAACAGGAGAGCCTTGCCCTCCATTACAGGGTAGGCTCCCTCCGGGCCAATGTTGCCGAGGCCCAGAACACGCGTGCCGTCGCTGACCACCGCTATGACATTCCATCTCCAGGTGTTGTGGAAGGATTCCTCGGGGTTCTCGGCGTTTTCGCGCGAGGGGCCAGCCACGCCAGGTGTGTACCATATTGAGAAGTGCTCCTGTCTGAATGCGGGAACCTTCAGTATGACCTCTATTTTGCCCTCGTAGAAACGGTGCAGCCTCTTGGAGATGGTGTACCAGTCGACTCTTTCTCCCTGAGACGATGAAGACATGGGCACCCTCTCCACGTTTTCAATATGTATGCTACCCGGAGGAGTATATACG
>JBEVCG010000062.1:4317-5461 GCA_040514325.1 Thermoproteota archaeon | reverse complement strand
CCCGGGTCACGGGCTTGAAAGGCCCGCATACTTGGCCGGGCTATACTACCGCGGCACTGCCGCGCAGCCGTGCTACTGTCTCTCTCTGCGTGGAAGGGTTATAGCACTTTCCTCCGTCAAGTCTGGGCTTCACCATTGGATTCCAGCGTTGGGTTCAAATACCCCGAGCGTAAGTGTGGTCTTCTACGGATGCGGCGGTCGTCTAGCCTGGACTAGGACGCCGGCCTGCCAAGCCGGAGATCCCGGGTTCAAATCCCGGCCGCCGCACCACTCCTCAAATAGCTTCCTGCGGATAGCCCAACTTCTCATGCTGCATCATTCTAGCTCGGCATACACGGGGCGGCGCCCGGAACGTGGCCCGCACCTCTCTTCTTGGGCGAAAAGCAAAAATACTTTTAACTAATAATAGTATCTGATTGGAAAGCTAGAGGTGTATGTGTATGCCGGGCCAGATACCCCTGATAGGAGAGAGTTTCCCTGAGATGGAGGTTGTGACGACACACGGCAGGATAAAGCTGCCCGATAGGTACGTGCAGGAGGGCAAGTGGTTTGTTCTGTTCAGCCACCCTGCCGACTTCACCCCAGTGTGCACCACCGAGTTTGTAGCATTCGCCAAGAGATACGAGGACTTCAAAAAGCTGAACACCGAGTTGATAGGGCTGAGTGTGGACAGCAATTACAGCCATATAAAGTGGATTGAGTGGATAAAGGAGAGGCTGGGCGTGGAGATACCCTTCCCCATAATAGCTGATCCCCGCGGAGAAGTGGCTGAGAAGCTTGGCCTAATACACGCGCAGTCCTCGACAGCAACAGTACGGGCCGTATTCATCGTCGACAGCAAGGGCGTGATAAGGGCGATAATCTACTACCCGCTGGAGCTTGGGCGTAACATGGACGAGATCCTAAGGGTTGTCAAGACGCTGCAGCTGCTCGACAAGTACGGCAGAGCTGCGCCAGCCAACTGGCCCAACAACGAGATAATAGGTGAAGGCTTCATAGTACCGCCGCCCTCGACTGTGCAGGATGCCGAGGAGAGGCTTAAGAAGTACAAGTGCTTCGACTGGTGGTTCTGCTACGAGGAGCTGGCACCAAAGGAGGACGTAGAGCAGGTGCGCGAGTGGCTAAGGAGGGTGGCGACACCCCA
>JBEVCG010000062.1:0-4307 GCA_040514325.1 Thermoproteota archaeon | reverse complement strand
CTTTCATTCTCGTCTAAATGTTTGCTTTGCTCAAAACTGTTTTGGGCTGGGTTACCCCTAGCTGTAGGCCTCTTCCAGAGCCTCCACAACCTTCCCTACATTCACCTGGTACCCTAGATCCCTCAATGCCCTTGCTAGGGCGGTGAAGCCTACGATCAGGTGGGTACGCGACGCTTGGACCCCCATGTGGCCTATCCTCACCACCTTCCCCTGGAGCTTACCCCAGCTACCCGCGATCATGACCCCGTACCTCTCCCAGGCTACCCTCCTAAGCTCTGCCTCGTTGACCCCCTTGGGCACAAGGGCCGCCGTAACTGTCGGCGACGAGTGATCTAGGGCCTGGGGGTAAGGCTCTAGGTTGGCTGCCTCGAGCGCAGCCCACGCCGCCTTTCTAGCCATCTTGTGCCGCTCATAGACGCTTTCGATACCCTCCTCAAAGATCATGTTGAGCGCCTCGTCCAGGCCACGGATAAGCGGGTCAGACAAGGTGTAGGGGAACACCCCCTCTTCATCCACCATCCTCTTCCACAGCTTAATGTCAAGGTAGAAGCCCCTGTAACCCACCCTCTCCGCCTCCTCCCAGGCTGCAGGGCTCACCGTGATTATCGTTAAGCCGGGCGGAACGTTCAACGCCTTCTGAGAGCCGCCTATCAGCATGTCGATTTCCCAGCCGTCAACGTCCACAGGCACCCCTCCAATACTCGATACAGCATCTGCTACCACTAACGCTCCGCGCTCCTTGGCCACCTTGGCAACATCCCTAAGCGGGTTCAGGATCGCGGACGGTGTATCGCAGTGGACTATCGTTAGCAGCTTGACGTCTGGGTTCCTCTCCAGCGCTCTTTCCACGTCCGATGGGTCGACCGCCCTCCTCCAGTCGCTCTCGAGCATGACGGGCTCTCCGCCGTACATCCTAACCAGGTCGGCGAAGCCCTCCCCGAAGACCCCGTTGGCCACCACCAACACCTTATCGCCCCGCTTCACAAGGTTCGCTATTGCCGCCTCTAGACCCAGCATAGCCTCTCCAACCATCACGTAGACGTCGCTCCTAGACGCTCCCAGTAGCTTCTTAAGCTTCGAAACCACACTCCTGTAGAGCGAGGCGAACTCGGGGTCAAGGTCGGGGTTCGTAGGCTTAGCAGCCATAGCTATCCTTACTCTCTCCGGAACCTCTGTGGGACCAGGAGTTAGTATGAACCTATCAGTGAAGAGGCGTACCAACAGGATTACACCGTCCTACCTACTAGCAACGAACTTACTAAAGCTTAGCATAAAGGCCTCACCGGAAGTTATACAGAATGCTGGCAAAAGGCATGGATGAATATGCACAACAACTAACCAAGTACCTGGATGTTAAATTCACTGCACATCCGTAAAAGCTCTCTCCAAGTACCCCTAGGCTCTGAGTAAAGGTGAAAACGAGATCAACAAAGCTGGGCTACTGCACTGCGAACGCAAGAGACACCATACTTCATCTTATTTTCATTTCCATCTTATTCTTGTCTATCAAGACCGTTGTCTCGTATATAGCGAAAATGGTGGCGGGCCCGGGGGGATTTGAACCCCCGACCACCGGCTCCGAAGGCCGGCGCTCTGTTCCTGGCTGAGCTACGGGCCCCGGGTGTGCTGCTTGCTACATGCGAGCTATAGGCTTTATCCCTAGGATCTCGAGTGCTGATGCTGTGACCACTTTTACCGAGTGTACCATGGCCAGCTTGAAGTTTCTCTTGCCTGGATCGGGTTCGCCTATTGCGCTGTCCCCGCTCGCATACCACTCGTTGAAGGCGTCGGCGAGCCCGTTTAGGTAGGATACCAGGAGCTCGGGCTTCAGCTCGTCTGCCGCCTTGACTAGCGTGTATGGGTATAGCAGCAGTTTAAGGACGACCTTTCGCCTCAGTTTGTTCTCGTCTGCTGCAGAGTAGTCTATCCTCTCCCAGTCTATGGCTATGCCCCTCTCGGACGCCCTCTCCATTATGTTGGCTGCCCTCGCGTAGGTGTACATTATGTAGGGGGCGCTGTTCCTCTCGAGGCTTAGGGCCTCTTCTAGGCTGAATGTAATGGGCTTGGACGCTGAGACGGAGACTAGAGCGTACCTCACCGCTGCCGTGCCCACCGCCTCAGCTATCCTACGCTTCTCATCCTCGGGTAGGTGGGGGCTCTTCTCTTCGACAACGCTTCTAGCTAGAGACACTGCCCTGTCGAGCAGCTCGTCGAGCGTGATGTACCTGCCGCGGCGGCCGCTCATCTTCTGGCCTGGAAGATTCACCATCTCGTAGGCGTAGTGCAGCTGGTTGAGGCCCTCCCTCCGCCAGCCCAGCGCTATGAGCGCTAGCCTTACCTGAAGCTGCTCCAACCTTTGCTCGGCTGCTATGACGTTGTACACGCGGTCTGCCCCTGACTCCCTGAACTTGTATATGCTGTAAGCTACATCTCTTGTCGTGTAGAGCGTTGTCCCGTCGCTCCTCATCAGAATCATCGGAGGAACCTCGTAGCCTTCCGGCAGCCCCAGCTGCTTACGAAGCTCCTCGTCCTCTAGGAGCCTTTTAAAGTCCAGGGCCAGTGCCCCCTTGTGCACTGTTGCATAGGGGCTGGAGCGGGCAGCCTCCAGCACCTTTGAGACAAGGCCGCTCCACACCAGGCTGCTCTCCCAGTCCCACGCATCGAACTCAATTCCCATTCTGGAGAGGGTCTCACGGAACCCTTCTAGACACATTCCGACGACGCTACGGACCAGGCTAACGGTCTCCTCGTCGAGCCTGTACTCGTAGCTTCTCATTATCTCTGAAACGTCGCGCTCCGGGTCCCGCCCCTCCATGGCCTCTGCTATGGCGTCAAAGACTTCGGGCGCCTGCTCTCTGAGAGCTGCAGCATCTGCTACAAGCTCGTCCAGCTGCCTAAGAGCCTCGCGGTACTCCTCGTCCCTTCCCTCCTCCTTCAGCTTCTCGAGCTTTCTCTTCAGCAGCCTAATGTCCATCACCGTGTGGGTTATGGCATAGACTAGGCCGACCCAGCGGTCCTTCTTAACGCCTGGTGGAGGGTCCAGCTTGCCAAGCAGCTTGAAGCCGTAGGCTGCTACTGCCACCTGCCTGCCCAGGTCGTTTATGTAAAAGCGCGTCTGGACGATGTGGCCGCGTGCCTTCAGGAGCCTAGCTAACGTGTCCCCGAGGCTCGCGTTTCTTGCATGACCTATGTGAAGGGGGTGCACAGGGTTTGCACTTGTGTGCTCAACCACTATGCGAAGAGGCCTATCAACCCTGTACGTGTGCTGGAACCGGCCCCAGTCACGCATCTCCCTAATCAGGAGCTTTGCAGCTAGCTTGGTGTTGTAGCTGAAGTTCACGAAGGGGCCTGCCGCGGTAGCACTTGAAACAAGGGGGTTCTTCCGGAGCTCCTCCGCTGCAAGCTCTGCCAGCTTCTGGGGGGAGACGCGTACCTGCCTGGCGAACCTGGCTACGTTGACTCCAAAGTCTCCAAGATCCTCGCGGGGCGTCTCCGACACCAGAAACTCTACCAAGCGTTCGTCCACCGTGGCGCCAAGCGCCCTAGCAGCCCTTGAGACGCCCCGCGCCAGGAGCTTGTAGGGCGAGGCCTCCAGCAGGTTCGCTGCCTCGCTCTCCGGGCTGCTGCCTAGGCTTCTGCTCATCGAGGCTTCCCGGCAGCAAAGTATTCTAGCTGGCGGGCGTACATAAGATTATATCAGGTGGACGCTTCTGCAACAGGACTTCTACGAGGTAGTGGGCCCCGAAGCGAAGTTGTCCCTGATAGCACGGGTCCTGGCGACACGGGGCATAGACCACGCCGTGGTTGTTGACGAGGATGGTGTTGTCCTAGGCGTGGTCTCCACGAAGGATCTGGCGAGAGTTCTCGTCCAGGCCTTTGAGGAGGCTGGTACAGTTGAAGCGCTCGACCTCAACTCCGTACTCCAAACGCCAGCCTTGGAGGTGGCAAGCAGGCCACCGATAATCCACAGGGGAAGGAGCCCGCTGAGCGAGTGCGCCGAGAGGCTGGTTCATAGAAATATAGGGATACTGCCGTTCGTCGACGACAGCGGGAGGCTCGTAGGTGCGTGCACCGAGCTGGACTTTGCAGTTGAGCTTGTGAGTTCGAGCGCTGCGGCCAGAAGCTACGCATCTTCCCCTGTAGTCATGGGTGAGGCCGGCGACTCCGTAATAGAGCTGCTCGGCTACATGCTAGAGAAGGGGTTTAGGAGAGTCCCGCTGCGACACGAGGGGGAGCTCTACATGGCAACAATGGCTACGCTGCTCCTGCACGTTGTTAGGGTGGGCAGGAGGCAAGCGCTCCTGGAC
>JBEVCG010000061.1:0-60269 GCA_040514325.1 Thermoproteota archaeon | reverse complement strand
CGCTCCCGCACGCTCTTTTCTAATAAAATAAAAATATAAAGATGTAACAAATGTAATAGTTGCTAGATCGCCAACCGCCCTTTGGTGGTAATTTGTCGCTACTTCAGTCTTGTCTGATTTCTGATTGGTAATTAACTGCTCAGGGTTAGTACGGCTTAATTGTTGAGGATAGTCTTAAGAGTTTCCTCCAGCTCAAATACTGAAAATAAAGTGTACCTAGTTTTAATTATCTCGGGTACTGTTTCTGCATGCGCCAGTGCCTGTTCCCAAAGTTTTGCGTGCTTTGAAGGCAAGAATGTAACAACGACCTCGAGTCCTCGACGGGATAGCGCTGTGAGGACCCTAGCGGTGATGTTGACGACAAGCTCTGTAAGCGATTTGTCCCTTAGAACAACGTCTGGATGCACCTCATAGCAGCAAGCAGGGTACTCCTCAGCTCTCTCGTAGGGTACAAAAATCAGCAGGTCGCTGAAGTACATCCATGTGACCTTCTTGGGTTTCCCGTCCTCCCATGCGTTAAGCCTCCTCAAAACAGCACGAACCTTGCGGCTTGTAGGGCTTCGTGTGTAGGGCTTAATGTTGCTGCATGGAGTCAAGAGAGCAATAGAATATGGAGGGCTGTAGTCCCTAATTAGCCACTTCCACCATCTGTGGACTGCGGGGTGGTCGAAGGCCTTCTTGCCTACGAGGTTTGAATCAACCCCATTGTAGTGGCGAGGCATGAACCTCCCCCTCTCATCCTTCCTTGCAGAGAACCTCCTCTTTGCTATTTCAGTGCTCACGTGGAGGAACTCCTGCGCCGGGACAGCAGCTGCAGATGTTCCAGCCTCTGCTCGAAGTTCGACAGCCACGGAACAATGCACCTCCGCTCCTAACAGCGGACTTCAAAGTGGGTGGCACCTCATTTTTAGGGTCTAGGCCTCCTCCGCATCCCGTACCCCAGCTCAGAGTGTGAAGACTAAAACAGCATCAGCAAAAGCAAAACTTAACCCGAAATGTTAAGCTAAAAAAGTGCAGTGCACACTTTTGCACTCAGTAAATACGTTGATATCAATTAGCCGAACCTGGAGGCGGAAAGGCGTATGTCGACTAACGGGCTGCACGGAATAGTCATTTTGACTGGAACCTCGGGGCTTGATATAGGGCGTACCCTTGAAGTCATAGAGCAGGAGCTTGGCGTCGCAACAGCAAAGTTTGAGGAGTACGTCGAGAGGGAGTTTAAAGCGCCTATATACCATGTGGCCGAGCTGCTTTTAGTGGACTATAGGCGCGCTTCTGCAAAGTTTCGCGAAGCTTTCAGAAAGATGCTGGAAAGCTTGAAGGGAAGCAGGCTGGCGGTTGTGGGAGCACATAGCGTGTATTACAGAAGAAGCAGTATAGTGGCCAACCCTCTCCTGGGCTACCTTCGTGAGTATGGAGAGCGCGTAGTCATCATAGACTATGTTGACGATTACTACCACGCGTTGTTCCGCCTCGCGGCAAGGGTCGCAGAAGGCCACACACCGGAAATAGCGAGCTTCCAGGTGATAGATCCCGCAGGGTTTCTCTATTGGAGGAGCGCCCAGGAGAGCGTGTCCTCTCTTGCTACGTCATATGGAGCCTTTCACTTCATCTTTGCATCCAAGCACAGCCGTGAGGCACACATAAGGCTTATTTCCATGGCTTTAGATATGGCAGCAGGCCGGCCTAAGCAGTACAGGACGGTGTATGTGTCGCATCCCATAACCCGTGTCAGAGCTAAAGCACGCAGCCTAGGCGTTCCGCTTAGGAATCTCGAGGAAGTCAACGAGATAGAGACGGTGAAGCGCGACCTGGAGCGCTCCTGCGAGGACCTTATAGTGCTCTCGCCGACAACTATAGACGAGCTCATCGTAGACGAAAACGACAATCTTGAAACTGTAATACGAGCCGAGGAACGTTGGCCTCACCCCTCCAATGGTATACACGACTACCCCTACCCCATAGATCTGTCAGATAAGATCTTCGACACGTACCTTTACCCTGTAGAGGATACCGTAAAGAACAAGGCCTACCTAAGGTTCCTTCGGCGTCTAATCGAAGCCTCCGTGGAGAGGAGAGACCTTGGCTATGTCTCTCAGGCAGACTTCGTCTTTGCGTACCGTCCAACGATGTACGGCGAGGTTCACATGGGGGTAGAGACGGAGATAAAGACAGCAATAGCTATGTCAAAGCCTGTATACAGCATTATACCTCGTGAGGAAAGGAACATAGAATACAGGCTGTTTAGGTTTGAGTACCCTCTGTCATCTCTGGAAGAGCTGTTGCACGTGCTAAGATGCAGAGCCTAGGAAATAGTGATACCTAAGAGCATATCACTGTTCTTCTTCCATTCTTACGGGAGTACTGCCACAAACCCCCCCTTTCTAAATGGGATACGCATGATAGCGTGATACCTGGTAGTAAAGGAGGAATTATGGGATAGGAGTTGGCTGATAGGCCCGTTACTGTAACTATATACCATGATGGTCAAGACGAAAAAGTGGTGGAGATTGTCAAGGCTTTGGCACATGCAGGCTTTGAGGTCAAGCAGGTGCGTGCTAGGGGCTTGGACGAACCCGTTCTGGTGGGTGAGTTTGGTAGTGTCAGAGGCTTTAATGAAATAAGAATAGTGGTGAATCAATTAAGGGCTATCTTTTCAAGATCTAAGCGGAGAGGCGTGTAGCCTTTCCTTATCGACGACCGAACGTGCGGTGGCTGTGCGTATCGTTGGCGGTTTTCGAAAGGGTACTTTGTCTCGACACGCGCCTATAAGCTTGAGAAACAGGTTCTCACTGTTCCATACTACCAGATATGGGAGCATACGGTGCTTATCTAGGCTAGAGCCATATATGTAGCTCTGGTGCCCTGCACAACAAACGCAGGGGCCTACAGTGAGGGTTGCAATAGTTACGGGTCGTAGAGCCGCTCAGCTGCTCCGGGAGTATGTAGAGAGGCTTAGGAGGAGCGGTGTTGATGCTGAACTCCACGTTATCCCTGTCGAGGTGGCTGCGCTAATACCTAAGCATGTTCTCGCAGAGCACCTAAAGGCGCTTAGAGGTTCAGTAGACGTGGCTATAGTTCCCGGCACGCTCGAATACGACATGAAAGACCTTGAAGAATCTCTAGGCATCAGGATCGTACGCGGGCCGCGCGACCCCAGCGTTTTTGCAGTGGCTGCTACGTTGGGTGCCGAAGCTTTCTGGAAGCTGGTCGAGACTGGAGAATTCAGCCTTGAGCCCCTGCTAGACATCCTTCTAGAGGAGCTTCGCCAGCAACATGCCAAAGCCAAGGGCATGGATATTTGCGGCGTAAAGGTTCCGCTAAGACCTCCACCTCTCGCCGTGATTTCGGAGGTGTACGTTAGGAAGGGCGCAGAAGCCGATAGCATTGCCGCAAAGGTGGCCGACGCTCTATCCCGTGGCGCCGATATAGTTGTGCTCGGATTTGGCTCCGAGTGGAGTGCTAGCGAAATAGCTGGCATGGTTAGAGCTGTACACCGAGTAGTTGAAGTCCCCCTGGGTCTAGATGCGGCAAGCGATAAGGCGCACGCCGAGCTAGTCAAAAGTGGACATGTGTGCCTTTCTTTAACGGGGCATGCAGCAAACAAGCTTGTAGAGGAGCTGCCTAGCGGTGCAGCTGTGGTCATAGCGCCAGTGGGCCCCGGCTACCATGTGCCCTCCTCTGTTGATGAGAGGGTAAAGCTGCTGGAAGCTCTCTACAGCCTCGCAACTAGAAGGGGGCTCAAAGTCGTCGTTGATCCCATAGTAGATCCCCCCGGCTCTAGGCTCATGCCTACAAGTGTCTCTGCCTACGTTGAGGCGGCACGGGTGTTTCCCGATGCTCCTCTGCTAGCAGGAATAGCGAACGTGTACGAGCTGATCGACGCAGACAGCCACGGCCAGATCCCGGTCCTCGTGCAGCTGTTTGCGGAGGCGGGCGCATCGATGCTACTCGTAACCGAGGAAAGCGGCAAGGCAGCTAAAGCGGTGACAGAGTCAGCAATCGCTGCTACAATGACCTCCATATCCCTTCTAAGGTCTATGCCTCCGAAGGATTTGGGCGTAGACCTAATCTACGTTAAACAGAAACACAGGGTTCCAAGTCCTGCGAAGACCCCTAGAGCTGTGCAGGAGTACGATACCCGAAGCCTTGCCGCCTGGAATGTGTTCGCCTACGACGAGGAAGGCTCCCACATGCTGTGGGTTGAAGAGGATGGTAGTGTAGTAGACCTCTACATCGGAAGGAAGGGCACCATCCTTCTGAAGGGCAGAAGCGCTGAGGAGATCTACAAATCTATAGCCTATCTGCGTCTGGCCAGCAGGCCGGAGCACTACATGTACATAGGCTACGAACTATGCAAAGCCGAGACGGCAAGTATACTGGGTAGAAACTACGTCCAAGATTCGCCGCTAATTGTGCCTCCACATTACAGATGTAAGGTATACAGCCCAAGGCTAGGGAAAGTCATACAGCTGAGCAGGGAAATCAAAAAGAAGGACCAAGGTTAGCTGCGCTGCATGGTACACGGTCCGCTTAGCTTGGACCTGCTGTCCCCTCTTCTTTGGGCTTGATAACCAGCGCTCTCCCTCGCCACTCGTACCTACCCTCTTTGAGCGCCTCCAGAATCTCGCGAGCCTGCCTGTCGTTAGGGTGCTTCTTGAGGTGCCTCATAAGCCTCTTCATCAACCTTATCTTCCTCGACACCTCGTGGTACACCTCCACACTAAGTGTGCTGATCGTCGCTGGCTTTAAATTTGATAGATGGGAACGCCGGTGTAGGTGTGGAGCGTGGGTATGGAATATACTCATCTTGGAAGCACAAGCTTGAAGGTATCCAGGATAGGGCTTGGTACGTGGCAGTTCAGCGAGGCTTGGGGCGTTACTGACTATGGTATTGCGAAGTCGGTTATTTCGAAGGCTCTTGAGGTTGGGATAAACCTGATAGATACAGCGATGGTTTATGGTCGAGGTATGAGCGAGCAGTTCATAGGATCAGCTCTTAAGGAGCTTGGAGTAAAGAGGGATGAGGTCGTCATAGCTACAAAGATCCCTGGGGACTTTCTAGCCTATCGGGATGTGTTCAAGGCTGTAGATCGTTCTCTCAAGAGGTTGCAGGTCGACTACATAGATGTAATGCAGGTTCACTGGCCTCCCTGCTGGCACAATCACCCCACGTGCGAGTACATGAGGGCGCTAGAGCGCCTAGTCGAGCTTGGCAAGATAGGCTACATAGGGCTAAGCGATTTTCCTGTTGAGCTCGTTGAAGCGGCCAGGAGCTGTCTAGCTAAAACAGATATTGAAGTGCTCCAGGTTAGGTACAATATCGTCGAGAGGCAGGCTGAGAAGGAGATAATACCGTATGCGGAGGCAAACTCCATGACCGTGCTAGCTTGGAGCCCCCTGGCCAAAGGCGCCGTTCTAGGCAAGTACACGCTGGAAGATCTGCAAAAAATCTCAGACATTAGGAGGAACGATGCACTCTTCCACCCAGAAAACTACGAGCAGATACTGAAGCTTGCCAATGAAGTAAAGAGAATTGCTGAGAAGTACGGTAAAACGCCAGCGCAGGTTGTGCTAAACTGGCTACTAGGATACAGCAGTGTGGTGGTGCCCATACCTGGAGCGAAGTCGCCGAAGCAGGTTGAAGACAACGCGGGCGCTGCTGGATGGAGGCTGAGCTATGAGGATTGGAGACGCCTTGACGAGATTAGCTCCTCGCTGCGGATAACATACGTGATATGGTAGTTTCCTGGTTGGCTTAGCTGTACCGTGCAGGCTTGTGGAAGCTTTTTAGCGGCTGATGATCCCGCGCCGGTTACCGAGCCCCGGAGGCTATGAGGGACGACCCCCCTTCGCTGACAGTGCTTCACCCTTCACGCATATACAAACAGTTATAAAAGATTATTTTGATAGATTCGCTCGAGGTGAGAACCTTGGCCATACAGGGATACTATACTGTGGAGGTTGCAAAGGAGGGCAAGCTAGGCTGGATAACGCTGAACAGACCTGACAAGCTAAACGCCCTCAACAGGGCTATGCTGAACGAGCTGCTGAAGGCTCTCTCCGAGATGAGGGACTCACCTGACGTAAAAATAGTGGTGATTACAGGCCGTGGAAAAGCCTTTAGCGCTGGAATAGACCTAAAGGAGCTTGCGTCGTCCTCTTCTCCGGATGAAGCAGAGGAGCTTTTCGCGAAGCTCGCTGAAGTGTTCGAGGCTGTGATGAGCTTTCCAAAGCCCGTGATAATCGCCCTCAACGGCCACGCGTACGGGGGCGGGGCGGAGCTTCTGTGGGCTGCAGATATTGTTGTATCCGTTAAAGGGGTAAAGATAGGGTGGCCCGAGGCTCGGTGGAACCTCGTACCTCCGGCGCTGCCGTTCTATGGCGTTTTCTCCCTCGGTCCAGCCAGGGCGGCCTACATAGCCCTAACGTCCGGGGAGCTGACATCAGAGGAGGCCTACAAGCTTGGTCTGGTGTCAGTACTTGTGGACTCCCAAGAGGAGCTCGTGGACGCGGTGAGGGAGGTTGCAGTCAGGATAATGGCTAACTCGCCGGATGCCGTATCAAGTATAAAGGCAATGCTACTCCAGGCAAAGCGCAGCTTACCGGTAGGCTATGGGGTAGCCGAGCTCCGGAGACTTGCGCGGTACAAGAAGGCCATAGATGCAGCTAGGGCCTTCGCAGAAAGGAAGGAGATGCCCAGCTATGATTGGTAGAACTAGCTCGTCAAGCTTAGGATTAAGCCCACGAGCCTCTCCAGAGACTCAATGAAGCTTGGGCCGTAGTGGGCAAGGGTGTCTGGAGGAAGTACTATAATCTTTTTCTCCATGATTGCGCGCATCTGCAGCCCTCTCTCCATGTACCTTCTCGCCAGATCGTCCACGGACGCCTTCTCGCCATAAGCGGTTTCGTAAACTATGACATCCGGGTCGAACCTCGCTACGGCTGAGTAATCGATGCGGGCTATCCAGGTCGTCCTCAGACCGTCAAAGGGTGTGGAAGCTCCAATGAACCTAAAAGCATCGGTTATGTAGCTGTATGCTCCGAACGTAACTGGCCCCCCAAGGTTTATCTCGTAGAAGACCTTAATCCCCTGCACAGCGCCACGCAGCTTCAGAAGGCGCTCGAAGAGCGTTTCGGCGAGCTTTCGTGCTCTATCGATTTTGCCCGTTACAGCACCTACTTGCAGTACCTGGTCCAACAGACCGTATATTGTGACCGGGAGTGGGATGGGATAGACTGTAAACCCTGCATCGACAAGCTCGCGCAGTATCCTCCTTTGAGCACCAGTGGTCAGCAGGATGAGGTCTGGCTCTAGCATCTTTAGCTTATTCCAGTCAACATTGAAGTAGCTTCCTACTCTCTCCCTCAGCTTAGCTTCGGCCGGCTTATTGCAGAAGTAGCTCACGCCGACAACTCTATCTGAGAGTCCAAGCATGAAGAGGGCTTCCGTCAATGCAGGAGAGAGGCTAACGATGCGGCGCGGCTCTTCGGGGATTCTAACACGTGTGCCGAGAACCTCCGAGTATACTTCAACGAAGGAGCTTGCCTCCCTCAAGTGATCCACCTTAAGCTCTCGTGCTTGAAATCTAGTGCAGCTACATATATTAGTCCGTCCTTATAGTAGAATTTGGGATATAAATTCAGAGCTGTTGGTTTGGTTGACAGTCTGCCTAGCGCTTCCCAGGTGTGGGTATCTTGGCAAACCTCTTTGATGAGAAGGCGTTGAAGGAAATCGCAGAGAAGTACACCGAGTGGGAGGAAAAGATAGTCCCGGAGTGGTTAAGCCGCCTCCCGGAGCGGCAGAAAGAGTTTACTACCCTGAGCGGTATACGCGTCAAGCGTCTATATACACCTCTAGATTTGAAGGACTTCGATTACATGTCAAAGCTCGGGTTCCCGGGCGATTATCCGTTTACGCGTGGAATACATGCGACGATGTACCGCGCACGGCTCTGGACGATGAGGATGTTCAGTGGCTATGGAGGGCCGGAGGAGACCAACAAGCGGTTGAAGTTCCTAATAGAGCACGGAGAGACTGGGCTAAGCTTAGCTTTTGATTATCCTACGCTAGTTGGGATAGATCCCGACGACCCGATGGCTGAGGGCGAAGTCGGGATCGTGGGCGTCAGCGTGCCGACGCTCCTGGATATGGAGATAATCTTTGACGGTATAGACATGGGCTCTGTGACAACCAACATGACGATAAACCCCCCTGCGCCCGTGCTGCTAAGCTTCTACGTGGCAGCTGCCGAGAAGCAGGGAGTTCCTTACCACAAGATTGGGGGAACAACGCAGAATGATCCTCTGAAGGAGTTCATAGCCCAGAAAAGCTACGTGTTCCCTCCAGAACCTGCAGTTAAGGTAGCTATGGATCTTATAGAGTGGAGTGTAAAGCATCTACCTAAGTGGAACCCAATAAGCATAAGTGGCTACCACATAAGGGAGGCTGGTGCAACGGCAGTTCAAGAGCTAGCGTTTACGCTGGCTGATGGCATCGAGTACGTAAGACAGCTAATAGCTCGGGGGCTGGATGTAGACGAGTTCGCGCCCCGTTTAAGCTTCTTCTTTGCTGCGCACATAAACTTCTTCGAGGAGATAGCCAAGTTCCGTGCGGCACGGAGGATGTGGGCAAAGATAATGAAGGATTGGTTCGGGGCGAAGAAGAAGCGAAGCATGTGGATGAGGTTCCATGTCCAGACAAGCGGTGTTTCGCTAGTCGCGCAGGAGCCTTGGAACAACATAGTTAGGACGGCGATTGAGGCCTTAGCAGCAGTCCTTGGGGGTGCACAGAGCCTACACACCAACAGCTTCGACGAGCCTTTCCGTGTTCCCAGCGAGTTTGCCGCTAAGATAGCCCTTCGGACCCAGCAGATAATAGCCTATGAAACAGGTGTCGCTGATGTTGTAGATCCGCTGGGAGGTAGCTACTACGTCGAATGGTTAACCGACGAGATAGAGGAGCAGGCATGGAAGTACATTGACAGAATAGAGAGGATGGGAGGGATGCTGGAGGCCGTTAAGAATGGCTATCCTCAGCGCGAGGTGATGGATGCAGCGTACAGGTTCCAAAAAGAGGTTGAGGAAGGCAAGAGGCTGATCGTTGGTGTCAACATCTTCAGGAGTGAGGACGTAGAAGAGATACGGAAGGTTCCGCTCCTAGAGTTTGACCAGCATGAGATCGAGGAGCGCCAGAAGAAGCGTGTGAAAATGGTCAGGGAGATGAGGAACAAGCAGAAGTGGGAGCGTGCTTTAAACGAGCTGCGGAGAGCCGCTGAGAGGGGCGAGAACATAATGCCCTACGTTCTCAATGCCGTTAAAGCCCATGCGACCCTCGGAGAGATTATGGGGACGCTTAAGGAGGTGTACGGTGTTTATGTTGAGCCACCCGAGTTCTAGCGGGGGACGAGGAAGGCGGATCAAGGTCCTAATAGCTAAAATGGGTCTTGACGGTCATGATAGAGGCGCCAAGGTCGTTGCTAGGGCTCTTCGAGACGCAGGCTTTGAGGTGATATACACCGGTCTACGCCAAACGCCAGAACAGGTAGCTTATGCCGCTGTGCAGGAGGATGTCGACGTGGTAGGTGTGAGCCTCCTCAGCGGCGCGCACTTCCCCCTAATGAGAAGGCTAATCGCTAAGTTGAAGGAGCTGGGTGCAGACGACATCCCAGTCGTTCTCGGCGGGACTATACCCGTGATAGATGTCGAGCCTCTCAAGAAGGTAGGTGTCCGCGAGGTCTTTCTCCCAGGAACAAGCCTTAAGGAGATCATCGAGACTATAAGGAGGCTTGCAGAGGAGCGCCGTGCTAGGGGCGAGACATTGGCGGTGTCTGCCTCGCGGGAAGGAGGCCAGGGCAATTAGTAGATGCAGTTGGCTATCAGCTATTGGTAGGGTGATGGACGTGCTTAGCCCTTCTATTGCAACTCTTATCGAGGAGGCGCGCCGTGGTAGTATTCGCGCTATAGGGAGGATCCTCACCCTCCTGGAAGAGCCTGACCAGACAAGCCTCTCTATTCTGCAGCATATTTACAAGTACAGCAGCGGAGCCCAGGTCATAGGCGTAACGGGCATACCTGGAGCGGGCAAGAGCACGTTGGTGGGAAAGATCATAGGGGAGTTTCGAAGAAGGGGGTACAGAGTTGCGGTGGTAGCCATAGACCCTAGCAGCCCGCTAACGCGTGGATCTTTGATGGGCGATAGGCTTCGCATGCAGGAGCATGCAACCGATCCTGGCGTGTTCATAAGAAGCCTGCCTACTCGAGGCCTTAAAGGTGGGTTGAGTGTGGCTGCGCTAGCGGCTATTGAGGCTTTTGACGCGTTTGGTTATGACAAAATTATCGTGGAGACGGTGGGTGTAGGGCAATCGGAGGTTGACGTGATGCACGCTGCACACACAATAGTTGTCGTCACCATGCCTGGCGCTGGAGACGACATTCAGGCTCTGAAAGCAGGTGTTATGGAAATAGGAGACATTTACGTTGTAAACAAGAGTGACAAGCCTGAGGCTAGGCAGACGTACGAGTATCTGTCGTTTGTCCTTGAGAAAGAGGAAGTTGGACGTGAGGTGCCTGGCTGGGCTCCAAGGCTGCTCAAGACGAGCGCTGTGATGGGGCAAGGAATAAAGGAGCTCGTAGATACAGTAGAAGAGCACTACAGATTCATCCGCAGGACGGGGTTAGCGGCAAGGAAGGTCATGGAGCGTAGAGCCCTCTTGGCAAAGCTTATTGTTGAGTCACTCATTGCAAGGTACGTTGACGAGGCCTTCGGCGGACTGGTTGAGAGAATAGTAAAAGCCATAGAGGGGAATGAGCCTCTTCCAAACATTGTAATGGAGGCGTTGCGTGAAGCTGCCAGGAGGCTTTACGAGGACGTAGGGTCCGGAACAGACGGCGGGTCCAAAGCGAACAAACCAGGCTAGGCCCAGCCTCCCGTAGGCAGGGTACAAGCCAACGCCTTTTATAGCGGAGTGGGCCATGCTGCTACTTGGGTATCGCTCTTGCCCTCTTCTGCCAAGAGCTTCGGCGGAACCTATGTGGCTACCGTGACCCCGTTTAGGAAGAACCGCGAGATCGACATGGACTCCTTCGAGTGGCTGGTTTCCAAGCTGGCTGTGTCGGGTGTAACCGGGATCTTCATAGGAACTACCGGCGAGTGGGTCACGCTCAGCCTGGAAGAACGCGCAGCCCTCGTCTCTAAAGCTAAGAGCGCGGCGCCATCCCTAAAGGTCATCGTCGTAGCCTCTAGCCACGATCCATCGAGATATGCAGAGTACGGTAGGAGGCTTCTCGAGGCAGGTGCTGATGCTGTAGCCTACACGCCGCCCTCATACTACCGGGTGAGCGCAAAGAGGCTGCGCAGCTTCCTGGAGGATGTTTTAGAGCGCGTAGAAGGAGATGTTCTGCTTTACACCATACCGAGCCATGTCGGCTACAACATAGAGGTCGATGATGTGGTTTATCTTGTTTCTAACTTCTCAAACCTAAAGGGCATAAAGGCGACCGTCGATGATGTGCATTACCTGCACCAGCTAGCATCCAGGGAGGAGACCAGGAACGCCGACTTCGCCATCCTGTCGGGCTACGGCGAGTATGCTTTATACGCTCTGTCCGTTGGTGGCGACGGTGCTGTCGACGCCCTAGCGAACATGGTGCCATCCCTCCTAGCTAGGCTGTACGCTAAGTGGGTTGCAGGCAGCTTCGTCGAGGCAGTAAGGCTGCATAGAGCTTACGCTCTACTCTCCACATGGGCAGCAGGGCAGCCATTGCCAGCTCTGATAAAGGCTGTGCTCAAGATAATGGGAGCCCCTCTTGAAGCATTCAGCAGAGCTTATGCATGGGCTGAAGGGCTTCTCAGAGAAGCGGCGGAAGCGATTGCAACCCTCATATGTAAGGATGCGGTATTGAGGGAGCATACGCTGCAGGGCCTTTCTTGCGGCGGTGGGCAGAGCTTGGCTTAAGGCTGCTTGAAGCTTTATTCACTTGCGGGAAAAGCCAATTTAGCGTAGGCGTTTGGGATCACTAGCTGGGTGCTTTCATGAATCGTGCAGCTCTTGTTGCGGGCTTAGTCACAGCATTAGCGTTCTCGGCCATTGCAGCGAGCTTCCTGGACGTAGCATATGCTGTTCAACCATCTGGCTATGGCCAAAAAGCTGCTCTGGGGACTCTGTCTCGTCTTCCGGTTCTCTTGCCGTTCTACCCCGACCCCTCTGTTTGGGCAAGATTTGCAAGCGTAGCAGTATCTCGAACCTCCGGCAGCTATGTGGGAGCGGGCATTAAGGTGGTGGAGCTACCCGAAGGCGTCGAAACATACGTTACCCTTAGAGCGGGGTATGACGAGCACGTTGCCATCTACACTCAACCCGCATCGACGCCTTCAGGTAGGCCTCTCATGATTATCATAGGACCCAGAAGGGCACTTCACGTCCTTGAAGATCTTGCAAGTCTGCATCGTGCAGAGGGGCTTAGAGTACAGCTTGTATCGGTTGAGGAGATCTATGCAAACTACAGCGAAGCGGAGATGCCCCCTGGCACCCTAGATCCAGGGGAAAAGGCTGCTCCTGAGTACAACCTCACGCTTGCTCTCCGCATAATCTCGTTTCTTAGAGAAAGCCTAGAGCGTGGAGCTAGATACGTTCTGCTAGTTGGCCGGGCAAGTGAGATTCCTCCCATATACTACTGGAGCCCCCTTCTTCACGAGACGGTGTCCCCGATCGAGGCTGCAGTCCCTACGGACTACTACTATGCCGATCCGGACTACGATGGCGATGTGGAGCTTGCCGTAGGACGGCTACCCTTCAGCGCTGTCGAGGATCTTTTGACGTACGTAGCTGCTGTCGAGAGGTGGGTGGAGGGGGGTGAATGGGCCGAGAGGGCCTTCGTCTCTGGAGGTGCCACGTTTGCGACCACGCTGTATGTTGGTGAAGAAATAGTAGCTGACGTGCAGAGGCTTCTAAGCGCCATGGGCCTTGACGTAGATCAGTTGCTGCTTAGCCAAGGAGGTTACGCGGGTACGAGGTTCTCCGGGTTCATAGGCAGGTACGGGCTGTACTACATCGTGGCCCACGGTAGCGGCAGCTCGCTTGTAGACTACGTACCAGGAGGTCTATGGAACTACGAGTTCGAGGAGAAGCTCAGCTCAAGTGATGTGCACCCGACTCAGAACCCAGGCGTCTACATGCTGCCAGCATGCCGCGATGGCTTTTGGGACATCGATCTTGTAGAGCCTCCCTTTGCGCCGCCAAGCCTAAGCATAGCCCTCCTAAAGCGTGGAGCAGCCGTAGCGTACGTGGGCTTTGCCAGGATAACGTTCGAGGTAATAGATGCAATATCCTTCCAAAGCGGAAGACTCGTGCTGGGATACGCGGGCGCTGACCTCCTCCTGCGCTTCTTCGTAGGAAACCTAGGCAGCGCTCCTACGCTAGGAGAGGCTTGGAGGAGGGCCCTTAACAGCTACATGGCTAGCAGGGCCTCAAGCTACAAGGCCTACCTAACTCTCGGCGAGGAGAACATAGCAGAGCTTATAGTTCGCGAGGCTGTGTTCCTAGGGGACCCTGCCCTGCTAAACCGCTACCAAGGGAGAGCCGAAAGCAGGGCCCCTCCCCTACTTGAACCGTTGCTTCCTGCCTCAAGGATCTCTGGTTGGCTCCTTGTACCGCAGCTGGTGAACTACGCTTCTGGCAGCCTTTACCTGGTGAATCCAGGCCTCCAGACAACGACAACGTTCAGAGTTTCTGGGGAGTGTCCCCAAGCAGCCAGTGCAGTGGCCCTCTACAGGGTTTACGGCTACACGCTAGTAGAGCAGACTAGACTTGATGCCTCAATCGAGCAAAGCGAGGGCAACTGTTATGTGAGATTACACGTGCCCATAAGCTCACCCTCTCTTGTCCGGATCGCGCTATACACCAGCCATGGGCCAGAGTTCTACTACGTAGCAGTGGCTGGCGCATCAATTGAGGGGAACACCGTGGTCTATCGGGGCCTTGATATGATTGAACTCGTGGGCGATGAGCCTCTTATTCTGGTTCTCCGCGGAGAGGATGGCAGCGTTACGGCGCTAGTGCCGTCTAGCTTACCGACGTTCAACTTAACTCTCCCTCCTGGCACTTTCGAGGTTGAAATTTCTCCCCTATACCGCTACGAGCCGCTTCTTGCTGGCTCAAGGTATGCAGATAGCTTTGAGAAGCTGCTGGAGCATTTCAAAGTGCGTGTTAGGAGCGTGCTTCCTCTAGAGCTGGATAATTCTACCGAGTTTACAGCATCTTCGAACTATGGGCATGGTGCTCGCATGGCGCATCAGGAGGCGGAAGCAAACATGGAGCCGGCAAGCAGTCAGCGGCTCATGCAGCCTTACGCAACCATTGTCCTCTTTGCGGCGGCACTGGCGGGCGCAGTCTATGGTGTCTTAAAGGCTAGGCGTCCCGTGGAGGCACTGTAGAGAGCAGAACGAGGGAACGCCTTGTCGTCAAAATAGAGCTGCCCTTTCTTTTTGGGCAAGGGATAGTGTGTTCTGCTGCTCTGTGGTTACCGTTTTAGGTAGCTATTGCTCGGTAAGCCTTAGAGGCGCTTAGGTAGAAGTGGCGATGGGTGTGTGAAGGGTGGAATGGGTTTGCGGGGTAGTTGTTGACGTCGATGGCACGCTCACTGAGGACAGGGCTTCGGGGAGCTACATACTGGATCTTGAAGCGGTTCTGCTGCTTAGGAAGCTCGAATCGGCGGGCATACCGGTGATCTTAGCGACTGGAAACTCTGCACCGGTCACAGCAGGTCTTGCACGCTACATGGGTTTGTCGTCGCCACATGTATCGGAGAATGGCTGTGTAGTCGTTAGGAGAGGTAGGATTGTGCCTGCCTGTACGGAGACTGCTAAAACGGCTGCTGAGGCTATTGAGGATTTCCTACGGGAAGTGCTAAGGCCCAGTTGGCAGAACAGCTGTAGGCTGTTCGACTACGCATACACAATAGTCTCTCAGGACCCCCTAGTCGTTGTTAGGGAGGCTAGGAGGGTAGTTGATGAGCGAGGGCTCCGGGCAAAGGTAAGCTTCAGCGGCTATGCGCTCCATGTGAGGCCTCCCGATGCGAGCAAGGGTACTGGTATCCGGGTTGCCCTAAATATGCTCGGAATTGAGCCCGACTGTGTAGTTGCAGTGGGAGATTCGGCGATAGATGCCGAGATGAAGGAGGCAGGGGTGTACCTTGTGGCAGTGGGTAACGCTGACGATGAGCTGAAGAGCGTTGCTGACGAGATTGCCGAGGGCCCAAGTAGCACGGCCACTAAGCGTGTGTTGAGGAGGATCCTTTCTTCACTATAGAAGACTATTAGGATAGGTGTGGGTGTTTGAAGCTCGTAGGCAAGCACATCAAAGGGCTAGGTGTTGGAGGGAAGTTCATATCGATGGAGTACTACCTGGCTCACTTCAGAAAGCTTCTGGGCTGTGACCCCTATCCTGGCACCCTTAATCTGGAAACCCAGTGCGACTGGAGAGAGCTGCAAAGCCTGTGTAAACCCTACGTGGTGCCCGGAAAGGAGGTTAATGGGAGAATGCTTGGCCCTGTCTTGGTATGGCGTGGTGTGGTCGAGCTCAAGGATGGCGAGAGGGTCCAGTGCCTAATTCTGCGCCCTCTCCTCAGTAAGCACAAGAGCACCGTCCTGGAGCTCGTATCCTGCAGCAGGCTTAGGGAGCGGCTGGGTGCAGGTCCTGTGAGGGTTGAGGTGGCCTGCGAGCAGCAGGAGTGGCTACGCTTGAAGAAGGACCCTAGAGAGGCTGATGGCTATTGCGGCAAAAGCCAGAGCGACACCGCTTAAGCCGAGCAGATTACCAGTGGCATCCAACCCCATCACAGCCTCGGCTAGCGATATAGAGGACTGCTGCATGACAGGTAGCACCAGCGCGGCTAGAACAATTCCCGACAGCATGGACTTAGCTTCGCTGTAGATTGCTATGTAGGAGGATAGTGCAGAAGCTGTGGAGAACAGCGCAGCAACAACAAGCTGTGCAACAATATACTCCACCCGTAGGAGGTTATGGAACCCAGAGAGGAGGGTTGTGACGAGCGTGTATATGAGAGATAGCACGAGCAAGACGCTGTACATGTATGTTAGCTTTGCAGCAAAAAGAACTTCCGGCTGGACCGGCGAGGCTCGGATCCCGTCAAGGGTGCCCTTCTCGGCTTCTCTGAGCACAGACATGTAGCCTAGCAGGAGTGACGCTATATACATGGTGAATATGTGACCGAGGGCCAACACGGCTGAGGACTGTAGAGGATTTGTTACGGGGCTACGCGGCCCCGATACAATGAATGATGTTGGCACGGAGGTTATCCCTACAAGCACTACTACAGCGCCAAGCTCCGGAAGCCTTCTTGAAGCCACTAAGTAGTCCTTCTCAACAAGCTTCAGAAAAGCTCTGAGCTGGCTCAGCCCGCTTCACCCAGATTCTAGCTCTTTGCGGGCGTCTGCTCGTAGGCGCTGTGGCATCCCTGGAGTATACTTACGACTTCAATCGTCCTTGTGTCGGGATGGTAAACACCCTCTATCACGATGTTGTTCGGATCCCACCTCAGGTACTGGATGGGGCCATACCTTCTCTCGACAGCTGCTGCGTCTGCTAGCGCGACTATCCTGTCGCCTCGCTCTCCTTCTAGGACAATTACGAGGACGCGCTTATTATTCTCGCCCATCCTAAGGAGGGGGCCTTCAACGAGCTTTCCCCGAACAGTGACTCTTACGGGTTGATGCACCTCAGAATACTTGGATAGAAGCTCAGATACATCCATGTAGCTGCTGCTCTTCACTGCATATACTCCTATGAGGGCTAGCCCTACAGCCATGATAGCCGCAAGCATCAAAGGTCCAAGCCTTGCCATTAGCCTTCACCCTCCAACCCTCTTCAGAGTCAGTGCTATTCCGGTAATGAGTATAGCGTGGAGAAGAACGTTTACCACCACTGTGGGCGGCTTCAGCACTTCTAGCTTTTCAACATATACAATTTCACCATCCGATGTCCCAATATAGGAGACAACATGGCCGATCAAGGTGAGGCTTCCGTTTACCTTTAGAGGGCTTATGGGGGCACCTCGATCTAGGTCGTAGACGGCGGTAAGCAGCTCCTCTCCTCTCTTCAGCACGAGTGTCAAGCTTCCCTGCTCCTCGTTCAGCTCCCCTCCGCGTACCCTAGCGGTGTTCCCGCCTAAGTATGGTGCAAGCAGAAGGGCTCCTGAAACGGTTACTATAACTACGGCGGCTGTTAGCCCTGCCCAAAAAGCCCTGGGAAGCGCCAGCTTGGCCTTGCGACGCTGCGCAAATGATGCGGACGCGACTAGCCCTAAGGATATGGAGGTTACAATCCTAGATACGAAAAGCACCCTAGTTGTGGTGTGTTCGAGAAGCGCCCCTGTGAGTGCCCTTGTCGGGTGGAGGCTTCCTCCAGCTATGTAAGGTGCCAGGTAGCTCAAGGGAACTAGGACGAAAGCTGCGACGGCGTAAACTGAGGAGACTACTGCCCGTCTATCGGGATCCCTCACACTAGATCTTATGGCAAAGTACACCAAGTAGCCTAGGAATAGCAGGAGCACCCCAGTTTCTCGTGGATCCCAGTTCCATGGAACGCCCCAGGACTCGTCGGCCCACGTAATACCTGTGATAAGCGTATACGCCGCGTAGAACGTTGCAGTGATTATGAAGCCTTCAGCTACCCTATCGAATGCCTTGTTGCCCCGAATCAAGTAAAGGAGTGAGGCAACGAAGCCTCCAGCATAGAGCACGTATGATGCAATGGCTATCGGAACGTGGATATACAGGTTAACGTATGCCGCTGGGCTCCCTCCCTCCAACGGAGAGGGTACTAGCGCAGGGAAAGGACCCTTATTTGAGGCGTAGGAGACCACCAACGCATCCACTACCATGAAAGCAGCTAAGGCGTACGCCAGGATCTGGCCGCGGGGAGAGCGCTCTAGTGACATTGCGGCTGTCCCCCACATTATCCATTACACTAATCTATCCTATGAGGAAGTAAAAGTATGTGTGCCTTGCATGCCCACCCCATGATCCCATAGGAAGCGTATCCTGACTAGAGCGGCTAGGAAGACGGTGAAAGCCATGAATGCCGGGCCCCACCACACTAGGTCCACTCCCGGTATAACCTTCACGCTTATGCTAACGCCTGCAGAGCCTGGCGCAATCTCGCCTTTGGCCATCCTCTCGCTTAGCAAGTAAAGGTCTATAGTAGCTTGCTCTGCTAGTGCTGCACGCTGTTGGGGATTCGATCTCAGCGCGTTTATGTATAGGCCGGATGCTAGGAGCGCCGATAGAGCGAGCTTGTCCTCGGGAGTCAAATTGTGCTGTTCTGACGCAGCAGCCAGATAGTACACTGCAAGCTCGTGGTAGCTTAATCCTGTAAGGTTCGACACTATTGTTGGGGGCGCGATCGAGATGTATATATCCGTTAGGGGTCCAGCGTCCACATGAACGACTTCAGTCACCAGTCCGTGTATCCCCTGTATTTCGCCATTTACATCAAACCTGATAACGGCTTCGAAACGCTTCGAGGTCTCACCTCGTTCTAGGACGAACCCAAGCCTGAGCCTTGCGGTCTCTGGCACGAGCTTAGGGGCTCTTATGAAGCCTGCACACCGGGAAGGGCCTACAGCAAGGTTGGGAGGGCAGAAACTTACGTTGACCGACAGCAGGTAGGATGCGGCGTTTTTGAGTGCAAGTTCGGCTAGCGAGCTTCTTAGCAGGGGCTTCAGAACGCCTCCTCGCTCGATTGCGAGGTATGTTGTGACCGCATCGCCTAGACGAGCCGGTATACTTACTTTAGTGCCATTCATTACGAGAACGCCCTCGAGAACGAGCAGGGGGTTGCTAAACTCGATGACCGCGCCGGAAACGTTTGCAGAGGTGTTGCTAAAGTCTGCTCCGAAAGCGAGGATCGCCGGAACGATGGCAATTCCTTCCTCAGCTCTAAAGCTCACGTTCTCCCGTTCGTTCAGCACCACATCTCTTGCTTGACCTTCGCCCAGTGTCAGCACAAAGTACTTGTGTTGGATTGACGTAAGGAGCCTCTCCACAAGCTTTGCTTCATTTTCGGAGGCTGCTTCTATTCGGAACGCCCTGGGTGTAGCTGTGAGCCTAAGGGTTCCATCTTGCTGCGAGATCATAGTAGCTATTTCGGCGTCCTCCAGCTTTAACGTTACGTTCTCTAGGTGAATGGACTCGGTAGAGTTGAAGGCTACGTCGAAGCTTGTCAAAGTTGCCGATCCTTCGTAAAGCACGGTCGAGCCGTTTAGCCTTACCCGCTTGTTTAAGAGAGCGAGCAGCTTCTGGATAGTCGTGTTTCTCTCTAACAATTTCATTCCCTCATAGTATTTCCTCACGATATCAAAGAGGTCATTGTCTAGAGCCAGCAGAGCTTCCCACGCGAAGAAGTAGGTGTCTGTTTTGCCTACGTACCCTGTATAAATGTCAACAGGCTGCGGAAGTAGCTCGTAGCTGTAGCTTACGAGCCTCAGCCGCCCTCCTCCTGGGAGCTCTATAGCCTCACCTGGCCTCAGAGTATAGTCCTTGAAGTACTCGTCGCTGTACGCGTAGGTGCCGCTGGCATACACGCCTATGAGAGACAGCGCGAGAAACAGGTGAACCATGGCAGCGTACATCTTAACGTTCCTCGATAAGACGTAGGTAAGCCTCCTCCTAAACTCGGCGATCAGGCTAGCAATATATGCTGCAACAGACGCCAAAGCCGCGCTCGCGAAAACCAACCCCACGACCATTTCAGCTTGCGTTAAAGCCGGGCTCAGAGGGGCTACGACGATGTTGCCTCTCAAAACTTGCCATGCAAGGAGGCCCGAGAATATTCCCGATACCCCGAGGACTAGCGCAGCACCCTTCCACCCTGCTCTATCTCCGAGGAACGCTATCACGATTCCTGCTAGGAAGACTAAGGAAAGGGGGTACAAGATAGGATGGTAGTATGAGATCCCGCTATCCATCTGTGGCACGGTTACGGATCTGCCTGTGGAGGCGAGGAACGATGGCACTAACAGCGTACCAGTCACAAAAAGTGAGGCTATCAGCAAAGCCGCGACAGCGACAGCGAGGCCTGCCGTGTACGGCTTCCTCAAGAGACCCTCCACGAATAGTGGGCCCTTCACACTTCTGTATAGCGAATAAATGAAGAACGCCAAGGAGGCCACGGTCATGGTTATTAGAAGGTAACCTCCAACGCTAGGGCTAGCAAAACCATGTAGGGGGCTAAGCCCTGTCCTCGTCACGTAGAGGGCGAGCGTCACGTTGAAGAGAATGAAGGCAGCAAATGCCCTATCTAACTCTCCGCGGCTTATCGCCCTTAGATGAAACAGAAGCGTTGTTGCAAGCCACACCATTAGCTGTGAGACCTCAACAGGATCCCATGCCCAGTAGCCGCCCCACCCGAAGGTTTCGTAGCTCCATAGGCCGCCTAGCAGCATCCCAAGCGACAGCATCCCCCACCCGACTTCCAGCAATACGAGGCCCCTTCTCGAATCGCTGTAAATGCTCGCTAGGCTCGCAGCGATCAGCACCCCGTAGCCGCCGAACGTCAGAAGCGGGTGTGGGTATACCCAGTAGCTTTTCAGCAGTGGGTTGAAGCCCATGCCCAGCCCGGTCACGTCGATTTTCGAGAACGCGCCATATAGTATAGATGCGGTCAGAAGCAAAGCCGAGTACGCAGATGCTAGTGCTGTAAACCTGAGCAGCTGCTTCCGCTTAGCAGCTTCCTCGAGTTTGGATCCTAAGCCGAACTTCGATGACACTAGCAGGATGACAGTCAGAAGGAAGAGGCTGCCACCGCCCGTGCTCCATGCAACGGCCGGTCTAAGGTAGAGTGGCAGTGCAGCACTCGAGTTCTCGAAGACGGGTTCCAGGCTGAAGTCTAGCGTGGTAAATGGAACAAGGTATACCAGCCACGAGGCTACGGCGGCAGTGCCGGACCAAGTGAAGTACTTTATCCCTCTCTCGTCCCCGCGTATGCTGTAATACAGGGCGGCAAGGAGTAGGACGACCGTGGCCAGGACAGGATACCCCGTGTAGTGCAGCCCCACTATATCCACCTCAAATCAGTGTTGCTGAGTAGTACAATAAGTAAAGGCCGGCCGCCCCCATAGCGAAGCCAGCTATCTTCTCCAGCTGCATAGACAGCCTTGTTAGGGACCCTAGCAGGCGTGCGCTCCGTGACGCGGCGTATGCTACTAGAGCAACGGGTGCGGCGATGCCGGCAGTAAAAGCTGCAAGCGAGATCCAAGCGGTGTATGAGCCAGCGTTAGAGGCTATGAGGAGGAGAGCTCCCACTACAAGCGGGAGATTGCACTGAACGGAGAGGAAACCGTAAGCGGTACAGAAAGCCTTTGTGCTCCTTGACGATCTGCCGAAGAGGGCCCCAATGTCGGTTGGAATGCCCAGCAGAGATGCAAAGCCGGCGACAGCCAGGCTAACGGCAACTGCTGGCAGGAGAACTTTCTGAAGGCTGGCAATGATAGCGCCCAGCATAAGGAAAGCCAAGCCTACAGCAAGAGCGCCGCCTGCAGCAAGAGCTGAACAGGATCCTGGCTCAAGCCTTCTGGTGCTGGTTCCTGCTCTAATTGAGGCTGAGGTAAAGGCGACTAGCAGGGGAAAGACGCAGGGCGAGAAGCCAGCAGCAAGGCCGGATAGCATGGCTACGGCGACCGACACCGGACTCCGAGCTGTTTCGAGGATAGTGGCCCCGCTAGCCTCAATGGGAGTTGTTTTCCCGCTGGCTGCGGTGATCCCTGCTTTGCCTCCAAAGGCTACTGAGAGAGCCCATGAAAGCATGGTCCTGGTTAGATTGGCTTCTTCGGTGTTGGCGCTGAAACCGCCCTTCCTTAGCGCGAGGAGTCTTCCGTCGGCGAACACGGCGTAGACCGGTACCTCGTCTATACCGAGCTCGGTGAAGATCTTTGCTGTCCTGGTGTTGTACGTTACGCTGTAGAACTCCACTGGCAGGCTGTCTGAGGCTAGCTCGAGCTCGTGCCAGAACGGGTACTCGCGCTTACATACTGGGCATGTAGGTGTCTTGAACATTATGGCGGCTGGCTTATCCCCGTTTATAGCCTTCTGAAAGTGCTCGTAGGAGAGTATGGCCCTCTCTTCTATGTATGATGTAGCTGTGCCTGCAACGAGGAGTATAAGCGCAGATGCAAGGAGACCTGTGACAAAGGCTGCAGCTACCAGGAGCGAGCCACCGGATTTAGGCCTTTCCGTCAGCCTGAACCTACTGCTCATAGCTTAGACACCGCTGGGTTCTTGCCAGCTTTGCTGGAATCCTGAAATCTACTGGAATAATGCAATAATATTAGTGTTTGTGCGATTTGGACGCGCGCAGGTAGCTTTATACTTAAGCACTGCGCGTATACTTCTAACACGCGGATGGAGGCAGGGTGTCACCGTTTTGGGTTTGGAGCAGCAGTTTAGGAGCATGGTTGTTGAGCTCCTTAGGGAGGCAGCAACATCTATACCCAGCGATGTCGTAGAGGGTTTGCAAAGAGCTTATGAGCGTGAGACAAACCCGCTTGCAAAGAGGCAGCTAGAGGCCATTCTCAAGAACATAGAGCTAGCCCAGGCCCGCCGCCTTCCGGTTTGCCAGGATACCGGTACACCTTACTTCTACGTAAAGCTCGGGGATCGGTTTCCGCTCCGCTCGGAGATCTATGCACTGATACGGGATGCTGTAGCAGAGGCCACGAAGTCGGTGCCTTTGAGGCCGAACGCTGTGGACCCCATACGTGGCAGAAACAGCGGAAATAACACGGGCAGATTCATACCATGGGTCGAGGTCGAGCTTGTAGAGGGGGACTATGTTGAGGTTGCTGCGGTGCTGAAGGGTGGTGGCAGCGAGGCACCCTCAAGGCTTATGGTGGCTTCGCCGCTTGAGGCGGGGAAGAGGCTGTGGGAGCTTGTGCTCCGCGCTGTAGTTGAGGCTGGCCCTAAGCCATGTCCGCCAGTTATAATCGGTGTTGGCATAGGGGCTGGACCTGATATAGCCATGAGCTTAGCCAAGAAAGCTGCCGTGCTGCGCGAGGTTGGAAGCAGACACCCTGAACCCGAGGTAGCTGCCCTTGAGGAAAAGCTTCTGGAAGCTGTCAACAAGCTAGGCATAGGTCCGCACGGCTTTGGTGGCATGACAACAGCGCTGGATCTTCATATAGAATATGCCCACAGACACCCGGCTACCTTTGCAATAGCTGTATCAACCAGCTGCTGGGCTACAAGGCGGGCTAAGGCGCGTATGAGCTCCTCCGGCTCCTGGTTTTTCATAGATAGGAAAAGAAAGCCTTAAGGGTGGCAGTGTATTGGAGTCCGCTCGCACTTTCAATCTTAGAACCCCCCTATCCCGAAGTGACGTTGAAAAGCTTAGAGTCGGCGACGTCGTCTTCCTATCAGGCATAGTTGTCAGCGCCAGGGATGCAGCTCATAGGAAGGTGCTCGAGATGCTTTCCAAGGGCGAGAAGCTTCCAATAAGCCTCGAAGGGTTGGCCCTCTATCACGTAGGTCCAGTCGTCAGAAGAAAAGGAGACGAGTGGGAGGTGCTCGCGGCCGGGCCCACCACCAGCTACCGTATGGAGAGCGTTGAGGCAGAGTTCATAGCTAGAACGGGTGTTCGCATGATAATTGGCAAGGGTGGGATGGGTCCGCGTACTGCGGAAGCCTGCAAGAAGTACGGTGCGGTCTATGCCGTATTTACGGGAGGTGCAGCCGTCCTCGCAGCTTCAGCCATAAAGAAGGCCGTCGATGTCTACTGGCTCGACGAGCTAGGCATGGCGGAAGCTATGTGGGTATTTGAAGTAGAGAACTTCGGTCCTCTCGTGGTAACCATAGATGCCCAGGGAAGGAACTACTACGAGGAAGTCCTGACACGTGCAAGGCAGAAAGCCGAAGAGATTCTCAAGACAGAACCATGGAGGCATGTTGAATTAGGTGCTTAACCTTTTTAACTCCTTTTTAACATCCTCTATACGCTAGCTAGTTTAGTTGCGAAGTTGCTGTTCTCAGTTTGCCCTATCATATAAAATTGCTTACGTAAGCTACAGCTATTTACGTACTATTGTGGCTCAGCAGATACGTTGACTATCTGCTAACGATCTATTAACACTAGAGACAGAGAGTAGTCAGAATCAGGTTTTGGTGGGCCCGCGGGGATTTGAACCCCGGACCTCCGCCGTGTGAGGGCGGCGTCCTAACCAGGCTAGACGACGGGCCCTCTTCCCAGAAATCACCGTATTCAAATACCGGGTGGGTTAAAACTTTAGCTTTCGGCAGCTATGAATGATCCTCACCTTTAGCGTGCTCCCTGCCGGAATGCCCCGTTAAGCATATATAGACTGAATATGCTTTGAGTGACCCTTCTGGTGTGGATTGCTGTAGAAGTGGTGTTGGAAGGTATGAAGTTCTGTCCACGCTGTGGAGGACTAATGGTTCCGGCAGGAAGGGATGGAGATGTTGTGATTCTCCGCTGCGCTAGGTGCGGCGAAACGCTGAACGTAACTGCTGAGGAGGCTGGCAGCTACGTTGTTGTAAGCACTACACCTAGCGAGGCCAGAACTATAACAACCCTTAAGGTCAGCGAGAGCAAGAAGAAGCCCCCTAAGTCGATCGAGGAGTGGGAGCAGGAGCGTGAAGAGTACCGGGAGGTACTCCAAGAGCTGCTCCAGGAGGAGCTTGAAGGCTCGGAAGAATAGCATTGGCATAGGCGAGTGTTCGTGGTTGTGTACTTTCTCTTGGCTTTGGCTCATTCCAGGGCATCTCTCACATAATCAAAGTTTTAGAGGCTTCTGCATCTAGCTTTAGTTAGTGGGTGCGGGGGTGCCCGAGCCAGGTCGAAGGGGGCGGGCTCAAGACCCGTTGGCGTAGGCCGGCGTGGGTTCAAATCCCACCCCCCGCACCATATAATGGTTCTTGAACCTATCAGAGTTGCATACCTCCTACTCTCCCTCTAGGCTGGCTTCTGTGCAAGGCTCGCTGTGAGTAATTTCGGTTACGATGAGATCCCGGTATCCTGGGGCGCGTAATCCCGCTACACCGGTATCCAAGCCTATAAGGAGGTCTCGGAACTCTGGCTTCTCGACTCCGAGAAGCTTTAGATCCTGGGGGTTGGTTATGCGATGCAGTAGTAGCGTGTTGATGTTGGAGAGTGCCTGCTGGCTGAATACGGAGGCAGAGGTTGTTACCAGGATCAAGCCTAGCTTGTGCTTGCGGGCCTCGGCTAGGAGCATGTCTAGGAGGGAGCTGTCCAGCACGTTGTGTGCTTCGTCTACTAGAACGGCCATGCCCTTGTGCAGTTTGGCCAGCAGAGCCGAGTACAGCGCCTGGAGGAGGAACAGCGCGTAGCCCCGCCTAACCCTTGCCCCCTCTACGCTTGACAGCATGAAGACGTTGATGCCGTCCTGTATGTAGCTTATAGGAGGCTCGCCCACCACCCTGAATAGTCTCCATTGCCTGGAGTATGCGAGCGAGTTAAGCCTCCTTATGAGTCCGTGCCAGACCTCGGCTTCCCCCCTGGGAATGTAGAGGGAATCGCGAAGCTCAGAGTATATTGTTGCTAGACCCCAGGCTAGCGCTCTGACAGTATTTTCTCTCCGCACCCTCTCCAGCACGTCCTCAATGATAGATAGCAGCCCCTTCGACCCCGTGGCTGTGCGTGAGCCTAGAAGTGCCTTGAGAAGCCCCAGTGAGCCTTCGTCATCGCTAATGATCGATGCAAGGATAGTGCTCAGTATTGCCGACTGGAACTGGGATAGCTCCAGTACCCTCTCGGCGAGCCCCAGCGACATTTCAAGAGGCACGTGGCGATAAACCATGGCTACCTGCGGGAGAGAGCTTTCAGAGAAGACTCTAACACGCTCGGTTACCCCCCGGCTCGAGAGGAGCATGGGGTACTCGCCATTCCAGTCTAGGACGGCTACGGGAATGCCTAGAAGGGATATACACGAAGCCAGTCTGGCAGCGGTATTCGTCTTGCCAGACCCCGTAGCACCGACTATCGCAACATGACGCCATACTAAATCGATGGGAAGAAGCACCCTAGCGCGCCCGGACTTTCCTAGCACAAAGGAGGAGCTGGCAACTGCACTAAACCTACCCTGCTGACCGACTGATTGAGGTGGTGGCAGAAGCTTTGCCCGCTCTATCTCGTTGCATCTTACAAGCTTAATGCCGGGTATCGAGGAAAGGGCATCGACGTACTTCCTCTCAATAGTTATCATTGATTTGCATCGGCCATGCCTACACGAGAACGTGTACCATGCATCGAGTAGTTTCAGCATCTCGTAGATCTTATTGGCTTTCGGGTAAACCTGGTCCGTGAGGTCGATACACACCCGCACCTTCACAAGGAAGCCCAGGAGAAGCAGGCTAAGCTTGAAAGGCGGGGTGAGGGGCGACTGGCAGTTTTGCGCATTTGGGAAAAGGGAACCCAGCAGCGGATAAGAGGTTCGGATACAAGAGGGAAATGGTGCGGCGGCCGGGATTTGAACCCGGGATCGCCGGCTTGGGAGGCCGGCGTCCTAGTCCAGGCTAGACGACCGCCGCAGCTCCAGTATACTTTTATCTCAAAGCTAGGGATTTAAGAAGTTAAATCCCTTCTTGCGCAGCTTCGCTATTGGGTGCGGTTCGTGGGCGAGCAGCAAATCCGTGCTTTCATATCGGTGGATGTAGAGGATCCTGCTGTTATTTCTAAGCTGGTGTCCATAAGGGACGCCTTTGTAGCTACCGGTGTCCCGATGAAGCCTGTAGAGAGCCACAATATGCATATAACGCTGAGGTTTCTTGGCAACATTCCAGCCTCTCTGGTAGACGACATAGAGAAGGTCATGAGGGAAGCTGCCCCCAGGAGGATTAAGATACACCTTTACGGAGTAGGGGCTTTTCCCTCACCTCAGAGGCCGCGTGTGCTGTGGGTAGGGGTGAAGGAAGGTGCCGAAGAGCTGGAGAGGATCTACTCGGCACTAGAAAGAGGCCTACGTAGGCTAGGGTTCAGCCCGGAGCGCGAGAGCTTTGTGGCCCATGTGACATTAGCGAGGCTTAAAGGCTCCCGAAACATTAGTCGTGTCGTCAAGTTATTGATGCAGATGTCGGACGTTGACGTAGGCTACATCGAGCTGACCTCCATCAGGCTCAAGCAGAGCATACTAACACCGCATGGCCCCATCTACAAAACGCTAAGAGAGGTCCCAGCCATCTAGCGGCCGCTAACCAGCGAGATAACGTTGAGAAAGCTCAGCTCAGAGGCAGAGTAAACCTAAAGCAGCTTTTTGACAGGCTAGGAGGCTGTTTTGTTGCTGCGGTTTCTGGCTCTGGTCCAGAGTTTTCTCCCGCTTTCGTCGATTACCATTATGACTCTGTGGAGCGGGATTATAGTGGAGTCCTTAAGCAGCATATAGCTGTTACCTATTTTCTCGATGGCTGCAAGAGGGATCTTCCTTGTTGACGATGCTGTGGAACGGTCTGTTATAACAACCATTGAGTGTGGATTCTTGTGTTTCAGCCTCCTAAGGGCTTCTGCTATATCGCTTTTCCTCCTCAACTTTATCAGCTCCGTGCAGTCTCTCTTAGACAGCTCAAAGTTATAAACGGAAAAGGTGGAGGGGGATCAGGCTAGAGGAGGATTAGCGCAGATCTAGATTGCCCCTAATGATACCAAGCTGCCTGTGGCTTGCTGACTGCAGTTATGATGCAACTTTACAACTTATAACTTTCGCAACTTTGAAGATAGCTAGCTATGGGCACTGCCAGAGATTTGTTGGGGGTTTCACGTGAGCAGGTGTTCAATAAAGCTTGCACTTCTCGACGTGGACGGTGTTATAGTTCCTCTGAGAAGCAGCTGGGGGTATGTTCACGAGGTCCTAGGTACAGTGGAACAGGCTAAGTTGAACTACATGTTATTCAGAAGGGGGGCTATAGGCTATTGGGAATGGATGTATCTTGACACGCTAGCGTGGATCGAGGCTAGGCCTGGCATAACGAGATGGGATCTTAAGAGCATATTCTCAAAGGTGGACCCCTATCCCGAAGCAGAAGAGGCTGTTAAGAGGCTAAAGAAGGCCGGAGTCGGTGTAGCTCTCGTTAGCGGTGGGGTTAGCGTGCTCGTTGAAATGGTTGCGAGAAGGCTTGGAGTGGAAGAGTGGTACGCACCCAGGCTTGCCTTTGATCCTTGGGGAAGGCTTGTCCCCGGAGGCTACCCCCTTGTTGAAGCTGACCGTAAGGATAGGTGGGTTAAGCGCGTAGCTGCGAAGCATGGACTAAGCCTGCGAAACGTGGCTTTTGTTGGCGATAGCAGCTGGGACGTTAGGGGTATGCGTGAATCCTGCCTGTCAATAGCCGTGAATCCAATGGATGAAGAGGTTTTGCGGGCGGCCGATTATGTGGCAGCTAACGTACTTGAGGCGGCTGAGATAATAGTAGAGTACGCCGCCTAGATACTGGATGCCTGGTGCCATTGCTAAAGCTTGTTGCTACGGTCAATTCTGCCGGCACTTTCTATAATAGGTCTGGCCCAGTTGGCCAGACGAAGCCATAGTAAACCGATGGTTCCTCCTACGTAGTTGCTCATGGCCATTCCCAGCCAAAGGCCTCTGTCACCCATGGCAAGATAGTATGCGAAGAGCCAGGATAGGGGTATACGGAGCAGCCAAAGCCGCGCGATTCCCACGGCGGACATAAAGGTCGTGTGGCCGCTTGCCCTGGCAACGCTGTCTGCGAGCATTAGAAGGCTAAACCCGGCAACGCTAGGCCCGAAGATAAGCAGCATCCTTGAAGCTGGACCTAAGACCGAGGGGTCACTGCTGAACAAGCGTATGAACTGCTCGCGCGCTGCAAGCAGGAACGCTATGTAGAGGGACTCAGCGGCAAGTAGCATTAAGAGCCCAACTAGGACAGCACGCTTGGCTCTGCGCTCCTGCATTGCACCAAGGTTCTGCGAAACAACTATGCCTGTCGCCCTTATCAGTGGGAACGAAACTACGTGGCTCAAACTAAGTACGACCTGACCTATAGAGTATGCAGCAACAACCTCCGTGCCAAGCCCCGCCACTATCGGAACCATCATGGTAAAGCCCAGTGTCACGGCAATGCGCTGAGCAGCCATAGGTGCAGATGCACGAAGTATCAGCAGAGCAAGATTTTTGTCCGGAACAAGATCCCTAAGCTCAAGCTTCACGCCGTGCCTGCCGGTAGCTAGGCTGTAAGCAGCGTAGCCTGCGGACGCTGCTGCAGCTAGTACAGTAGCGAGAGCGGCACCAAGGACTCCCATGTTTGCATAGAATATTAGGAGCGGATCCAGAACAGTGTTCAGCGCAGTCGCCATGATGCTGACCTTCATGGGGGTCCTCGTATCTCCTACAGAGCCCATGGAGAAGTTGAACACCATAAAGACGTACGAGAGGGGGGTGCTCATTGTTATGAGCGCAATGTAGCTCAGCGCTAGGTTGTATATATCTTCTGGCACGTTCGCTTTCTGCATGTAAGTGGATGCGTACATGGTAAAGATGAAAGATAGTGGGATGCCTATGGCCATCAGCATCCCCAGGGTCGCGCCGATAACTCTAGCGGCTTTTCTGTGGTCTCCCGCACCCACGTATTGTCCGGTTATTCCCGCAGAGGTTGCAGCAATGCCCATGCCCAGAGCCCAGAGAATGGCTCTGTAAGGCCATGAGACTGAAGGAACGCCCAAAGCTGCGCTGCCAAGTCTAGAGAGCCAGAACGTGTCGACAACTTGGTAGAGGGACTCTATGCTGCTGGACACTACCAGCGGTGCAGCGAGCCAGAGTATCACGCGCGGCAGGCTGCCGCTGAGTATGTATTCACGAGCTCGTGAGATCCTAGCTCTCTCCAAGATGCATCCCTGCGCAACTCTTGCTACCTGCTTAACTGGTCAAGGATACTCTGAACAAGCACCTCGGCATAGCTGCGCGGGTAGCTATAGACGTTTGCGTCGATTACGACCAGGGTTTCGTTTGGCCTAACATAGCCTAGTAGGTAAACGGTTTCCTCTGCAACGCGCTTGCCGAGCTCCCCGGCATCTTGCCCCCTTAGGGGAATCGTGTATACCAGCAACGGCTTCTCGTCCTCCCTAACAACTACTACGTAAGAAGCTTGTGAGGAGTTTGCCCTGAGGTGGAGGCTAACCCTTTCGCTGTCGAGCCCGAGCCCCACCGAGAGGGCCTGCGTAAATGCTTTTGCAGCGTTTTCGTCTACCCCAAAGGCGTACACATCAGCTCTGTACATCCTTCCTGCCGATAAACGCTCAAGGAATGGAGCTATGGTTGGGATAAGCATCAATAAGATAACCCCAGCAAATACGGCGAGGCTCACTGCGACTTTTAGCCATCGCCGCTGTCGAGGGGCCATCTTGACCCGCCAGGAAGCAGCTCGTCAGCAGCCAGATAGTGTCCGCCGTTATCGAGCTGCGTACAAGGTCATAAGGTTTTCCCGAGGCGGTTGCAGCGTTGCGTTTAATGTTAAGGTAATTAGCCTGGTGGGTAAAATACCACCTACGGCTGTCAGGGGCCTGGATAGTGCCTATACGCTTACGTCAGCCTGCAAGAGGAGGCTAAGCACCATGCCCGCAAATCTCCCTCCCGAAGCGCAAGCCAAGCTTGCAAGATACTCAGAGGCTAAGACGCTCCGGGAAAAAATACAGGCTCTAGAGGAGTTTCTCTCAGTGGCGCCGAAGCACAAGGGTGCAGAGAACCTCCTGCTTTGGGCCAAGCGCAGGCTAGCCGAGCTGAAAGAGGAGCTAGAGAGGGAAAAGAAGAAGAAAAGGGGAGGAGGCCCTAAGATATTCATCGAGAAGGAAGGTGCTGCCCAAGTTGCGGTCATAGGACCCCCAAACAGCGGCAAAAGCTCGATTGTGTCGGTGCTGACGGGAGCCCGAACAACGGTAGCTCCGTACCCGTTTAGCACGCAGCTCCCCGTTCCTGGGATGCTGAGGTACAAGGACATCTACTTTCAGTTGATAGACACACCGCCACTGTCGAGAGAGGCGCAGCAATACGTCTCTCGGGTAGCGGGAATCGTGAGGAACGCAGATGCAGTCTTCCTCGTCATTAGCCTTGAGTCTGACCCTGTCAGTGCATATGAGGATGTTAAGGATATGCTTGCTGAGCATGGCATAAACATCGAGAAGCCCAGGGGCACTGTCAGAGTGGAGCGTGGGGGAGAGCACGGAATCGAGGTTTTGGGTCCAGGTAAGATAGTTGACGGAACCCTGCATGACGTCGCCAAGCTTCTTGCATCCTACAGGATTTATCGTGCTCGAGTCTACATAGAAGGAGAGGTCACCCTTGACGATGTTGAAATGGCACTATTCAGAGAGACGACGTACAAGCCAACGATAGTTTTAGCCAATAAGGCAGATCTGGAGGGTGCTGCAGCTAACTATAGGAAGCTGTACAATCACATTGCCTCAAGGAAGAACAGAGGTGTGTGGCTAGTCCCGATTTCGGTAAAGACTGGGCTAAACCTCAACAAGCTCGGCGAGCTTCTCTTTAAGAAGCTAGACATAATTCGTGTATACACTAAGAAGCCTAACTCTGAGCCTAGCAAAGTTCCGGTAGTCCTTAGGAGAGGCTCAACTGTAAGAGATCTTGCAGAGAAAATCCACAGTGACCTCCTAGAGTACTTTACATACGCGAGGGTTTGGGGTCCCTCGGCCAAGTATCCTGGAGAGAGGGTAGGGCTGGATCACGAGCTTGAGGACGGTGACATAGTGGAGATACACTCAAAGAGGTAAGCTGAGGGTCTTCGCCTACCTGCCTATGAGCATTCTCAGCCTCTTTACTATGAGTTCGTAGAAGGGGTCTCCCTCATAGAGCCTCTTATAACTCATCGGTGGCATCCACCCTGGGATGATCCTGCGGATCTCCTCAAGCGTAACTCTTCTGGGGTAAAGCCGCCGTGAAGCAACCTCGAGCGCCACAGCTGTTCGTCCATTCTTAATGTACCTCCAAGCGTCTCGCCCTATGCCGTGTCCTGAACTCTTGGTTACAGCGCTCCAAACTTCCTGTGGCGAGCCCTCTATAACCCTTCCCACATCAAACTCTCCCACGACAGCCCTAACGTGGCCCGACACGTAAACGACCATCGTTGAGCCTGGCTCTATCCTTGCGTTTCTTCTGAGCTCGTACTTCTTCGTGCCTTGGAATATCTGATGTGCATACACAGGTTTTATCGATATCAGATAGATGGGGCTCTCCTGTGGTTCGGCTTGGCTCCTAAAAGCCTCAAAGCGGCGCCTATACTTATTGGAGTAGCTCATGAATGGCTACCTCCTGCCATGCGCGATTTACCTGCGCGGTATCGGGGGTTGCCTGCCTAAAATTAGTCTTCGGAGTTAGCGTAGCGCATTAGCGCCTCCCTGTACTCCCTTCTTAGGTCTCTTTCCTCGATCTCTCCCCGCGGCGTTTTCTCACGCCACGTTCTTGCGGTAAACCTGTAAACTTCGGTGCGTGGGTCGAGCCAGCAGGAAGGATCCAGCCCAGCCTTAACGCATGTTTCGGCGAGAAACGTCTCAGCATCCCAGAGGTACTCAACAGGAACCTCGGGTAGGAGAACGCCCTGGTAGAGCCCCCTACGAACGAGGAGGCCGTGAACCCCTATGGTTATGGCTTTTGCCCTACCTCTTGGATCCTGTGGTAGCGCCTCGAGCGGGCCGAGAACGGTAACCTCGAAAGTCACGTAGTCAAGCTCGTTCTCGTTCAGAGGTGGGAAGCGTGGATCCCGAAATGCAGCGTCAAGTGCAACTGTAGCGACAGTTTCAGCCAGGCTCTTTATTGGGGCTATGAACCCTATACAGCCTCGGAGTTCGCGGTAGGAGGGTGTGTGGAACGTGTTTATGGTTACGAACGCTGCCCCCTTCCGCATAAGCCTTGGAGAGGCCTCCCGCCTCACGTCGATGGGAGTTTTATGTTTAAGGTGGTGTTCAACACTCCTCCTTGCAAGGCGTACCAGGTAGGCTCCATCCTCAAAGCTAAGCTCTTCGGGCCTTACCTGCTCGTTTGATTCCACTTGCAGACACCCCATAGATGTTTGTAAGCAACATCCCGTTTTTAGCCAGTCACCTTGGCTTTCAGTGGCCAGGTGAATACAGCTGCACTACCCCCATACCTCTTTCATCCAGTTTGCGGCATCCTTCAGAGCAGCTTCTATGGGCGTAAAGCTAAACCCAAGGTTTTTTAGCAGGGCGGGCTCGAAGACAAGTCCCTGCTGCTTAGCTATCTCCCTCACGATCGGAGGAAGCAACGGGATCCTGTAGAGCATCCCGCCCGAAGGAGCAGGTATCCGCACCCGGATTTTGTGTCCCAGCATGCTGGAAAGTGCTACATGGAGATCCGACAGAGAGCCGCGCCACCCTACAGCGTACGCCCACATGCATCGTGGAGCATCAGCTTTTCTGGCTATGAAGTCGCCGGCTCTCGCGACGTCAACTGCAGCTACGGCGTGGATAAGGGGTCCTCCTCTGAAGCTTACCCCTATCTTAGCCAGCCGATAGAAAAGCCTCCACTCGCTGTGATAACACCACCTCCCCACCAGAAGCCCAGCCCGTATAACTGCTACACGAGCTCTGCCCCTCCTGCAGACGCTTAGGACGCGTCTTTCTCCCTCCATCTTAGAGAGGCTGTGGAGGCCGACGGGTTCGTGCCCTGCAAGGTGGTTTTCCTCTTCCTTTATGGGCTCTCCAGCTTTTCTAGGCCGGCCAGCAGCAAGGATGTTGCTTGTGTAGACAATGAGGGAGCTGTCGCAGTTCCTTGAGATTATGTCTGTCCAGAGGGCTGGCAGCTCGGCGTTGGATCTCAAAAGCTCCCTGAAGCTTCCGTGGAGCCTCCCTACAACTATGTATGAGATGTGGGGACATCCTAGCTCCTCTAGAACCCTTAAAGCCTCATCGGCTCTTCCAAGATCGTCTACAATCTTGATCCGGGCTTCCAGGGAGGCTAGCTCCTCTGCCAGCTTTTGTCTCCTTGCAACGCTACTGTGCCTTGCCACTACAGCTACGCTATCCCCAACTTCCCTATGGTAACGTGCTATGTTGTAGCCTAGGTAACCTACACCCCCAACTACAAGGACATCCGCCCGTTTACGCTTCGTGTAACCCTCGTCCTCCTCTCCTGTCAAGCTCACTGCCTGTCCCCATTGTACCTGCTTCTGCCTGAGACGTACCGCTGCGTGGATCTGGTCAGCTCCCTGTACTTGAGGGAAGCCAGCACAGCTAGCAGCACCTCCCGAGCGACGAGCCCTAGAGGCCTGTCTATCCTGTTGGAGCTTCCTTTGATGGGGACAATAGTTGTCAACCCTGACAACATCCTGAGGACGGTCCGGTACCTGGCTGCAAGGGCACGGAGGTTTGCAAGTTCCTCAGGTATGTCGCGGAGCTTACCCCGTTTAACAAGTCTGGCAAAGGCCACCTCGGGCTCGACATCTAGGTATATGACGAGGTCGGGCTTAGGTATGTGCTTGTTCACTGTATAGATCCAGTCCACATCAACGCTCCCTGGGAAAAGGTCCAGAGACTGGTAAACGAGGCTTGAAATGAAGCTTCGATCTGCGACTAGTACGCAGTCTTTATCGATCTTCTCGACGTGGTTATACCATTGGTATAGTCTATCGGCTGCGAAAAGCAGTGTCATCAAGTCCTGCCTGAAAGGTCCCTGGGAGAGCGCGTGCCTGATAACAGCTCCCACTGGTCCCTTGCTAGGCTCCTCTATGGTGTGGACGCAGTAGCCTAGCTGAGAGAGCTTCTCTTGGAGCAGCCTGCTGTGGGTTGTTGTTCCGGCGCCGTCTATCCCCTCTATGGCGATGTAGAACAAGGGCACCTTCGTACCCCTGAACTTGTCTGGCTCCAGCTAGGCTCCAAGTGAATATGTCCTGCCACATCCTCACTAGCAACCTGGTGGATATTTAGTTGTGCGCCTCAAGCCCAGGACAAAACCGCTTAAACCTTTGATGCGATAGGAAACGCTGGCACTGAGCCTACCGGGAGGAGAGGTCTTGCAGGTAAGGAGGCTCGGTTCTATCACTGTGGCTGGACCCTTGCACCTTGGAAAGGTTGCTGTGATTGTCCATGGAGGTGCGGGATCCTGGAGGGCGGTTGAAAGGGACATCCAAGAGGCTCTTGAGTGGGCTAAAAGAGCGGCCGAGGCCGGTTTGGGTTATAACGAGCCCCTTCAAGGCGTTGCAGCATCGATAGAAGTGCTGGAGAACAGCGGTGTCTTCAACGCCGGAGTTGGCAGCACGCTTACGTACACTGGCCGTGTGGAAATGGACGCGGGGCTGATGGACGACAAGCTGCATAGCGGCGCAGTCGCAGTTGTAACCTACCCTAAGAACCCGATTAGGTTGGCTGAATATGTTGCAGCTAAGTTGGATCACATCATTATAGCCGGTAGTGCAGCAGACGAGCTGGCTAGGAGGCTTGGTCTAGAGCCCCATCCAGGACCCAGCGAAAGGGCGCTCAGAAGGTGGAGGGAGCTCAGAGAGAAGCTACGGCATGGAGAAGGTCCAGCATGGGCCAGGTCTGTTGCGAGCCTCTATGGGGATACCGTGGGTGCTGTGGTTGCTTACCGAGGTAGAGTAGCCGCTGGCGCTAGTACGGGGGGGATCGCGCTAAAGCACCCCGGCCGTATAGGGGATTCGCCTGTTCCCGGAGCGGGCTTCTATGCTGAAAAAGGTGTTGGGGCATGTTCAGCGACCGGGATAGGAGAGACCATATTGCTGGGTAGGCCATGCATGTTTGCGTTACACCTCATGCTGCAAGGTGTTCCCGTGGACAAAGCTGCAGAAGCGGCTGTTGCGAGGCATACAAGGATGTTTGGATCCGATAACCTAGGCTTGATACTGCTTGATGTCGAGGGAAACGCTGCAGCAGCTATGAACACGCGTGCTATGCCGGTGGCTCTTGCCGGAGATAGTCAAGAGGCGCGATCCCTCTTGCTGCTGCGCTAGGGTGAAAAGTAAAATAGCCCTAGGATGCAGCTCTAGGCGTTTGGGCTATGCAGCTAGATCAGGGAGGAGGTGGGCATGGAGTACATATATGCAAGCTTGATGCTCCACACGGCTAAGAAGGAGATAACTGAGGAGAACCTCAAGAAGGTGCTCGAGGCAGCAGGCATAGAGGTCGACGAGGCTAGGGTAAAAGCGGTGGTTGCAGCCCTCAAAAACATCGATATAGACGAGGTCATAAAGTCTGCCACCGCAATGCCAGTGGCGCCTGCAGCTGTGCCTGCAGCAGCACCTGCAGCTGCCGAAGAAAAGAAGGAGGAGAAGAAGGAGAAGGAAGAGGAGGAGAAGAAGGAGGAGGTCAGCGAGGAGCAGCTGGCAGCAGGCTTGGAGAGCCTCTTTGGCTTCTGAGGAGCATTAGCACTGCCGGTTTACAATCTTGAAGCTACACGCAGATTTTTGTTGACGTTTTGACTGTTCATAGGCTATGCTTTTAGCGTCAAGTTAGCAGTGTTCCTAGCCTACCCCTCCATGTCGTTTCTGTGCAATCTTCTTCAGATCATGTTCCTTCTCCAAGCCTGGCGCGAAGCCTCTTGAGAGCTGAAAGGACGTCTTCCCTAATTATCGCCGTAGCCTTTTCGAGGTACGGTGTGACGAGTCTGGGAGGTACAGGCTGGCTATCATTGCCTTTCAGATGCTCGGCGACGGTCTCAAGTACCTCTGCGTAAATCCTTTCTAGATCCTCTGAGCGGTGCTCTGACACCCTCTTAACGTAAGCTATGGATGGTATTGAAAGCGGTCTGATTATCTCCCAGTACACGTAGCTTGACGTTATATAGCTTTGCTCCGATCCCTTTAGGTTATAGTGATTAACGGCAGCCCGAAATGCTGCATCCACGCCAAGCATGAACGACATATAGTACGGTAGCCGTGAAGCCTGCTCCTCTATGGCGAGCTTTGAGAGGAACTTTCTAATGTCCTGCTTCTGGCGATAAGAGAAGGTCATTAGCCAGCGTGGCAGGAAGAGGCCAGGAGTAAAATCTAGGTAGAACCTCATAAGAATTGTTTTTATCTGGCTGCTGAAGTAGTAGACAGGCCCCTGTGCTGGATTCGTGCGTGTTAGCTCTCTCACCTCCCTGCAGACGTGCGCGGCTTTGGCTGTGGCTTTGCACTTATCCTCCCATATGAACCATAGGAAGCCAAGGTTTAGGAGGCCAGCCATGTACGCTCGAAGCAGATCTACGGCATTCTCTCTATGGCTGTTCAAGGCAGCTGTTACCTTTTGAAAGGTGGGTGGGCTGAGCCTCGCCAGCTCTCCAATGAAGCGACGTAAGACTTGCGCATAATATGAGATCCCGGGTGACGACAAAACGTTGCGACCCTGATGGTGTAAATGACAGACAGGTACGTATAAAAGGAGCGCTACTTGAGGAACTTATCCTCGTATTCCCTAACATACTTGACGCTCTCGCCAACGTCTACGAAGTACTCTGCAGCCCTCCTAACATCCTCTGCTGTGACTCTGCTTCTGCCCTCTCTCTCAGCTATTATCCTAGCAGGCTCCATTAGCTGGACAGCGTATCTTAGGCTCCTTTCTACTCCTATCTTGGTAAGCTCCTCTAAGGCATCTTCGCCAAGCGGTATCTCCTCTTCGTCTGCTCTCAGCCTAAGTATTTCACGTATCTCGTCGGCTGTGTACGGCCTCGTCCTAACTATGAGGAGCCTGTCAAGCAGATCGAGTGGCATTCCGTGAGGAGCCTCTATGTCTGTACCCCTGATCCTTGCTATGCCGCGGTTTGTTGCAAGTATTATTATGGGAGAGAGCTCGCCCTCCTCCATCGCGCGCGTGAGGAAGCTAAGGGCCTCTATATCGAGCATGTGAGCATCGTCGATGAAGAGGACCCCGGGGACGAGCTCAGCTCTTCCATCCTGCACCAGCTTCTTCACCTGCTCGTCAACGCTCTGCCTAACCTCGTTCGGTATTTCACGCGTTGCTGGCATCCCTAGTAAGCTGACGAATGCAGCACGCTGAGCAGCGAAAGAGATGTCAAGATCGTGAAGGGTTAACGTGTAGACTATCTCCTTCTCCTTCCTCACAGGACCTTCGGGCTTTTCCACACACTTGTATACCGTCAGCTCTTCCCTCTCCTTCTCGCAGACGCGGCCTACCTTGTTAACTTCGCCCGTTCTTGCGTCTATCCATATCACGTCGCCCCGTCTAACCCTAAGCTGGAGGAGCTGTGCTGCTATCTCCTCGCCTACCCTCAGCTTCCTTGTATCATCTTTAGTCTCGAGGGTCAGCTCGGCCTCGCGGGGAACCCTTACGTATGGGTTAAACGGGTGCTTCACGTAAGCCACACGCACCCCTGCAACGACACCCTCGTAGACCTGCCTTGTCTCCTTGATTCTGACGCCTATTGCTCGGCGTATAGCTTGGTGCAGGAGCTCAGTCTTTTTGAGCTCGGTACTATAGATTTCTGAACCATTAATCGAAACGAACGGGGTGTCGCTACCGAGTTCACGGGCTATTCCAACAGCTATAGCTGTCTTGCCTGTGCCGCTCGGGCCTACAAGGAGTACCCCCCGCCCCGCCATCTTGCCCTCCTTTATCATCCTGACTATTATCCCGGCAGCTTCGCGCGCCTCCAGCTGCCCCACCATGCCGTCAGCCACTTTCTTTGCTCTACCCTTCTCGTCAAGGCCCAGACCTCGTATGTGGCTGTGAACGCCAACACGCTTTACCTCCTTGATGGGCTTAACCTCCCTTATCTCGGCCATGACCTCTTCACCTCCTCCATCTCTCCTGGCTGTGCATGCCTAGATTAAATCCATTTTAGATTTCTTCCACTTAAAATAGGTCTCCAGAAGAGCGTTAAGAAGGGTTTGAAAAGCGTAATCGAGAACAGCGCCTAACCGTTACTGGACCTTGATCGGCTTCTAACGAGTTTCCTAGCCTGCTCAATCACCATTTGTGCCTGCCTCTCTCCGAGACCTCTTGCAATTTTGGCTAAAGTTTCGGGGTCAGATTCGGCAACGTCGCTCAGTGTACGTATTCCAGCTTCATAGAGCGCTTTCGCCCTTGCCCGCCCTATTTGTGGAAGCTTGACCAGATCTACAAGCTCTGAGGGAACACCATACTTTACCCTCAGAACAAGGTCTCCTAAGAAGCTTGATGCTGGGTGCCTAAACAGCAGAGCTATTTGATGAAATGAATGTGCGAGCCAGGTTGCAGCCTCGATGATGCTGGCTAGGTCTCCAGGATCCACGCCGAACCTTGAGAGTATGTTGTCTTCGTCCTCTCCTTTAATCCAAGCCTCGAGGAGCTCTGACGTGTAGAGGGCCTCAGCAGCTATGGCTATATCAGCTTCACCAACGTCTATGTATGGTCTGAATCCGATCGACTCGAGGATATCCTCTGCCTCAAGCTCCAGCGGCTCGTGAAGGTATCTGGGTGGTCTGGCTCGGACTGCATCCGGGTTCCATGTTATGACGAACAAAACTCTGTCTAGTGGGATAGCAGCTCCGGTGAAAGTTTTCAGAAACTTTACCATTCTGTCGGCTGTGATAGGGTCTATGTACAGCTGCGAGACTCTTTTCCCAAGAAGTGTTGCTCTGATTCTCCAACCGCCCTGAACCTCCACTAGCCCGAGCTTCTCGAGAAGCCTTAGTGTGGAGAGTATAGGCTCATGCGTGTGCCCGAACTGTACAGCGTATAGGCTCTTACTAAAGACCTCTTCAAGCTCACTCACCTCCGTGGAGTCGGTTGATGCTATGACCGCCAGAAGCTGGTTCCTTAGAGCCCTCTCCGAGGCTAGCTGGGAGAGGACGGGCTCCGGGGATCCTTGAACATACCTTGTGTACGCTAGATCCACCTCATGTTTGCTGCGAACAACTAGAACTGCCTCTCCCACCTCATCGAGCCCCGGCCTCCCAGCTCTCCCCACCATCTGCTTATACTCCGAAACCTTGATGCGCTCGCTTCTTCTCGATGCGGAGAAGCGGTGCATGCTATCTACGATAACCCTGCGTGCTGGGAGGTTTACGCCAGCTGCAAGGGTTGGTGTCGCAAAGATGAGCTTTATCAGCCTTCTGCGGAAGGCTTCTTCGACAACCTCTCTCTGATACGATGCGAGGCCTGCATGGTGAAATGCTACGCCCTGCATCATGAGCCTAGAGAGAAGCGTGTTTAGCTCGCGGTGTTCCGATCTTCCGGCTAACCTAGCATTGACGAGTTGGCCAAGCTCCATGAGCTCCTCCTTCTTTAAGATGGATCTTACGAGGCTTGCTTGGGCAACGTACTCTGCGTATTCCTGCACCTTCCTTCGGGATTGTGCGAAGACTATTGCTTGTCCTCCAGAGTATACTGCTTCGAGTGCAGCGTCTATCGAGAGCTTGCCTACGTACTTGGGCACTTTTGATGGGGGGCCTTGATCCCACAATATTTTGTGGCGGTATGCAACCCCCTCGCGAAGCTTCACCGGCCTCCAGTCGCTCTTCACATACTCAGCTCCAAGCCATGTAGCCAGCTCCTCTACGTTTGGCGACGTGGCGCTTAGGGCTATCACTTGAAGGCCGTCGGCAAGTAGCTTGCGTAAGCGTGCTATCACGACCTCTATTACGGGGCCTCGTTCTCTGTCACCAACCATGTGGACCTCGTCGATGATCAAAAGGCACACGTTGCTGATCCACTTCACGTTGTGTCTTAGAAGAGAGTCTAGCTTCTCGTATGTTGTGAGGATGGCTTGGGCTCTTTCAAGCTCTGGCTCTGGTACGTCGTAATCCCCGGTGGAGATCTCCACGGTGTAGCCTAGCTCACTTAGGATCGCCCTCCACTCCCTCGCCCTCTCGTATACGATGCTTTTGAGAGGGGCCATGTAAACAGCCTTGCAGTTATTCCGCACAGAGAGGGCCTTGATGGTGGCAAGCAGCGCAACAAGAGTTTTACCAGCCCCAGTAGGCGCTGCCACTACCACACTTCTGCCTTCCAGAACCCCCCGCTTTATGGCCTCAACTTGAGGAGGGTATAGCTTTCTGTACCCGTATCTTTTGAGGACATTGATAGCAGCAGACGGTAGATCCAGCTCTTCGACCGAGAACTCCTCTGCTCGGTGGAGGAGCAAGCCTCCATCAACCACCGCATACCGGCAGGTCGTAGTCTTCACTGAAAGCAGCGCAGCTCGCAGGTACAGTTGCAGGCTTAGCGTGACTTCTCCTAAGCCTAGTGCTTATGAAGCTACGGTAGATTTTACTCTTTAGAAGCCTGTAGTGGATCTCGGGCGTTGTTGTCATTATGTAGAGCTCCCAGCTTCTCAGCGATGGGCACATGTAGCAGCCTATCCTGTAGAAGCCGTATTCATAAAGGGGGTTTAGCGGGAGCCCCTTGCTCATTATGTAGAGTTGCACGTGCGCTGCTCCCCACATTTTTATGGGCGCAGCTATGGTGAAGCTTCCACGCCTGGTTTTGCGCAGTGGAGGTCGCATACTCCTTCTCGGGGACTCCGCGTCCCTATCTCCCACAACTACAAGTGTTCGCCCAGAGCCCAGCTTAGATATAGTGGATTCAATTGCGTCTATTTTCATCCCGGTGCACCATCGGTTATCGTGGGTGGGGAGGGGGGCAGCCCCGGAACGTAGAACCTTGTCCACCCCTGCATAGGCTTTGACAAGCTCTACACCTAGCTTCTCGACAACCCTCTCAACGTACTCGCCTGTGTGCGGAAATTCTGTGCCCGTGTCACCGTAGACCGCCACGACCTTATCTTTGCCGAACGCCTCGATAGCTAACAGCAGAGCTGCAGTGCTGTCCTTGCCTCCGCTCCACGGCACGATAACAGTGTCGAAGTCACCTAAGCTTCTGAGGAAGTTTACTGAAATTCTCTCATAGAGTTCGAGAACATCCCTATTGCTCTCCAGCAGCTTAGATAGATCGACGCTTACATGCTGTGTGCAAGAATCGGCCTTCTTCACCTTGGGCGAGAAGCCCGCGTCTTCGATAACGAACTCCGCGCAGACGGTGCTACCCTGGTAGACGTAGTGAACCCCTCCACGTCTTCTCACCACCAGCGGGTTTTCGCCAACCTCCACGCCTGCCCTCCTAAGGATGTTCCGGAGTCCCTGTGAGCCGAAGAACACGTCGAACGCGGGATCGAACCAGTGATCTTGAAGAGATCTTCCGCCTCGCTTAAGCAGGTATGCTCCTTCTTTGCTATCCCATGTTACAAGCAAGCGAGGCATAGCCTTCAGCTTTGCAAGCTCGTTGGCTATCATCTCTATGCGGGCATTCCTAACTCTAGCGCGGGGGACTACGTGGACAAAGACGTTAGGAGGCGCGTTCCTCTCAACTTCAGCAGCAGCCTCCTTGTCCTCGCGGCCTAGCATAACAAGCACAAATCGAGGTGAGGATGCTACGTCCATTATAGTTTCAAGCATCTCTTCCGGTCTCCGCGCGCCGTGCAGTGTTCTAACATCTATGTTCCACTCTGTGTAGAACTTGCTCAATGAAGCCTTAACAGCGTCGGCATCTCGTTTGCTGCGCACGATCAGCGTAAACATGCTGTTGTTGACCCCAAGACTATTCTCTGTGGGTGCTTGTTCCGAATTCCAATTCTGTGTATTCTTGAAGCACCTCTTATACTCCTACCCAACTGGTTAAGAAGCTCTAGGCCGCGGCCCTGCGTGCTGTGCCCCCTCTAGCGTCTGGATAGGAAATTGCGTATGTCTACAGCTGTAGCGTGATTTTCCCGCTCCGGGCAAGCGCAACAAGCCTTTGCGAGATGTGCTCAAGCGCCTCTGCAAGGGTCTTCTCGTTGTCGTAGCTCGCTACGATGGCCTTAAGCTCCTCCTTGGGCCTGGATTTGAGCCTTCTAGCGGCTTCCACGAGCATCGGCATCGCGCGCACAACGTTGTCTACTATGGTTATGTTGGCCGCCCGCGCTGTCCTACTCAGGGGGTTTAGGTCGATCGCTATCACACTTTTGCCCATCCTCCTTAGAGCCTCGGTGCGGTCTCCATCCTCAAGCGCGACGAGCACGACATCTGCACTGTATATGCCTCGTGGGCTCACCAAGCCCCTTGGGTGCTCAAGGCCTGGTATGTGCTCTGTAGCGTCGTCTACGCCAAGCACCTCCTTTGCGCCACAGGACTCTAACAGCTGCTTGATTCTGCGTGCACGCTCCTCTGTCCTGTAGAAAAGGTTTACCTCTATTGCAGCTCCCACCTCAGAGGCCAGCTCCACCACGTGCTGAGCAGCTAGAGCGGCGGTGTTTCCGTTTACAGATATCACCGGATTCTTGGCGAGCAACAATTGTGCAGCAGCAGCCTCTATGGCCTTAGCAGCAAACCTCTCTGTCCGCTCTCCTATTAGGTAGTCGAAGCACTCCCCGCGGCCGTGCGCTATCAGCCCCTCCGGTACCACTATACCCCTTCTCCACCCCTCTACCAAAGTTTCGCGCTGAACAAGGCTCAAGTACCTTGGATGGGACTTAGGCACTTCAACTTCCGGCTTAAGGCACACTGCGCCTCCACCATCACGTCGAGCTTTAGGAGCGTGCCGGTTACAGTCCCCCTCTTCGTAGGCGCCTACGCGGAATATCGACCTTAACTATCTTCGACCTTAGAACTTCAACCTTCATTCCGCTGGGGTCGGCATCGAGGGGTAGCGGGATCTCGCTTCTGTAGCTGCGGACTACTACCTCGCGCACGGATATGTCGCCGTAGATGTCTCCGAGGCGCATGTCCCTTTCGAGTTTAGCCTCTACTACGAGCAAGTCATCCACAACCTTGACTTCCAGAGATGAGGTGTCTGCGGCGGCAAGGTCGATGAGTATGGTGTACTTGTCCGGCTGCTCGTAGAGAGTGTACAGTGGTCTGAGGCTTCCCTCGCTGGTCCATTCGCGTGCTATGTAGAGGTGCTCTGACAAGACTCTATCAACCTCTCTGAGAAGTCTTCGTCTTAACCTGCGGAATTCTTGCTCTATTTCGTCGAAGAATCCCATGCCAGTCACCCTATGATCTGCACTAGGAGTACATTAGGGGGCTAGGGCCGCCCATTTCGGCCATGCTTTGCCTCGTCTGCTTCATGAGCCCTCTGAGCCTCAGCCTTATCATCTCGGCTTGCTCGAGCAGTTTAGACACGTCTATATTTACGCTTAGTATCCTCGAGAGCACAGCTAGGGCTTGTGCAGCTGCTTCGGGGTCAGGAAAGTCAACGAAAGATTCAGCTAGAAGGACTAAGTTGGCAACCCTCTTTCTTATGGCCTCCTTCAGCACTAGTGCGTAGGGTCCCACTAGGTAGCCGTTTGCGAAGTTATCTACACCTAGACCCTCCACTAGTTTTGCGGCGCGAGGGTTGCTGGCTAGCCAGTAGACCCTAGGCTTCTCGACGTTGACTCTGTTGGGGCTGGCCAAGCCAACTATGGATATGATATAATCTATCCCTCGCTTCAAGGCATAGTCCACAAGTAGCTTGCTTAGGGCATGCATTGCTGTAGCCGGTACAGGAGCTTCCGAAGTCAAGGCCAATATCTTGCCGCCGTTACCATGGTGTATGCGAAGTGGTGTCTTAACCTCACTGTTGATTATAATGGCGAGCGGAGGCCCGATCATCGGCATGTCGATTCCGGCTACCTCCCGTAGCGAGAGCTGCTCTACGATGTGGTTAGAGGAGATCGCCCCCACGAGTCCAGTGTCCGGAAGGCCTAGGACGAGGAAGCTGGGCTTTGCTACCTCGAACTCCTCAAACTCCATGAGCACTAAGCCTTCGTATTCTTCTTCGTAGATAGGTCTTCGGGCCAATCTCTCCTACCATGCTGTGTGCATGCCGGTGGTAGGATATTATGCGTAACGTGTCAACGCGCCGGCGCCCTATAGCTATAACTGTACTGTCTAATACTGTTTAGTGTAGCAGTTAGGCCTCGGCTCACTTGTAGTAGGGTATGCTACTAGCGGGCTTGTTCTCGAAATCGCTCTCACAGCGAAAGTAAAACCTCTCGAACAGCGCGTGGTCTTAACCATACTGCCGGAGGGGCTCGCGGTGGCTAAAAGTTGGAAAAATTCTGCTCTAACTCAAGCCATACTAAAAGCTGCACCTCTTGAAGGTGTTTGCTCCGTCTCTTGGACAACATCAGAGCAGCTATCGGTGCTCTAATTGCTGTGATCAGGAGGGGGTTGAACCCGGCTGCTGCAAGCATAGCTGAAGCTGCTGAAGATGCTATCGTGAATTTTAGCGTGGAGGTGCTAGCAGGCTTTACGGCAAAGGATCTCCGGATTTCCCTAAGGGACTCCTCGACCTCTCTCAGCGATCTTAGCGTCAGCTCGAGGGTGGAGATCCTCGAGTTGCACATGTCTCCCGCTTTCACCACCAGGAGGTTTACCCCGTGGAGCAACAAAATGGCGTGAGGCCTGGTGTCACTCGGCTATTGCTCACTCAAAGGGTATTCTGATACTTTGCGCGTGAGGAACCCCCTCCACCTTTATGACGGATGCTGGATGCACGTATCCCGCCTCGATGGCGGCTGATACAACCCTCTCGCCTACCAGGTTCAAAATCTCAGCTTCGCGGGCTCTCTCTATTGCATAGCTGAGCGGAACAAGCTCTCCGGCGTAGAAGTTAGGGTCTACATGCAGCCTCACGTCGCCCTCGCTAAAAGTTCTACCGAGAAGCTCGGCATCGCATATGGCAACGACAGTGCCCTGCTCGTTAGAGTGTATCTTCATGTAGACGAGGTCGGTGCTCTCTCTACGATTATCCACGAGCTTTCCCAGATGCGGACATTTAGTTACCCATCTTATTAGCCTGCCCCCGGCTCCACCTACTTGTCTGAGCCTCATCTAAATGATGAGGTGGCTTAGCTATTCTGGTGTATGCTTCGTCAGTTGTCAGATTTACCCTCCTTTGCTGCTCATGGTGCCACAAAACCCTAATAGTTCACCTTCTCCACCAGGGTAGGGGGTACAACTGTGAGCAAGGAGAAGGAGCTGTTATTTGATTACGAGCAGCTGCTTGAGAGGCTCTACTCCAAGCTGCCTACTCGAGCCTCTAAGGCTTCTAGGTTCGAGCTCCCTGCGTTGGCTGTCGAGAGGGTAGGGAGGAGGACGATTATACGCAACTTCAAGCAGCTGGCTGACGTCATGAGACGTGAGCCTAGGGTGCTAATGACCTACCTCCTAAAGGAGCTCGGTACCAGCGGTAATTATGATGAGGAGGCGGGTATGCTGGCCCTTAACGTTAGGATCTCAACATCTTCCCTGAACAGCTTAATACAGCGATTCGTTAAAACCTATGTTATATGTCCAACGTGCGGTGCTCCTGATACCAGGCTCGTGCGGCGCGAAAGGGCGTGGATATTGATATGCGATGCGTGTGGAGCCGAACAGCCGGTGCCGCCGCTCTAGGGGTAGCACCCGGTGTCACGGAGCCTCTTGGCGGCAAAGATATTTCCCCTCGACTGGAGTGAGCCCATGGGGCAAGTACAGTGAAGCCGCATAAGCTTGTCCTTCTCGGGCACTACCCACCGTCGGTTGTCCTTGAAGAAAATGCGCTAGTGCTGGATGCTCTGCTTTCGCTGGATGAGAGAGGTGCACGCTACGGAGCTGTTACCGACTTTGATGGAAAGCTTATTGGAATGATATCGATCACCGAGGTTCTGTCAGCCATAAGGGCTGGTTCGGAAAGGGGATCCGTATTCAGCCACCTATCTAACAAAAAGGTAAAGGAGATAATGAATAATGATCCAATAGCATTTATCGTGGGAGAATTCGGTGTCGAAGAGGTTATTGAGGAGATGGTGCGGAGACGCGTGGGGGCGGCGTTCGTAACCGATAATCAAGGTTATCTGCTCGGGATAATATCGACGCGCCACATAATATCGCTGCTCGCACTGACTCCGATGCACATTGCTGCGCACGAAGTCATGGAGCGTGTGCCCGCGGTGATGGAGGATAGTTCCATAAGCGATGTAATAGACAAGATGATAGAGACGAGGCACTTCTACCTGCCGGTTGGCGATCAGGAAGGGAGGCTAGTGGGTGTCGTGACTGCAAGGGATATCATAGACTTTATTGGGAGAAGGGACGTTATGAAGAGGCTAAAGGAGGGAAGGGACAAAGAAGTGCTCGCCACGCCCGTTGCAAAGGTGATGGCTGGAAGCCCCATATTCAGCAAGCTGGACGCCCCCCTCGACGATGTTTTGAGGAGTATGAGAAAGCGTGGCATAAGTGCTATGCCCATAGTAGATGAGGAGTACAAGATCAGAGGTATGGTGACAGAAGTCTCGGTTGTGTTCAACTTGCCTCGACTAACCGGCGTTGAGGTGTTCTACGATTACTCGAGGCTTAAGCTCTTCGTAGCGAGAATGTCATCGTAGGAAGGTTTTCGGTGGGAGGCGGCTACTCGGTGGGTATTGCTTTTTCGTATATAGGTCTCCCCATCTTCGTTGGAGGTGCCAGCCAGTCCACTACAGCCATGGGGTTTCTGTGCTCTATTACCACAGTTATTGGGCCGAGTGGTGCTTCGCTATCTGCATCCACGAAGCTTATACGGCCAACATAGGCTGCCTGCTTGTTCAACTTGAACATGACAGCTGCGCCGCTTATCCCCCTCACCATGTACGCGCGGGCTGCGTCAAGTATGCGCTCTGTTCTGAGCTTTTCGTGGAGCTTTGCCAGGCTTTGAAGGCTTCTGGACTCCGCGTAGAGGATCTTATACTCGTCTCCTAGGTCCTCTACCTTGATAGTATCGGGCTCAAAGAACGCTAGCACAGCTTGTTTAACCTTCTCTACGCTCTCGGTGGGCCTTACCTCAGCCTCAACCCGCACCAGGACCATTCAGCTATAACCCCCTCTGCCGTTCGGCCGAGGAAACCATATGTGAGCAAAACCCTAATTTCTTCTGCTGCTTACATCTACACTTATCATTGTGAAGTTGCACTGTGAGAGCGAGTATGGTGGGCTGAGGGCGCCCTGTACGAGGAGCGCTTGCCATGAAGAGGGCTACGCACTACGCGCTTCTCTCTGGCGTGCATGCAACTATTCCACTTGCCGAGCTAAGAGCTCTTCTTTCAATCCTAGACTGCACATCGGAGATCCGTGAGGTTGCAGACAGAATTGTTCTGATCAGCTCGAGCTGTCCTGTGCTACGTGCAGTAGCTGAGCGTTCCGGCATGATAGTGGAAGTTGGCAGGCTCCTAGACGTGGTGCACGCCAGCGAAGTCGGAGACGATAATGTGGGCGAGCTAGCTAGCAGGATCGCCGCCTCTTTGTGCTCGATTCTAGGGCCAGGCTCCACCCTGCGTGTCAGCGCGAAGGAGCTTAGAGGGCTCTTGAAGGTGGATAGCACAGCTATAGCAGGGAGGCTCGCCTCAAAGCTTGCCAAGCATGTTAGTGAGTGCGGTATCGCGCTATCCCCCAAAAGCTACACGAAAGAACTGCGATTGCTGCTCTATGCCGACACCTTGATCGTGGGGCTCAAGGAGGGCGAGAGAGACCTACGTAGGTTGAACGCGCGACGCCCAAGCAAGAGGCCTTTCTTCTATTCTGGGAGCCTTGACCCCCGGCTCGCTAGGGCCCTTGTTAACTTATCCAGACCGCGTCCTGGTGACTTGTACCTCGACCCGTTCTGTGGATCAGGGGGCTTTGCTATAGAGGCAGCAGACATGGGGTTGATCACGCTGTGTGGCGAGCTAGACGAGAGGCTCTCCAAAGGTGCTTTAGCAAACGTCTCATTTTACGGGGGAGGTTCTCATACCGACGTGGTGGTGTGGGATGCAAGGTTTACGGCCCTGCGGGACAATTCCATAGACGCCGTAAGCACGGATCCACCCTATGGCCGTAGCGTGTCCACGCGAGGTGTGCCCCTCGAAACCCTCTTCTTGGGCTTCCTTGAAGAGGTTGCTAGGGTGCTCAGACGCGGAAGGTACATTTCCTCGGCTGCGCCCCACTGGGTCGACGTTGAGGAGCTTGTCGAGAAAGCAGGTTTGAAACCTGTCGAACTCCACTACATGAGGGTCCACGGATCCCTAACGAGGAAGGTGATTGTAGCGCTAAAGCCGTAGCGGTCCGGTGTCAGAGAGGTCGGCGTGTCGCCCCCGAGGTTTCTACGCCATCGACTTACGTCTCGGTCTGGTAGCCCGTTCTTCATCCACGCCCAAGGAGCCGTGCAGACTTATATGCTGCTGTTAACCTAATAAACATTAGAGGCTGGGTTCGTGATAGCAGCGGTAGCGATTTATGTTGCTAGTGGTGGCGCGGCAGCCACCTTGAATGCGAGTATGGCTAGCACCACTGTGTCGGTGATTATGGACGCATGCATTATTGTGCACCAGATACATAAGGTCCTTACCAGCCACTCAAGGTACACGAGGTACGGTACGAGCAGAGCGCCTCCTATCGCCAGAGCAATTAGCAGGTACAGAAGCGCAGTCGATCCTGTTAGAAGGAAGGCTGCGACCCCAGCTAGCATGATCGTAAAGTATATCGGTGCAGCCTCTGATAGATGCACGACCCCTAGAAGCCTAGCCTGAGGCAGCATGTACAGAGCGCTGCAGCCCTTTTCCTCCTCGGCTCTGCAGATAAGGCTTCCCCCGCTGAGCGAGCGCTTGTACTCCACGTAGCCTCCTAGCGATGCTGCAAAACCCACTGCTGTTGCTATGGCGAGCACGATTTTAACTATGTCCACAAGCACCCCCTTGATTGTGTCGATATCAAACAAAATATTAAGCTTATATATTTTCATGTTGATCATATAAACCTGCCATAAGTCTCGGCGATGCTGTGGCTGCGAGCGCTCGCATTCGAACATGACATGGTAGGAGCTTAAGGGCTGGCATTCCAGCTTCTTGCTTCAGCCAAAATTATGTGTACTTGGGCCTTGCACGCGAATGGGAGGCAGCTGTCTCGCAATATTTAGGCTCCCCAAGCTTCATATCACCGCTTGGGTGGTGACAGTGGCTGGCGCAGAGGCTGTGCAGGAATACGACGTCGTTGTGGTCGGGGCAGGCGTAGCTGGCCTCACAGCAGCCATGTACCTAGCTCGCCAGGGACTCAGCGTACTTGTGGTAAGCGCCGATCTTGGAGGACAACTGCTACAGGCCAGCGTAATAGAGAACTACCCAGGATTAGAGCCGGTGAGCGGCTCTGACCTTGCTCTCAGGGTCAAGAGACAAGCTGAGGCTTTTGGTGCCAAGTTCAGGCTAGGAGAGCGGATAGTCCGTATCGAGAGGCTTGAGAGCGGCAAGTTCAAGCTAGTCAGCAGCCGAGGACGCACATACATTGCGGATGCTGTTATCGTGGCCTCGGGGAAGACCCCCAAGAGAATGGGCGTACCCGGAGAGAGGGAGTACGAAGGACGTGGCATAAGTTACTGCACTATATGCGACGGCCCCATATACCGTGGAAGGCGTGTTGCGGTCGTGGGCCTCGGATACCAGGGTCTTGAGGCCGCCTCGCTGCTAGCGGACATATGTCCGGCTGTGTTTTACGTTACGCCTACTAAGGCCTTTGGCAGTGCGGAGCTTTTGGAGAGGCTGAGGAAAGCCCCAAATGTCACCGTACTCGAAAACCACGAGCCCGTCCGCGTGGAAGGTGATGGGAAAAGGGTCACAGCGCTTGTAGTTAGGGACAGAGCTACCGGCGAAGAGAAAGTCCTTGAGGTTGAGGGCGTGTTCGTGGAGCTGGGCTACGAAGCTGATACGAGCTTTGTAAGCGGGCTTGTGGACTTGAACGAAAGGGGGGAGATAGTTGTATCGAAGGTGGGGGAAACTAAGACTCCCGGCCTTTTCGCAGCGGGGGATGTCACCGACATGCCCTTCAAGCAGGCAGTGATATCGGCTGGCATGGGTGCAGCTGCGGCGCTGGCAGCCATAAATTACATCCACAAACTTAGGGGAGTTGATGTAGAAGTGCGCGGTGACTGGAAAAAGACTGGAAAGGTCGTGAAGCGTGGCAGCTTTAGACTTTAGATAACCAGCGCCCCTAGGCCAGCTTTTCTCTCTCCTTTATCTTTTCCGCGTACCGTTCCGGCGTTAGAAGGTTTTCTAGCTCCTTCTCATCCTCCAACCTTAGCTTGAACATCCAGCCCTCGCCGTAGGGATCCCTGTTCAAGAGCTCGGGCTCGTCGTAGAGGCGCTCGTTAACCTCAACGACCTCGCCAGAGACCGGTGCGTACACATCGGCAGCAGCCTTCACGGACTCTATGCTGGCAATAGCTTCTCCACGCTTGGCCTTCGATCCAGGCTCTGGAAGCTCCACGCCAACTATGTCTCTTAGCTTCTTCTGAGCGTAGTCCGTTATCCCGACTATTACGATATCCCCTTCGCGCAAAACCCACTCGTCGGTATCCGTGTACAGCCTATCCTGGAGAATAACATAGTCTCCTATCCTTATGGAGCTCAAGGCACAACCCCACTGGCCGCATCTGTGAAAAGTATGTGCTCACGTGTTCTTTGTCCCTTGTGGTATTAAAATGGTGGTCTGAATGCCTGACGGAAAATGCTGCTAGGGGGTTGCCTGGGAGGCTCACTCTAGGCTCCAGTAGTCAACCCTCTTGGCATACCTAACAGCGTAGACTATCGGCGGTAGGAGTACTAGCACCGAGACCAGCGTGAGGACTGAGGCTCTGCCCCATTCGGCGAGAGCTACGGGAAGCAGGAACAGCAACATGAACACGGGGTCAAGGGCTATGAACATGACCACGTAGCCGAAGTACTGATATAGCGTTGGGAACCTACTCCGCCCTTCAGGAGGGTTACCGGCCTCATAGCGTAGCCTCTTGAGCCTGTGGTCCAGCGACCGTGTACCGAGCATGAGGAAAGCCACTGCAACGATGAGTGTTACAGGGACAAGTATCAGCGTCACCAGCAGGGAGATAGCGGCGTCTGCTGCCAACCCCGTCCCCCGTGAAGCTCTTAATTCAAACCTCCTTAAACTTTGCCTACCCGGAACTTAGCTTTTTGCACGCAACCTCTAGGATTGGTGGGCAGCGCCACTATTTAAAATAGCCAAGCTCCCTATGAGGGAAGACATGGGGGTTGAGGCCGTTGGCTCCTCCCGGCGACTGGAGGATGGGCCTTATACTGGTAGGAAACCTCGAGGAGGCTGCTAGGAAGGCAGCCAAGTGGCTTATAGAGAAGACGCCCATAAGGACACTGCGCGACTGGGGAATAAGCTTTAGCCTCTGGCCTGTCCATCTGACCACAAGCTGTTGTGGAGCGGAGTTTGCTGCAACATATGCGCCCAAGTACGATGCGGAGAGGTTAGGCAGCCTCCCCTTCACGCACCCGCGGAACACGAACATGATTTTGATCGAGGGCACTCTCACACGTAAAATGGCCAGGGTAGCCCGCGTCACGTGGGAGCAGATGCCGTGGCCAAAGTTTGTCATAGCCATGGGGGCGTGCGCATTTACTGGCGGCATCTTCTACAACAGCTACAATGTTGTGATGGTTCAGGACATACTTCCCGTGGACTACTATGTGCCCGGCTGTCCGCCTCCGCCGGAGGCTGTAGCCAGAGCCATACTGCATCTGCAAAAGAAAGTGCGCTCGGGGCAGTGGAAGCCAAGAGACGTTGAAGACAAGAAGAAGCTAGAAGAGCTGATGGCGCCGGTGTACAGAAGGGCAGAGGAACACTTAAAGGTAGCAGTCTCCGCGCCTAGGAGCTTACCGGCATAGGTGATTAATGCTTCGAATAAGCCGCCTATATCCTTACTATGTTGCCCTTTGTGGGCGTGTCTTTTTGCCTCGTGCAGCGATGTAAGCTGCCCTAGACCCTCAGCTGCTAGCAATTGCTGCGGTTGCGTGGCTTGACTTGGTCAGCTAAGCTAGCAACTACATATACAATCTGCACCACCAACATACTACGCCTTCGGTGACCTAGCTGCCCCCCTCTCCCTCCTTCTTTGCATCCTCCTTCGGCTTCAGCTCGGGTTTTAGCTCCCAGATAGGCTTGCTCTGCTTCTTCGAAACTGTCGGCTCATCCGGAACCTTGAAGTCTTTCCTAAGCGGGTAAGTGCCCTCTGGCCAATCCTCTGGGAGCAGGAGGTGCCTTTTGTCCGGATGCCCGCGGAACTCTATCCCAAGCATCTCGTGCTCTTCCCTCTCTTGGTAGTAAGCTGCTGGCACTATGTCGTGTATGCTGTCCACGACGGGGTTCGAGCGGGGTAGGTGAACCTCGAGGGCCACGAGGCTGCGCGGGTCGCTGCTTCGCGTAAAGTGGTACACCACCTTGATCTTGTCCTCCTTTGGAAGGTCAACGCCGCTTATGCTAAGGAGGTAGTCGTAGCCAAGCCCCATTAGCGTCTTGACGGACTCGCGTATCGCCTCGGGGCGCACTACAACAGCGGTGTAGTTCTCGCGGGCCTCGAACGACAGCGCGTAGGGCTTTAAGGCCTCCTCCAGCCTGCTGGGCTGGCTCTGGCTCATAGGTTCCAGCCTCCGCGAAATCCTTTGAGAGAAGAGCTTTAATTTCCTATTTCCCCCTAACACATCGTGGCTCGTTTGACGCTGGTGGTGCCTGGCACGGTGCTAGAAGATGCACACCGAGCTCCCTGGCTTCCAGGTAGAGGATCTCGGCACCAGGGACGGCTATAGGGTTGTAGCCCTCAATGTTGGGGCTCAGCACCCGGCCTCAGGACACATGCGGCTCATAGTTTACCTTGACGGAGACATTGTGGTAGATGTGGACCCAGACATAGGTTACGTGCACCGCACGATGGAGAAGCTCTCTGAGCTTCGTGAATTTGTCCGTGTAATACCGACAGTGGAGAGGATGACAATAATAGATGCTTGCAACGTGACACTACCCTTCGTCGAAGCTGTTGAAAAGCTGCTAGATGTTGAGGCTCCTCCCCGGGCTAAGTACCTCAGAACAGTACTTTGTGAGATAAACAGGATATCGAGCCACCTCTACGGCCTCGGGATAGGTGGGATATTCCTTAACCACTCGACTATGTACATGTGGGCGTTCGGCGACCGTGAGGTCTTCGTCCACCTAGCAAACATGCTTACAGGTGCCAGGCTTACCCATACATACGCCATAATGGGTGGGGTGAGACGCGACCTCCCACAGACCTTCAAAGATGAGTTTGAGAAGGCCAAGAGGTACATGCTGAGAAGGCTAAAGGAGTACGACAAGATATTCTACAACAACCCCGTGGTTCGTGGAAGACTGGAGAACGTGGGGGTGCTGCCTAGGGATAAGGCAATTCTCTACGGTGCCACAGGGCCGAACCTTAGGGCAAGCGGTGTGGCCTACGATGCGCGGATGACAGGCTATGCAGCGTACGCAGATCTCGACTTCAGACCAGTAGTTGGCGAGGTGGGCGACGCTCTCGAGAGAATCTGGGTAAGGCTTCGCGAGATAGAGTACAGCCTCGAGCTCATCGATAGAGCTCTGAAGGAGATGCCGCCGGGACCATTCATGAATGAGAAGTTCACAAAGGCTGTTCCGCCTGCGGTTAGGCATTGGCTGGAAAAGGGTAAGGTCAAGCTCCCTGGAGCTTACGTCCGCCTTAAGGCTAAGCAGGGCGAGGTATTCGCGCGCGGAGAAATGGGTCGAGGCGAGGTCACGTACTATCTGATAGGCGATGGGAGCGAGAAGCCTTACAGACTGAGGATAGTGACTCCTAGTGCTAGGAACGTCATACTATTTAAGCTCGCTCGGGGCCACAGGCTAATGGACGTCCCCGCAATCTACGGAAGCATAGACTACTTCCCACCCGAGGCTGATAGGTGAGGAGGTATGCTGGAGGGACTTGCCCAGACTCTCGGAGTACCCGTCTGGGCTCTGCGTGCAGTGCTGGCACCCCTCGTCTACCCAGGCCTCCTTGCATTCACGGTGCTGGTTCTCTTCATAATATGGGCTGAGAGGAAGATTGCGGCACGTGTCCAGATGAGGATAGGCCCCTACTACGTTTCGAGGCAGATACACGGAGCTCTTCAGATGCTCGCTGACGGGCTGAGGGTCGCCTTCCAGGAGGTGATAGTGCCTGTTGAAGCCGAAAAGACAGCATTCGTTCTCGCACCTATACTCTCATTTACAGCTCTATCTGCAGCGTTCACGGTCGTTCCCGGAGGACCGGGCATCTATGGTTTCGACTCCTCGTTCTCAATGCTAATAGCGTATGCCACGTTGTCGCTAGCGCCCATTATGATAATATTAATGGGGTGGTCCTCGTCCAACAAGTTCTCCTACATAGGCGCTGGCAGAGAGACCCTAGTGACAATTACTGGCGAGGTGACGCTTCTAGCTGCTCTCCTCTCGGCGGCGGCAATGTACGGTACGCTAAGCTTCAATGAGGCGGTAGAGCTGCAGAGGAGCGCCAACGTGATAGGGTTGCTTGCGAACCCCCTAGCAGCTCTCCTATTCTTTATAGCCTCTATAGCTTTGACCGATAGGGTGCCTTTCGACCTCGTCCTGGGCGAACAAGAGATTGTCCAGGGACCCTACACAGAGTATACGGGGGTGCTGTTCGCCCTTACTATGGCACTTGACTACGGAAAGCTCTACGTCCTTATGCTGATGTTCACTCACCTCTTCCTTGGCGGATGGGCTCCTTTCGACACGCCGCTGCTCGGAAGCGTGGCTGTGTTCGTTAAGACCACGGTGCTGATGCTGATTGCTGTGTTCCTGCGCGCTGTCTACGGCAGGATGAGGCTGGATCAGGTAGCCTCGCTGTTCTGGAGCTGGCTCTTCCCTCTGGCTCTCCTCTCGCTCGTGATCTCCGTACTCGTGCACCCCGTATTCTCGTGAGGTGGGCGGTCTTGACGGAGGGCGGCGAAGGGGGATCACCGGTAGTAAAGCTCTCCGAGAGCAGAAGGAGGCCTAACTTGATCAAGGCCCACATAGACGCGCTGACGGCCGGGTTAAGAATGCTGGCGAAGAAGCCTATGACGCTGATGTATCCCGATATATCCGAGAAGTTCCCGGAGGGCTTCCGAGGTTACGTGATCTACTTCTACGACAAGTGCATAGGCTGCAGCCTCTGCGCTCAGATATGCCCACCCCGCGCCATCAAAATGTACCGCGTGCCTGGAGACAAAAGGCTCAGACCGGGCTACGATGTGGGAAGGTGCATCTTCTGTGGCCTTTGCGTGGACATATGCCCTGTAGACGCCTTAGATGCGGCTGAGCTCTTTGACAAGGCCTTTGACAGCATAGAGTCGATGGAGCTCGACCCTATCGACTGGTCTAAGTTTACCGATAGTCTGCTTAGGGAGCAGGAGGAAAGGAAGAACAGGGTTCGTGTTGTGATAGACGAGGAGGTGGGTCTCAGATATGAGCCTGCCACCAGCTGATCCGGCGGACGTTGCGCTTGTACTATCGGCGATGCTTGTAGCTCTTTGCTCCATAGGGGCAATTATCGCCAGAAAGGGCATGTACATGATAGGCATGCTGGCAGCTGCAGCCATAGGCGCAGCAGGGATTATTGCGACCCTCGGGTATGGCTACATAGCAGCATTCCACGTAGTCGTCTACGCTGGTGCAGGAATAACACTTATGGCACTTGTTCTGATGTTCCTAGGCGATGTAAGCGAGGACGTTAGACACGACCCACTAAAGGCGCTGGCAGCTCTCATGGCGGCAGCAGCCATCCTAGGACCTCTCGCCTACCATGTGATTACGAGAGCCCCTACACCTTCAAGGCCGGTTACTAGCTTTGACTTCAGGGAGGCAGTGGCAGCCCTCACAAGGAACTGGCCAACGTTCATTGTGGTTATGGTGACGCTTGCCGCGGTGATAATAGAAGCTGTGGCCATAGCGCGCGCGGTGAGACCTTCGCGGAGCCAGGCCTAGGTTGAGCTTAAACAATTTTATACTCATGCCTTAAGTTAGGTTCCGGATGCGTGAGGTGGGCAGCGTGGAAGCAGCGGCGCTCAGCTACCTGGTCTACGGCAGTGCTGGCGTTGCTGCTGCAGCGGGTATTTACGGTCTTCTCACCTCAAGGACCATCATGAGGCTGCTCGTATCAATAGAGCTTCTCTTTAACTCGGTGGTGCTTGCAGCGGCGTTCACGGGGTTCATGCTCTCTGCAGGCCCCGGGTTCTACTCCCTCCTGATAGCCGTGATAGTTTTGACTATTGTTGAGATGGCTGTCATAGTTGCACTTGTTGTTCTCCTTTTCAGACGTAAACAAAGCCTCGAGCTTGATGCACTAAAGGAGGTAGGAGGGTAGGCGGAAATGGCGCAGGAGTACACAACTCTGTACGTAAACTACTCGCTCTGGCTATCGGTGCTAGTCCCGGCCCTAGCAGGTGTAGTGAGTGGGCTGATCGGTAAGCGTGTTGGCGCTCGCGTCCATGCAACCTTGGCTGTTGCCTCGTGGATTGCTGCATTAGCTCTCCTTGCGCAACCGCTATCTCTAGTGATAGGCTCGGATAGTGCCACGGTAATCGTCGACGCTGCCTATGCCCAGGTGCCGGGGCTCGGAACCTTCAGCCTGTTTTTAGATGGTGTCTCTGCAGCGCTGGCGATAGCCATAGTAGCAGTGTCGGCACTTATAGCGGCGTACAGTGTCCCGTACATGGAGCACCGCTTCCACGAGATGGGCATCGAGGGCAACTGGGGAGCCTACTTCCTCCTTTACCAGCTGTTCACGGCAGGTATGCTGGGAGCGGTGCTTTCAGGCAATGCTATCCTATTCTACCTCTTCCTAGAGCTAACGCTCATACCCAGCGCGCTGCTAATCGTCCTCTACGGCTACGGGGAGAGGATAAGGGTAGGCTTGATATACATTGTGTGGACGCACATTGGCGCGCTGCTGTTCCTTTTAGGCCTCTTTCTGGCGAAAGCATACGACTTCTACATTCCGGGAGCTGGCTATGTGGTAGGAGTTTCGAAGTGGCTACTACCAATGGTGCTAATAGTAATTGGGCTCGGCGTCAAGTCTGCGTACGCTGGCCTGCACCTGTGGCTTCCCTATGCGCATGCTGAGGCGCCAACGCCTGTGTCAGCTCTCTTATCTCCGTTGCTCATCGGGATTGGCGGCTACGCGCTGATAAGAGCTGGAATAGGCTACTTCCCGGAGCTATGGATCAGCGCTAGGCCGCTACTGTACGTGTGGGCAGTTGTAACTATGATATACGGCGGCTTCCTAGTGTTGGCGCAGAGGGACGTTAAGCGGCTCTTTGCCTACAGCAGCATTTCGCAGATGGGCTACATGCTGCTCGGTCTAGCCATGGCCAACCCCATTGGAGAGGCAGGCGCAGTACTACACTACGTGACGCACGCTCTTGGTAAGGCGATTCTCTTCGGCGTAGCGGGCGTATTCATTGTCACTATAGGGACCAGGCGGCTAGACGACATGGGGGGCCTCCTGTCGAGAATGCCAATGACGGGTGCGGTAGCCCTTGCAGGGTTCCTGCTGATATCGGGCCTGCCTCCGACCCTCGGCCTCTGGAGCGAGGTCTACCTGGCTTTCGGCTACGTAAAGTGGGGTCTAGGCCTAGGACTAGGAGGATTTGTGGGAACAGCAGCCTTCGTAGTTGTGGGCATGACCTTGACGGCGATCTACAGCTTCCTGGCGTTCAAGAACATGTTCCTCGGTGAAAGTGGTCCCAAGGCTAAGATTGCCGACGAGAGCCATGCAAGGGGGTTGCTGGTACCGCTGCTGCTACTGGCCGTGCTGGGTGTAGTGTTCTTCATTGGAGTCTCTATACTGGCGCAGCCAGCCTTGGCTACCCTTGAGGCTGTTTACACCCCATCTGCCCTTTTGAGCCACACCTAACCCTAGTAGAGGCTTCCGCGCAGGTGGTTGGCAATGAGCGCGGCCTCGTGGGCGCTGGCTGCTGTGGTGGTGCCGTACGCGGCGGCTGCCATAGCATTAGTAATGGGCTTACTTAGGGCGAGATGGGATGTGATAGCATGGAGCAGCGCGCTCAGCATAGGCGTGTCTGCTGTAGCCTCGTGGGGCGCCCTCGTAAAGGGGGTCCATGAACCTAGCCGCCTCGCACTACCTTGGGCTCCTGGGATAGGTGCTGAGTTCTCGCTGAGAGTGGACCTTCTTTCAGCCATAGTAGGGGTGGTTGTGGCCACTCTGAGCTTCCTCATAGCGCTCTACAGCATAGAGTACATAGGCGAGTGGGGGGCCCCGAGGTACTGGTTCCTGTACACATTCTTCGTTGCGAGCATGCTCTTGCTGGTCTATGCTGACGACCTCCTCACGATGTTCATTGGATGGGAGGGAACGGGCCTCTCTAGCTGGGGATTGATAAGCTTCTACTACGATGAGAGGGAGGAAGCCTGGGTCGGCGATCCTGGCCGGAAGAGGCTGGGAGTGCCGATGTGGTTTACGCCAACCCACAGCGGACTTAGAGCGATATCGTTCACCAGGATTGGAGACATGGGTCTTCTGATAGGCATGGGCGCTATCTTCGCTGTGCTGGGATCAACCAGCATCTCAGTGATGCTTGAGCACTCGTCGGCTCTCCTCTCGGCTCTGAAGGGCCTCGGCGTGGTGACAGCTTGGATAGTGCTGCTGTACATGGGCGCTCTAGCAAAGAGCGCTCAGATGCCCTTCCACGAGTGGCTTGTCACGGCGATGACTGGTCCTACCTCCGTATCGGCCTTGATACACGCGGCCACTATGGTTAAGGCTGGCGTCTACTTTGCACTGAGGTTCACGCCAGCCATCGCGCTGGGCGCAATTGCTGTAGAGGCTAGCCTCGCTGGCTTTGGGGCACTAGCGTGGCTCTCCCTCCTAACGGCATTTGCTACAGCTACTATGGCTGTTGTGGCAAGGGAGCTCAAGCTCATACTCGCCTTCTCTACGGCGAGCCAGCTGTCGTACATGCTAGCGGCGGTGTTTGCGGCAGCCTACGCTGGTGATCCTGGTGTCGGCACCCTTGGCGGCCTCGCGCACCTAGTGTCGCATGCCGTTTTCAAGGCGGCACTGTTCCTTGCAGCAGGAGCCATAATCCACGCCGTTCACAGCAGATTCATAACCGACATGGGCGCCCTCCGCCGCCTTATGCCTGTCACGTTCGCTAGCATGCTGCTGGCCGCCCTGAGCCTTTCCGCGATACCTCCCTTCTCCGGCTGGTGGAGTAAAGACCTTGCCGTGCAGGCGATAAATCTCATGGGTAGCGGAGCTTCCACGGTAGCTCTGGTGACAGCGTTCCTCACGGCGGCCTACACGGCTCGCATGGTCTACTACGTTTTCCTTGGTGAAGCTAGGTACCACGGTCATCCTCACGAGCCCGGAAAGCTGATGCTGTACCCGTACGCTCTGCTCGGAGTAGCATCCCTTGGGCTAGGCCTCGTATGGCCGTACATTGAGAAGTTCATGGAGGAGGCTGCGGCC
>JBEVCG010000060.1:0-20030 GCA_040514325.1 Thermoproteota archaeon | reverse complement strand
GCCTCCTCGAATATCTCCCTGAGCCTCTGCTCGCTTTCGCCGTAGTACTTGCTCATTATCTCGGGGCCGTTAATCGCTATGAAGTACGCTCCTATCTCGTTAGCAAGCGCTTTAGCCAGCAGCGTCTTGCCCACGCCGGGCGGACCGTACAGCAGTATGCCCTTGGGAGGCTCTATGCCCAGGTGCTTGAAGAGCTCCGGGTGCTTCATCGGCAGCTCGACTATCTCGCGTATCTTCTCCTTCGCCTCCTCTAGGTCGCCTATGTCCTCCCACGTGACTTTTGGTATCCCTCTACGGATTCGCTCCTCGGGTACAGGCTCCTCGCGCAGCTCCACGGAGGTAGTCTCCGTCACATAGACCGACTGGCTGGGTTGCGTGGAGACCACGACAAGCTTGAGCCCAGATCCGAATACGGGCACTATTATGGTTTCGCCACGCGCAACGGGCTTTCTTAGAAGGTACTCCTTAACATACTCTGCAAAGTCGCGGCTAAACCTCAGAGGCTCTGTCGGCGCTAGAACTACGCGGGTAGCCGGCTGCACGTTGACGGCCTTCCTAACCGTAACGGTGTCGCCCACACCAGCACCTACAGCCTCCCTTATGAGCCCATCGATCCTTATGATGCCTCTGTCTTCGTCCTCGGGATGGAGAGGCCAGACCTGCGCAACGGCGACGCCCCTTGGACCCTCAATCTCTATGAAGTCGCCAACATCGACGCCAAGCTCCCTCATAGCGCCCCGGCTTATCCGCGCGATCTTCCTGCCAACATCGCGCTGGCGGGCCTCGGCAACCTTTAGCGTAATCTCCCTGGATGCCATGAAGCACACCTCACAGTAGGTAAGCGTTCCACCCGTTTATATTCCTAAGCCGGGAAGCACTCTGGAGCGGAGAGCGCGCCACGTAGCCTAAAAAAGGCCCTTGAGCTGTACGCTAGGTGGGCATACGTGATGTTCTACGAATATCAGCTAAAGCCATGCATGATCTATGCAGCATCACCCCTCCACAGCAAGGACTTTCTAGAGAGGCTTCGAAAAGCCCTAGATAGGCTTACGGGAGAGAGCGCTGAGTATCGGGGGCTAGCCACAGATCCCAAAGCGTTGGAAGACGCGCTGCGTGGATGCAAGGGAGCACTGATTGTGGTGTCGACTGGAGGCACAGAGCACATACTAGTTGAGGGGCTTCGCGACTACAACGGCTACGCTGTGCTGGTAGCACACCCCTATGCAAACAGCCTCGCAGCGCTCATGGAGGCTGTGCCGCTGCTTAAGGGCAGGAGGATTGCACCCATGTACATAGGCAGCCTCACCGGAGAAGATGCTAGGCGTCTCATTGAAGCTTCAGTGAGAAGCCTCAGCGCCGCTGCCAGGCTCTCGGGGTCGAGGTTGGCCCTCATAGGCGAGCCAAGCCCGTGGCTGGTTTACAGCAGGCTGCTGGACCAGGCAGCTGTGAGGGAGAGGCTGGGCGCCGAGCTGGTTAAGGTTCCTCTTGACGAGGTTTACGAGAGATACGAAAAAGCACGAGTCGATTCTGAGCTTGTAGAGAAGATTCTGAAAGGCGCCGTGGAGGCGGATAGGCCGCGGAGCGAGGTTGAGAAGGCACTAAGGCTCTACGAAGCACTAAAGTCAATAGTGGAGGAGAAGAGGCTAGACGGGTTCACCATAGAGTGCTTCGAACTCATACCTAGGCTCCACACCACAGCGTGTCTCGCTGTATCACTTTTCAACAGCAGCGGAGTAGTGGCCGGCTGCGAGGGCGACGTGCCAGGCTTCATCACCATGGCCCTGCTCACATGGGTTTCAGATCGTCCAGCCTTTATGGCCAACCCCGCGGAAATGGGTGATAGATGGCTACTCCTAGCACACTGCACAGCCCCGATAGCTTACGGCACCTACAAGCTGATGACACACTTCGAGAGCGGGGTGGGGGTGGGCCTTTCCGTTGAGATTGCGTCTAGGGGATCCACAGTAACCATTGCGAGACTTAGCCCGAAGCTAGATAAGCTGAGAGTAATAAGGGGCGTCGTGGAGAAGGCCGGACTGTTCAGCAACCTGCACTGCAGAACCCAAGTCAGAGTGCGCCTAGAGAGTGACCCCCACGTGCTGCTGGAGGACAGCATAGGCAACCACTACGTAATGGTGCCCGGAGACTACTCTCTAGAGATGAAGGTGGCCGCACAGCTACTCGGGATACGCTACGAGCCGCTTTAAGGCTGCTCCGTCTTCACCCGCTAGAGGGAAACTTCCCTGTACTCACACATACAGAGCGCATTGTACTTTTTGGTCGGTTTAAGATTATGCAAGCCTTCGATGCTGTTTTCTGGGGGCTAAATTTTTAGTGCTTAGAGGCAACAGCGTTGGCTCTGGTGAAGAGGCAGGCATGTCAGCCAGAAGAAGAGTCATAATTGTAGGAGCTGGTGGAAGGGACTTTCACGTCTTCAACACCATGTTCAGAGACAGGCCGGAGTACGAGGTTGTGGCCTTTACGGCCACCCAGATTCCAGGTATAGAGTGGAGGAGGTTTCCGCCCAGCCTAGCAGGTGAGCTGTATCCTGATGGTATCCCAATATACCCGGAAAGGCTCCTGCCAAAGCTTGTTAGAGAGCTGCACGTTGACGAAGTTGTGTTCGCGTACAGCGACGTAACGTACGAGGAGCTGGGGCACATCATGAGCGTGGCGCTGTCCAGCGGAGCAACATTTAGGATAGCCGGCCCTCGCGAAACGATGATCTCAAGCTACAAGCCCGTGGTTGCCGTAACAGCTGTAAAGACCGGTGCTGGGAAGAGCACTGTCTCGCGGGCACTCACACGGGAGATAAAGACGCGCGGGCTTAGGCCAGTGATAATTAGGCACCCTATGGCTTACGGCGACCTGGAGGCTAGGAAGCTGATAGTCATTAGGAGCGAGGAGGACGTATCGAAGTACCCTCTGACAATCGAAGAGAGGGAGGAGTTCGAACCCTACCTGGGCATGGACGTAGACGTCATGGCCGGGATAGACTACGGCCTTGTGGTGCGCGAGGCCGAGAAGCGAGGAGATGTGCTCATATGGGACGGCGGGAACAACGACTGGCCCTTCATACGCCCGGATCTCTGGATAGTAGTGGCTGATGCGATGAGGCCCGGCCTGGAGATGTCAACCTTCCCGGGAGAGGTCAACGTGCGCTCCGCCGAAATAGCGATAATAACCAAGGCAAGCGAGGCAGGTGAGCAGAACGTGAAGAAGGTTAGAGAGAACCTACTAAAGCTGAACCCTAGGCTCGATATAGCAGTTGCAGATCTGGAAGTCACGGTGGACAACCCAGACGCCATACGCGGCAAAAGGGTTGTTGTTGTCGAGGACTCACCAACCGTGACCCACGGCGGCGCACCCTATGCAGCCGGCTACGTCGCTGCAAGGAAGTACGGGGCAGAGGTCGTCGACCCCAAACCCTACGCCGTGGGCATCATAAGGAAGATGTACGAGGAGTACAAACACATGGGTCCGGTGGTACCATCCACCGGCTATACGCCCGAGCAGACGAGGGATCTCGAAGAAACTCTCAACAGGACGCCAGCGGATGTGGTCGTCATAGCAAGCCCGGCAAGGGTTGAGAAGATGCTGAAACTCAACAAGCCGTACGTCAGGGTGTCGTTCGAGCTGAAGATACTCGAAGGACCTACCGTACAAGAGATGGTCGATAGACTTCTCGAGAGGCACCCACCAGCCTAGCAGCGCTAGCTCAAGGCAATTCTTTATAGGGATCTGAGGACCCCTAGCGTTTGTGGAGGAAAACTTCTCAACGGATCTGGAGCAAAAGCTCTGGGAAGGTGGTGTAACTGGCCAGGAAAAAAGGGGCTCGAGAGGAGGAGGCTAGGAAGGAGATTCCCTTACCCAACCCGGATGAAGGCACCATTCTCTGTGTGGTCACCAGGCTCCTCGGCGGCGACTACCTGGTAGTGCGCTGCCAGGATGGCGTTGAGCGTAAGGCTAGGATTAAGGGTAGCATGCGGAGAAGGGTGTGGATAAGGGAGGGCGATATAGTTCTGGCAGCACCATGGGACTTTAAGCCCGACAGAGCAGACATCGTGTATCGATATTCAAGGAACGAGTTACAGGAGCTAGCCGAAAAGGGGCTGCTCCCGCAGGAGTTGCTGGAGCTAGCCGAGGAGCTGGAATAGGTCGCTATCCCTCCGTGGATTGGCCACTGGATTGCCGGCATGCTGCCCCCCATTTCTCGCAGAACAGTATCTCGTCGAGCTTTAACCTCTCTTTTGTATGACTCTCGCCCGGCTTTCCCACAGGTATTATGGCTTGGAGAACGTATCCCCTAGGGACTCCGAGCAGGTCGTGAATCCACGTGACGTCGGACGGCGTGTACGTTAGGGATGCAAGTCCTCTCTCCTCCAGGGCTAGGATCATGTAGCCTATGGCGAGCCACACGCTCTGGACGGCATAGGGCTCATCCACCTTAGCCAGCACGAGGACTAGGACCGGCGCCTCCTCTAGAAAGGGCTTCTCCCACGTTATGCCCTTCTCGTTGAACCACTCCCTCATCCACTCTGGGGCATTATCGTGAAATCTCCTCTCAGCCTCTTCGCACACCCTCCTTATCTCCCTCTTGACGGCTGGGTCCCTTACTATAAGGAAGCGCCACGGCTGACGGTTGGCACCTGAAGGGGCGTTTCGAGCAACCTCTACAGCATAGTATAGATCCTCCAGGTCTACGTCTTCCCGAAGGAACTTTCTCACGCTTATTCTCGACCTGGCAAGCTCAAGCACTGAAGGCACGCCGCGCACCCACAGTTGTGGAAAAACTTCTCCCCTAAAAACAACTTGAAACACGCCAGAGTGCAACAACGAAGAGGGCAGGAGGAAAGGAGGGCGAGAACGCGTACAGCACTGCCTGGAGACGCAGCTGGATACAACTTGGGCTAAAGCTAACACTGCATAAAAATGGGGCGTTTGCCGTCGTCTCCAGGCACAGTCTCGGTAAGCTCCTCCATTATGTTCTTGGACACCCTAATGCGCAGAGCTTGCAGCCCCCTTACCTTCTGAAGGGCCACCTCCAACACCCCGCTACCTCCAGTAAGTGGCTAGGGGTGTTTAGAGGAGGGTGTGGGGCTGCACCGAAAGTACCCGAGACTCAGGAGAGGGTTCTGCGCAGCTTAATGTACGAGTCCACACCATCGTAAAGTGCAATCAGACCTATGATGATGAGAAGCACTCCAGCCACGGGATCCGATCCAGGCGTGAGGCTATAGGCCACCGCCGACGCCAGCGCGAAAAATGCCAGCGCTAGCGACCTGGGCACAAGGCTGCCCGCTAGGGAGACGTACGATGATAGAATGCCCCTGGGTCTAAGGGCTTCGTACCCCTTCTCCGTCCTTCTTGCGAGGCCGAGCTCAACAAGCCTATCAAGGTGATGTTTTGCCGTGCTGACACTCTTGAACTTGAGTGCACGCTGAACCTCCCTTACGCCTAAAGGCTTCCTTGCACGTAGCAATAGCATGTAGACTCTAAGGCTTGTACCTCTGAGGAGGAAGACAGGATCTTCCTCGCCTTTCTCCCTCACCATCTCGCCGTCCTCCATGCTAGCATGACGACAGCATAGCCAAGGAAGCCTGCAAGCAGGGGTGCCGCCAGCCTTGAGTAGACCGGCTGCCCCTCCTTAACGGTCACTCCAGCTTTGGGGGGCTGCGACGGCGAAGGGCTTGTTACGTGAGCCTTAAGCGGCTGGACGGTTGTTTTAGTGGGTATCAACGTTATAGTGGGGCTATAGGTCGGCGTCTCACGATATGGGCTCTCCGCCGCAACTAAGGACTCTGTCTGAGCTCCTAGCTCGGATCCCACCTTGAGCACCTCCTCGAGGCAGACCCTAGAGTGCTCTGCTAGATTCTCCCCTAAGTGCTTGTCAAATGTATAGAACGTCAGCAGAGACCCTCCATCTCCCTTGTTGATAATTACGTAGACGCCCTCCACCGTCTTGCACGTGTAAACCACACTGCCGTCGGGTAAAGGTACGGTCACACCCCCGGGTATCTGAAGCGTTACGTTGAGCTGCCACACATAACTGTAAGCAGAAGAGCCACCTGCTGCCAGAGCGCTTAGAGCCACGACAGTAAGGAGCGCGGGCAGCAGCAAGCCCAAGAGCGGCTTCGTCAGGGCAATCCCTCTTTCAAGGCGTGGGCCCCCTTTCATATATTGCTAACTATTCGAACAGGGCGTTCTAAACCCTAGGTATAATTGTAACCGCCAGGGGGCCTATACCCGGTGAAAACGGTGGGAAACAACAGCTTCCACACGCTGCTTCCATTCTCGGCAGCAGCTGCAGTACTCATCGTGGTGCTTCTCCCGTACCTCGGAATCCTCAAACCCTACAGCGTGGAAACGGTAACCGTCACAGAAACTGCCACAGTAGGAATTCTAGGCAGCAGCTACGCCTCCGCGGCAGAACATGCAGCTAGCGCTAACGTTTCCAGGGTAGAGCTTACGAGGGGCAGTCTAGGCCTTACACCGAGGTCCTGGAACGACCTCGTATCGCTGATTTCAGCATATGCACATCTCACTCGCCCGAGAGGCGTATACTACCCGCTGCTAGCAACAGCTGCACGTCCGATAACAACAATGCCTACAGCAACCATCGCCGTGGAGACCCCCGCCAGCACTCCCAGCAGGGTGGTCCCCGCGTACTCGACAACAAATGTACAGGTTGCTGGCGTCGATGAGCAGGATATAGTAAAGCTTAATGGGACACACCTCTTTGTTGCGAGGCCTCCCGACATTGTCGAAACGTACAGGGTCGTTCCGCCGGAGGCCCTAAGCCTCGTGGATAGGTTCAACGTTAGCGGCCTGCTCGAGAAGTTCGTGGAACCCATAAGGCTCGTCCTAGTTGTTGGAAACGAGACGCAGCTTCTAGAGGAAGTGAGGCCGAGATTCTCCGTTTGGGGCATGTACGTGGATGGAGGAAGCCTTGTGGTGGTTGCTGTAGAGTGGAGGAGCGCGATGTTCGTATACTCCCTACCGGCTAGAACCTGGGTAATTCGCTACAAGCCTGGTATCGGGATCGAGAACGTGACCTATGTGGAGGGAGAGCCCCTGCAAAGCAGGCTGTGGAACGGAACCCTGGTGATAGTTTCGTCGGCTCCCACGGCTGTGTCGCCGAGCAGCATCGTGCTGCCAACAGTGCGCGGGAAGCTGCCGAGCCCAGATCGCGTCCATGTGATGGGGCCGCCAGAGGTCTACACCATAGTAACAGCCTTCGACGTCGAGAGCTGGGATAGCGACGTCCAGGTCTTTGTAGGGCCGCGCGTCACCACGATGTACATGGGGGCTCAGGGTGACGTTTACCTAGCCTTGAACGCTGCATGGTTCCATGTAATGCCGGTGATGAGGGGCACATCGAGCAACGCAGCTGAGCAGCTGCTCAACCTAACGAAGGTCAGCTGGGATGAAACCCTGCTGGTAAGGCTCACCGTGCTCAACGGGGAAGAGGGGCCTAAGCTTGACGTCGGCCCGAGCACCACTATCAGAGGTCGCGTGGATAAGCAGTGGCAGCTTGACGTGTACAAGGGCATCCTACGAGTCATCGTGGAGGATTGGGCAGAGGGTAAGCTACTGGTAACCATCTACACCCTAGACTCTAGCACAATGGAGGTCATCGGGAAGCTGGAAGGCATAGCCATCAACGAGAACGTGCACGGAGTGCGGTTCATGGGGGACAAGCTCTACCTGGTCACCTTTAGGAGGGTTGACCCCCTCTTTGCGGTAGATCTTAGCAACCCCCAGAAGCCTAGGGTGCTGGGGTTCCTCAAGGGTCCAGGGTTCGACGAGTACCTGCACCCGATCTCAAACAGGCTTCTAGTCGGAGTAGGTGTCGAGGGCGGCACTGTACGAATTAGCCTCTACCGTATCCTGGAGAACGGCTCCGTAGAGCTTCTCGACCGCGTCTACCCCGTAAGGGAGAGGGGGTGGAGCCCGGTTCTCGACCCCCGCGAGGGCCACAAGGCGTTCACCTACTACCCCGAATACAACGTTGCACTGCTGCCCCTGCAGTGGATGGTGCGTGTCAAGGCTACAAGCGCCAAAGGCGAGGTATACTACACGTTCAAGCCCGAGGGAGGTGTAGCCGTGGTGGAGGTGGCTGAGAGCGACAATGGGTACGCCCTATCTGTGCGCGGGGTTCTCGAGCACAGCGGTGCCTCTAGGGCCGTCTACGTCGGGGATACCGTCTATACCGTGGCACCCTATGCTGAGGAGCATGTACCCGTGGTAAAGGCCTGGGACCTGAGAAGCCTGGAGCTCATAGCCTCATTCCCTAGAAGGTAGACTACGCTCACAGGTTTTGGCTAAGCATAACCGGCTCTGCCGCCTCGCTGTAATCCCTCTGAAATAGAAAGAAGAAAGATTAAGATTTTGCTAAAAGAAGAGTTGCTACTCCAGGGTAGCCCTCCTAAATACTATAGCAGCCAAGGCAAGGAGTACTCCTGAGAGCGCTGCAAGAACAGCTGCATCTAGCAGCGGGTTCAACAAGCTCACTCCGGCAAGCCAGTACCTCATTCCATCCACAGCGTACGTTAGCGGGTTCATGTAGGCTAGAGCCTTCATCCACGACGGCATGAGGTTGATGGGATAGAATGCTCCGCTGAGAAACACCAGCGGGAGCATGATGAAGCTCATAACCATCTGGAAGCCCTCCTGGCTGGTCATCTTGTGGGCCAGCGCTATCCCTGCCGATGTGAAGCCCAGCGCCATGATGAACCCGTAGCCGAGCGCTACCGGTATATTCCTCTCTATAAGCCCTGGCGCTAGCAACGAGCCGAAGGCTGCTAGCAAAGCGCCGTTTATCATCGTTACAAGCGAGTCGCCTAAAGCGCGCCCCAGTATAGCCCCGGTACGCGGCACCGGGGCCACGAGAACCTCCTTCAAGAAGCCGAACTGCCGGTCAAATATCACCGTGACACCGCTTATGAAGCTGCCCGTAAAGATGCTCATCGCTATTACTCCTGGGACGAGATATGTTAGGTAATCAACGCCTCCAAAGAGCGAGAGCAGCGTGGGTGCACGGAAGGCATTGGCCCACCCCAGACCGAAGAACACCATCCATATCAGGGGGTTGACTACCGAAGCTATGACGCGTGACCGGGCCCTAATGAACCGCTTAATTTCTCTGTACATCATGACGTACACGGCCACAACGAAGCTGGTCATCGAGGCCACCTCCTTCGAAGACGCATGACCATCTTCATGTGATCGGATGGGGATATCCCTTCGTCCCTAAGTTCTCTGCCTGTCAGGTAGAGGAAGACGTCATTTAGCGTCGGCCTCTTGTAGCTGACACTCTTGACGACAAGGCTTCCTCGCGCAGCAGCATCGAGCACTTTGGGTATAGATCTCGAAGCGTCAGCTACTTTGAGGACGATCATCTCCTGCTTCACGGCTGTACAGCTCTTAACAACACCCTCAAGCCTGACGAAGTGCCCGCACGGATCTCCTCCTTGACCGTGAAGGCCGTCTAGCTCTACATATACCACGTCCTCGCCTACTATGGATTTAAGCTGCTCCGGTGTGCCCTCTGCCACGATCTTGCCATGATCTATTATGGCTATCCTGTCCGCAAGCTTCTCGGCTTCATCCATGTAGTGTGTAGTTAGGAACACCGTAACCTCGTGCTCGCTCCGCATCTTCTCAATGTAGTCCCATATCTTAGCGCGAGATTGCGGATCTAACCCTATTGTAGGCTCGTCGAGGAAGAGCACTGCAGGCTTGTGGAGCAGGGCTCTCGCCATCTCTAGCCTCCTCCTCATACCTCCAGAGAAAGTCTTCACTTGCTTGTCTCGGAACGGCTTGAGCTCAACAAACTCGAGCAGCTCATCTATCCTGGACTCGAGCTCTTCTCCCTTCATTCCGTACAAGAGGCCGTGGATGTACATGTTCTCATACGCTGTAAGCTGGTCGTCGAGTGCAGGGTCCTGGAAGACTATGCCTATAGCCCTCCTTACACGGTCAGGCTCCCGCACAACATCGTATCCCGCAACCCTAGCCTCTCCAGAGGTCGGTTTGAGTAGGGTCGCTAGGATGTGGATGGTCGTGGTTTTGCCTGCCCCGTTAGGGCCTAGAAAGCCGAAGACCTCGCCGCATTTTACCTTGAAGCTTATGCCTCTTACAGCCTCAATCTCGCCATACTTCTTCGTGAGGTTGCTCACAGCTATCGCATAACCACCGGGACACCTCAACTTGACGTCACCTCATTGACCGCTAGCCTAACCCTCTCGGCACATTCGCGTAGAAGGGGGAGCAGCCGTGTGCGGAGTGCTTCCTCGTCTATCTCGGATACTTCCAGGAGGTGCTTCACAAGGTCACGGAAGCCTGCTTGCCTTAGGAGGGCTAGCGTCCGGGCCAAGCGCTTGGCCTTCTCAACCTCTTTTCCACGCATCCTCAGCTCCGATAACCCCTTGTCCGTAAGCCTGTAGATGCGCACAACCCTCCCACCCTCGGCTCTAACCTGCACCTCGACAAGCCCTGCACGAACCAGGGACTTTAGCAGAGGGTATATGGAGCCAGGGCTAGGCCTATGGCCCGTTATCTCCTCAATTTTGCTCATTAGCGCGTATCCGTGCATGGGCTCAGAGCCTAGGAGGTCAAGTATCAGCAGCTTCAGCTTTCCCCTGATAAGCTGCATCGTATCGCTCAATATATCTACCGATATATCGGCCGAGCTGCATCTCCTATATAAATTTTGCAGCACCACATACACCGGTAGATAGGTGAGATGCACGCTGAGGAGAAGGGAGCTTAAGAGGCTAAAGGACAAGGATCTCTACGAAACTGTTGAAGAGGTCTGGGACAGCCAGACCCTTATGGCAGCCTACGAGATTATGAGGAGGCTTAAGATCGACAGGTTTGCGGGCGTGATCAGTGCGGGGAAGGAGGCACGCGTATACAGAGCCGTGGGGAGGGACGGAACCGAATATGCCGTCAAGATATACTTAACAGCAACAGCGGAGTTCAGGAAAAGCATACAGAAGTACCTTCTAGGCGACCCCCGCTTCGAGAATGTTGACATCTCCAATACAAAAAAGCTGTTCTTCGCATGGGCGCGCAAGGAGTACCGGAACTTGAAGAGGATGTATGAGGCAGGAGTAAGCGTTCCAAAGCCCTACCTGGTGTACCAGAACATCGTCGTAATGGAGTTTATAGGCAGGGAAGGGTATAGAGCGCCCCTACTCCACGAGGTGTACAAAGAATTGAGCGAGAACGAGCTCCGGTCTATCTTCAAGGCACTTATCGACGAGTACAGAAAGATGCTATGCTGTGCAAAGCTCGTCCACGCAGACTTCAGCGAGTATAACGTAATGTACATGGATGGGAGGCTGTACATCATAGACGTTGCACAGGCTGTGGCTCTTGAGCATCCAAACTCTAAAGAGTTTTTAGAGCATGACGTCAACAACATCTACAGATTCTTCGCAAGGCAGGCCAAAATAGATGTGCCCGAGCCTAAAGAGTTACTTGAGGAGGTGTCAGCATGCGGGAAGATCGAGTGCAGCAAGAAGGACAAGTAGAGGAGAAACCCCACAATGTACCGGGAGTTCTAAGGCTATACGCCAAGATTCCTCCAGAAAGGGTAGGGGTGCTCATTGGAGAGGGGGGGAAGGTTAAGCTGGAGGTTATGAGGAGAACAGGTACAAGGATAGTTGTAGACAGCACTACCGGTATGGTTATAATAGAGCCCGAGTCGCCAGACACGCCCCCCTACAAGGTCATGAAGGCGCAGGAGTTCGTTAAGGCTATAGCATACGGCTTTAGCCCAGAGAGAGCCCTGAGAGTGCTAGATGACGACCAGGTTCTTGTGGTGATAGACCTCAAGCAGCACGTTGGAGACTCGCCAAACCATCTGAAGAGGGTCAAGGGCAGGATAATTGGGGAGAAAGGCAAGGCTAGAAAGACTATCGAGGAGATGACAGGAACCTACATCAGCGTGTACGATAACTACGTTGCAATAATTGGAGATTACGAGTCGGCAACCATAGCTAAGCAAGCGATCGAGATGCTTATTGAGGGCCGCCAGCACAGCACCGTGTACAGGTATCTCGAGCGGGAGATGTTCAAGCTTCGCCGCGCTCGGATGACGCAGCTGTGGGAGAAAAACAACTTCTAATTTTAAAGTAGGTTACGCTTTGAGTTGCGGCTAGGCGGGAACTGTACGCCGCAATAGCCTGCCGCTCATGTTCTTAGTAGGTTCACCATCCTCCACAGCCAGCTTTCCGTTGACGATAACGTACTCTATCCCGACTGGATAGCTGTGGGGGTTTTCAAATGTCGCCGTGTCGTGGATTCTGTAGTAGTCGAAGACCACTATGTCAGCTTTCATCCCGGGCCTTAGAATGCCGCGATCCCAGAGCCTCATCTTACGCGCTGGCAGGCTCGTCATCTTCCTCATGGCCTCCGGCAGGCTGATGACTTTTAGTTCCCTCACGTAGCGTGCTATCACCCGTGGGAACGTGCCGTAGCTTCTCGGGTGGGGCTTGCCTTTCCCGTAGCGCCGGATTGACCCGTCACTGCCAATTGCCGTGTAGGGTGACTTGATGGCTTCGATCACGTCGTCCTCGCGAAGCGTGTGGTATACTGCCGACGTCAGACCTTTATCGTCTACAAGCAGCTTTACGACAACTTCCACCGGATCCACCCCCCATGACCTCGCTATCTCAGCTACTGTCATTCCCTCGACCTCTGGATGGGATGGGGAGAGAGCTACGGCAACTTGGCTCCATTCGAGGACCCGGCCGGTGGATCTCCACGCCTTCTCAATCTCCGTGCGTAACTCATCAAGCGACCGCAGGTTTGCCAGCCTCTCAGCGAGCTTAGCTGCGCCTCCCTCGCGCAGACGAGGCGGTAGTACTATGGAGAGGGAGGTCGATGTTGCCGTGTAGGGGTACACGTCGGCTGAGACGTCGTAACCTAGGGAGGCGTAGTACTCTATGAGGTCCAGCGCCTTTCTCACCAGACCCCATGCCGGCTTTCCCACAGCCTTGAGGTGGGATATTTCCACGGGGCAGCCAGAAGCGAGGCCTATGCTCACAGCCTCCATCACTGAGTCAATCAGCCTTATTCCCTCGTTCCTCATATGGGTTGAGTATATGCCTCCGTATCTAGCTACGACCTTGCAGAGTTCAATTATCTCTGAAGTGTCAGCGTAGTCCTGGGGGGTGTAGATGAGACCCGTGGAGAGACCGAACGCGCCAGACCTCATAGCTTCGTCTACCGCTTCCTTCATCTCGGCGAGTTGGGAGGGTGTTGGCTTGACGTCGTCGAACCCTAAGACGGAGCTGCGTACTGCACCGAATCCCACGAGTGGAGCAACGTTGATCTTCTTGGGCAGAGAGTCGAGCTTGTCAAGGTACTCCGGGAAGCTTTTCCAGTTGATGTTTACCTCCGGGTAGAGTTTCTTGTATCTCTCTACAAGCTCCCTGTTCAGCTCAGTTAATGGAGCAGGGGATGAGCCGCAGTTCCCCACAACTATCGTTGTAACGCCCTGCAGCACATAGTTGTCGGCGGTGGGTACGGCGAATATTGATACATCGCTGTGGTTGTGGATGTCAATGAAGCCCGGAGAGACATAGAGCTCTGATGCGTCCACGACGACTTCCGCCTGCGCTCCTGAGAGGTCCCCTATCTTGATTATCGTGTCGCCGCGAACACCTATATCGGCTCTAAACGGAGGAGACCCCGTTCCGTCGAGAATTATTCCGCCTCGGATTATAACATCGTACTGCAATGCAACCTCCTCGAGCCGCGTTAACAATACCACCCCGATATCAAGCCATGCTGAAATTAAAGCCTTCCAGGCGGGAAGCTGACACTCTTCGAGCTTCTTTCAGCTTGACTGCAGGCTTTTCGCGCATCCTCCAGAGAACGTCAGCAGAGCTCCATGTACTTCATGTAAGAGCGCAGGATATCCTCGACGGTCTTCGGGCTAGAGCGCGTAAGCGCCCCGAGGTTCAGCCGCCGCTTAGCAGTCTGAACCGCCTGTGGAAGCTCTGCGCTCTCTTCGATGAGGTCTAGCAGTGCTGCGAGAAAGCCCCTTCCTGACTTTAGGGCCCTGTTGTATGCTAGTTCTACCAGACGCAAGGCGTCTGAGAAGCTGACGCCTGCAGCTACCAGTTCCGCTAGAGCTAGCGTCTTCAGCTGCTCTGCGCTGGTCAGTTCCACGAGGCTTTCTAGTCTGCTTCTGTCAAACACTGCCGCTTCAAGCAGCGAGCGGAAACTTCTGACGACCTCTGTTGCCTCTAGCAGGACGTCTACAGCAGCCTTAACTGCAGCATAGCCCTCCGGGAAGGAGGCTAGATGCAGCCCCCCGATGAGGGGAAGCACCAGCTGCTGTAGCCTGCTGGCGCTGCTAAGCATTTGCTTAACCATTTGCTTCGCGTTTACGTTGACGAACCGTACACCCCTTGTCACGGGTTCAGAGTAGATCAGCAGAACCGCCGCCACCTGGACAAGGAGCTGTGGCAGCAGCGAGGATGATAGCGCAAGATCTAGGTACAACGTTGAGAATGTGTAAGGGCCCATTGGAGCTACCTTGACGTCCAGCTTCTGAGACAACCTCCTCTTGAGCGACTCGATACGCTTCGGGTCAGCCTGGAGGAATGAGCCCCCACCACCAAGGGATAGTGCAAGGAGGTCCTCCTCGAGCCTGCAGAGCTTGCTGTAGAGCCTGCTCGCCGACGCAAAGAGGTCCGCAGCCAGCATCCCAAGCGTCATGACTGTGGCACTGGCAGGATCCAGCCTCACCGAAATAGGGATAGACGCCGTCTCAGATGCTGTGCTTGAAAGCTGCTCAGCCAGGGCGGCGAGCTCGCCTCGATACATCGACATGAGCTCGCCTATGTAGAACACGAGCATGTTGTGAAGGAGCTCGTGGCTGCCTAGCATCGAGAGGGCTATAGCTGCCGAGCCTTCACCCACATTACGTAGCTGCGCAGCAAGCTCCATCACTGTATCCACAGGATGCTGGGCTCCTTTGGGGCTCCCCTCTTTGACGCAAGCTCTCCTAACAGCTTCTAACAACTCGTGGTTGGCAAGCCTCTCCTCCAGGAGCGCCTCCGCAAAGGCTTCAAGGAAGAGGCAGGCGCTCCGAAGCGGGCTTGTAAGCGGAGGTTCTCGGCTCTCAGAGCCCAAACCCCAACGACCTGTACCGGCCCTTCCAACTTGTAGCGTATATGCTGCTACCCTCGTAAAGGTTTGCCTCGGCCTTGGAGTTTATCCGCTACAGGAGCTGCTCCCACCAGAACTCTTGCTTAGCTCTTCGCGAGACCGTGATGATGTCGTCGAGTACAGCCCGCAAGACGACCGCTAGCGCGTGGCTGCACGGCCTCCTAGAGCCGCAGCTGCAGGAGAAAAGCTTGTCGTGAAGCCCTACCTTCACCTCATAGCTCCTTCCGTCGCGATAGATGACCTCGCCGTACACCGTGGCCGTCTCCTCGCTGAGGCCTGCCCACACGTCCTCCCTAGCCAGCAAGCGCAAAGCGCTCTCGACCGAGTCGCTGTCCAGCTGTACGCCGAGTAGGTCAGAGAGAGCCTCGTGGACAGAGCCGTACCTGCTACCTAGTATGGATTCAAGCTTGCGCTTAGCCTCCTTCCTAACGTCCTCATACACTTTGACGCTGCTAGCTGCGCCCCATGCATCAACAAGGCTCAGATCCCCTCCGCTGTACTCCAGAACCCTATCCCTAAGCCGGATCATAAGGGGGCCAGGTGCAAGAGGGCCAACGACCACAGCCTCACCCGTGTTCAGTCCTGGCAGATTTTCGAGAAGCTCCTGACTCATCTGCTCGCTGGAGTTCCTTATAGCCTCCTGGTCGCGTGGGTTTACAACGCGCAACACTATCTGGCCCTGTAGCTGGCTGAGCACATCTGGGTCTATCTTGCTGGGACGCTGAGAGATCGCAACCATGTAGACGCCGAACTTGCGGCCTTCAGCGGCTATTGCCGCTGCCACATCTCGTGTCCTCGTAAGCCGCTGGCTCCTGGGGGGCATGAAGCGGTGGGCCTCCTCGACGAAAACCACAACGGGATATGGGTAAGATTCTCCACCTAAACCTCTGACGTGGTGCACCCTGGCGCTAAAGACCCTACTCAGTATGTTGAACGCCACATGATCCTGGACCTCCTCGCGCAGCCCAGACAGGTTTACCACCGTAACGGTGCCCGGCTCCAGCAGCTTTTCCAAAGGAGTGCTCGAGACGCCATACACACCTATGCGGCGAAGCTCCTCAAGGTACCTCATAGCATCGTAAGCTGGAGTTGAATCTCTCCCTACCACCATCCATAGCTTCCTCAACCCGCGCGCTAGATCTTCATCTGAGGCGAAAACATCGTCAACCCTCCCTACAAGGTCGCGAGCCCGCTCCGGCTCTATACCCGCGCTTTGCATCAAGCGTTTAACTAGCTCAGAGACGAAGTGCTCCACTCTGGCTCCGCGAAGCTTGGAGACTTCCGCTGCATCTATGCTGTACTGGATTATCTTCATTAGGCCTCGGAGTCCCGCCCACTTTCTATCCCCGGTGACGCTAACTAGCCACCTAGACAGTCTCTTGGCGCCGTGGATAACGCCGCGTATCCTGGTAGCGTTCGCGGGGACGTTGGCTATGGATATCAGCTCGTCAACCGTAAGGTCGGCGACGCTAACCTTGTACTGAACTTCCCCCTCCTGGTCCCTTCTCGCCTTGACAACCCTAACGGCCGACTCGAACTCGGGTCCAAGCCTGTGGGCGCTTCTCTTCATTGCAACGTACTCTCCGTGGGGGTCTAGCACGAGTATCGTGGCCCCTTTCTTGAGCAGCTCCTCTATCAGAACTATGCTGGCCCACGTCTTCCCGGCTCCTGTTGCTGCTATGATTGCGACGTGGCGCTTTAAGCCCTCTAGGTCGAGGTATGCGGGAACCTCCGGCCTCGATATTAGGGATCCCACGTGGAGGCGGCGAGCGGGCTCGACCGAGTAGAAGTCTTCGAGGAGGGAGTTGGGTGCCAGATACACCCAGCTGCCAACGGGCGGAGCCCTGCGAGGATAGTAGATGCTACCTCTCCACTTGTAGCCTAGAATCTTCGCCATAGCGACAACAGTATCTGCCGCTCCCGGCATTCTTACGTTGCGGACAACGGACCAGGGGCTGTCCGGCGTAAAGCCGAGCGGCAGCCTCTTTATGTTGCTCACCTGAGCCAAGATCTGAACGTTTACAGGCTTCTCGCTGCCGGGAGGAACCTCCACTGAGTCCACGTAGACGAAGTCGTACAGCTGGGGTATGTTGTCAGGGTCTACGGTGAACACAAAGTAGTCCGGCCTGGAATCCCCGGTAACCATGCCTACGGCTGGGTGAGCGGGTCCGCTTCTGACGACACCTACGCCAGCCAATTGCAGGCGCACCTAGCAGCATCTGTTAGTTTACCGGAGATGCTCAGGTTCGGAGATGTCAAGCTCCGTGTTACGATCTTAGCCGGTATTACCTTATGTGAGGCTCAGTTTCAGCCCACCCTCAGGCAGCATCCGAGGAACGAGAACTGGTGAACGCCGCCCGACGGATCCTGCCCTCATTCTCCCGGGGGACACCCGGGCGTTGGGCAGGAGGGCCGCCCACCCATATTCTCCGGTTAGGAGGGGCAAGTGGCGTTATATGCGTATTGTGGCTTAAAATGACATTGTCGGGTGCTGGAGAGAGCCGCAGCGCAGAATCGGGGATAGTGTTGGAGGGAAGCATCTACGAGGACGCGTGGAGAAGGCTGTCCCAGACACTCAGGGAAGCCCTTGATGGGCCTCTGAGGGAGTACGCTTCGCTCTACGTTACCAGTTACGTTGTGGGCATTAAGCTCGTTTACGTTAGGCTTGAGGGAGGGTGGTGCGGTGTCAGCTTCTCGCCAGCCTGCCAAAATGGAAAGGAGCCAGATGTCCCCCTTCTCGGCATAACGCCTCGCATGCTGGTAAGGCTCGTGGAGAAGGAGCGCAGCCCGACAGCCGCTGCGCTAGCCCTAGCAGCTGTAAACGCCGCGACAAGCGCTCTCATAGGTGAGCGCGGGATGGCTCCACCCCTCCGCGTTGCGAGATCCTCCACAGATGTTGTAGAGGCGGCGCGCGTGAAGAAGGGCGACACAGTGATCTTCTTCGGCTTTATGAGGAGCCTGGCAGAAGCCTCTAGGCAGAGGGGGGCACGCGTCTACGTGGTTGAGCTTAGCAGCAAGCTGGCCAGGGAGGCTGCAAGCTTAGGCTTTCACGCGATCTTCGACGCTGAGAAGGCGCTCAAGCTGGTGAGGAAGGCCGACGTAGTGTTCTTCTCGGGCAGCTCCCTTCTGTACCCCAGCATAACGCTGACCGAGGTGCAGGAGGCTATTGGTGCTCGGGAGAGGGTTTTAGTGGGTCGCACATCAAGCTTCCATCCGCTGGTCTCAAGGAGGCTGGGCTTCACCATTCAGGGCGGAATATTCATCGACAGAAGCTTGTGCTGGCACGTTGAGAAAGTGGTGTCGCTGGGCGGAGGGCTACGCTCCCCGAAGCTTCGCAAAGCCACTGTGGTAAAGTGGCTGGCTCGGCTCCGTGAGCCCGACCAGCAATGAGCCATAGATCGATACGGCCGCTAAAATGGGCTCATAATCTGCCGTTTCACTCCACCAGGCTGGCGGCATCGGACTATCACGCCCAGAGCAAGGACTAGCTCTGGAAGTGCTAATCCGCCAGCCACCCTCTTGCAGGCACGCTTTGAGGCACTACGTCGCCAGCCTCAAGCTCGCCGCGTAGTTCTCCACCAAGCTGTCTCGGGCAGCCTTGCAGAGAACCGTCGAGAGACTCTTTGTCTCGAGCGTCGCCTCTATTATGTCCCTCAGGTTGTTAGGCTTCTCAAGGACCTCAACGAGGAGGAACGTATCCTTAGGCTCGTTTATCTCCTCCACAATCCCGGACTGCGGATCAACAACAACCGTGGGCACCTCTATTATCCCCTCGGGCGTTTCGAACGAGGACCCCACCGCGAGTATGGGGACCTTGTTCTCAAAGCTCCTTGCTAGCAGCATCAGTTTAAGCCTCTCCGGGTCGAAGCCCGGCCTCAGAGTGACGATCATAGCGGTGGCGCCGCCCAGTATGAGGCTCCTTGCTATTTCTGGGTAGAAGATGTCGTCCTCAGACATTATTCCAAGGGGCCTTTTGAGGTCCTGGATAACCACCGGCTGCCTGCCTGGGCTTATGCCAAGCTCCTCGTCCACGCCATTCCTCGAGATCTTCCTGTACTTTGTAACTATGGAGCCGTTCGGCGCTATCACTATAGTGGTCAAGAAGAGCTTCGGCCCAGCGCGCTCCACTATGGGTCCGGCAACTAGGTAGACACCATTCTCTATAGCTACCATGGATAGGTACTCGGATGTGTTGCCCGGAATTCTCTCCGCCTGGTTCTTAGCTATCACTTTGTTCCTAGCGCGAGGATAGTACAGGAAGAACGGGCCGCTGTTGACAAATGATGGCAGCACAGCCATGCGTGCACCCTTTAAGGCAGCTTCCTTTACCAGCTTCCGCGCCTTCTCCAGATTCGCCTTCCTAGCCAAAGGCTTCAGCTTCATGTGTATCAGAGCAACCGAGATTGACAAGACACCAGCCCCGTAAGTTCCTGCAGCAGGGCTCGAATTTGTGGGGAGCCAGCCTGGATGCGGGCTGGAAGCCCTAGTGTCTATCTTACAGACCCTAGCTAGCCATAAAAAGCTCGTGGCACCATGCAGAGACCTCGGTACGGTATAGAACAGCCGAGAAGCCCGCACTCAGATAGGGTCCTGGAGACCTCTAACAGACGCTCCCGGAAGCAGCAGATATCCAGCTCCAGCTATATATGCATTAAGTAAATGTAAATAGTAAATAAAGTTGAAGGGTGTGTGGAGGGCTGCAGCCTAAGCTGATGGGCCGCTGAGCCCTTAGCAGGCAATGACGTGGCGAGGGACAGCCGAACCCCCTGCACTGTCCTCACGCAGCTGCTGCCTAGAGAGCAGTAGAGCAGTTGGAGGAGGACCAGACAAGTGCGGAA
>JBEVCG010000059.1:67451-122514 GCA_040514325.1 Thermoproteota archaeon | reverse complement strand
CAGTTATTTTCCAAGGCCTTATAATAGTATCCGTTTCATAATAGTAAAGAGTTCTAAAATTTATTGTGTGTAGTCTGTGGCCAGGCATGGCCTATTTATGTTGGGTGTGTGGGCTTTGCCCGTTGCAGGTAGGTTAACAGTAATTAGGTGTCGACTAGCTAACGTTAGTTTCCATGGTATGACCGACGGAAGGAGCGTGGTTAACGTGAGTATAAAGGTTACAGTGAGGTTCGTAGCCTCGCTTAGGGATGTTGCGGGTACAGACAAAGCCGTGATAGAGCTACCCGAAGATATTACCGTCGGCGAGCTACTTAGGAAGCTTGAGAGCAGATGGCCAAAGCTGCGGGATTTTGCTAGAACAATATCTGGCTGGGGGGAGAGCATAGCCGTTTTGCTTAACGGGAGAGAAACTAGCTTGACAGATAAGGTTAGGGATGGAGATGAGGTAGTCCTGCTTCCACCAGCTTCTGGTGGTGTGAATCCTTAATAAAAGCTACAGAGGTGCCCTTGTACGCTATGACCAACGTGATGCCAGAAACAGATAGGGGTAGGGGGCTTGTATACATAGAAACATATGGTTGTGCATTAAATAGTGCAGATAGCGGGATAATGAGAAGCAGGCTGCTTGCACGTGGTTACAAGATGGTCAGTGACCCTTCACAGGCTGACGTAATAATAATCAACACTTGCACAGTACGTCAAGATACAGAGGAGAGAATGATAAAGAGGATCAAAGAGCTCTATGGCCTCTCATTAAAGAAGGGCTCGCTGTTAGTAGTTGCAGGTTGTATGGCTTCAGCTCAGCCCTATACCGTGAAGAAGATAGCTCCGGGCTCTCTTATAGTAAATGTAGAGAATGTCCATTTGATTGATGTTGCTCTGGAGCGTAGAGAAGATCTTGTTAAAAGTCCTCCTGCTCCAAAGACAGCCTATACCCCCAAGATAGAGGGTGTGTTGCGGGGAAAAGTTGCAGAGGTTCCTATCCAGGATGGATGCATGGGGGAATGCAGCTTCTGTATAACTAAGTTTGCAAGGAGAAAGCTCCTGAGTAGGCCCATAGGGCAGCTTGTCGAAATAGTCAGAGAGGCTGTTGCTAGAGGAGCTGTTGAGGTAAGGCTTGCAGGGCAGGATACGGGATCCTACGGAATGGACCTTTACGGAGTAAGGGCTCTGCCCGAACTTGTGCGCCAAGTGGCATCCGTCCCTGGCAAGTTCATGATACGGGTTGGGATGGCTAATCCCGACAGCATTGAGCCTATACTTGACGAGTTCATTGAGGTTCTAAAACATCCCAAGGTCTACAAGTTCGTGCACATACCGGTGCAAAGCGGTGATGATAGGGTTTTGCGCTTAATGAGGAGGCGCTACACTGTGGACGACTTCAAAAGGGTTGTGAAGGAGATTCGTTCTAAGGTGCCCGGAGTTATGATAGCCACAGATATCATAGTGGGGCATCCTGGTGAGGATGAAGAGGCCTTTGAAAACACGCTTAGGCTAATTTACGAAATGCGGTTTGAAAGGGTTCATGTAGCCCACTACACACCCCGTCCAAGAACGATTTCTGCCGGTCTCCCTCAAGTGCCGTCCTCTGTTAAGAAAGAGAGGTCAAAGCGCGTGATGGCACTCGTAGAGAGAATAGGGCTAGAGGAGCACAGACGTTACATTGGCTCGCGCGCTCTTGCCCTCGTAGTCGAGCGAGGCTTGCGAGGAGGTCTTGATGCTAAGCTTTACAACTACATGCCTGTAGTGCTTCCCGAAGGGAGCGCTAGGCTCGGGGAATGGAGATGCGTTGAAATACGTGAAGCAACTTGGTACGACCTGCGGGGCGTCGCTGTTGAGTGCTAGCGGAAAGGAGCTTGCGGCGCGCCGTGCAGCGCAGATCATTGCCAGCTTTCTTGACCGTGTAGAGAGGGTGGGCATAGGTACAGGATCCACAGTTGCTCTCATCCTGGAGGAGTTTTCCGCACAACCTCTGGTCCTCGAGAAGCTCGCGTCCAAAAAGCTGTATGCAAGCAGCGTGGATACCCTTATGAAGTTAGAGGAGCTAGGGCTTAGCGCTTCTATGGATGTTCCCGCGAAAGGGCTCGATTTGTACGTAGATGGTGCAGATGAGGTAGAAATAGGCTCGAGCGACTGCCCTACTCTAAAAGGCCGTGGAGCAGCCATGACGCTTGAAAAGATCATGGCGTACAACAGCAGATACACCATAATAGTTGTTGACGAGACTAAGGTTTCGCAGAGGCTTGGGGAGAAGGAAAGGCCCGTTCCCGTCGAGGTTCTCCGCCCGGCTCTACTGCCCGTTCTTGCGGAACTTAGATTGCTTGGCGTTAGGGCAGAAGCAAGAACAGCATGCACGTGTAGGGATGGGCCAGCGTGCACAGATGTAGGAGGGTACGTGGTAGATGTGTGGCCCTGGGGGGTAATGGATCCCCGCACGCTTGAAGCCGTTTTAGAGAGGATGCCTGGCGTGGTGTCTCACGGCCTGTTTATAGGATTTGTTGATAGAATCGTTGTTGGGAGATCCAGCGGAGTAGTGGAGGAGGTCGAATGCAAAAGGACGCGGAGAAGCAAAGCTATTCAAGCGAATTAGCACAGCTAGTTGGCCGCTTAAAGGCTTTTGCCGCTATTGTAGAGAGAAAGCTAGAGGAGCCGTCTCGAGACGCAATAGCTGCTGGAGAGAGTTTCCGCGTAGTAAAGATAGCCGAGGTTCCCGTTCAACTGTGGGTCGTTCTAGGAGAGGAAGGCGACTACGTGGTTGTCAGGAAGACGTTCTGTAGCTGCCCTCACTTCCGCATGAAGATCGTTACCGGAAGATCTGAAACCCCATGCTACCATCTGGTGTCAGTTGAAATTGCTGTTAGGGATGGGAGGTTCCGCGATCTATCTAGAGTCATAAACCCAAGGGAGGTCGCACAAGTAGTTTTCGAGGTTCTCGCAGCAGACCGCTCTCCCACCCTTAGGCGCATAATTCACCAAGAGTAGCAGATTTGCTTTTAACGAGGCCGAAAAGGCTCTTATAGCTGGAAACAGAAGTGATGGAATAACGAGAAAGCTCCAGGCGCGAGCAACCATAAATGAGGCGGGTTGTTGTTCTTGGTTGCGCGCGTCATTGCAGACGAGGCGGAAATTGTCTCAAAGATAAGCGAGCTTAGGGAGGAAATAAAGAAGCTGAAAATGGAGAGGTACAGCATAATTGCTGAGCTGCGTCAGCTGAGGGCAGAGAGGAGAGAGCGTGTTTCGAGGCTAAGAGATCTGAGGTCGCGCTTGAAGGAGTTAAGGGATAAACGGCGTGCGCTGGTCGAGAGGGTGAAAAGCCTTCGGGAAGAGCGAAGAAACCTCCTATCTAGAATTCGTGTGGTTGCTGGCGAAGTAGATGAGATAAGAAGAAGCACCTCAGGCTTTGGCAGGCAAAGTGAGCGGAGAATATCAGCGTTGAGGAGGCGGATAGGGGAGTTAGAGTGGCGGCTGCAAACGCAGGTTCTCAGCACTGAACAAGAGCGTGCCATTGTAGAGGAGATTATGAGGCTAGAGGCTGAGCTTGAGAAAGCTCTCGAGGCGCTCCGTCACAGAGAGGTGCTTGCAGAAAAGCGTGCTGAGCTGGTGAGTTTAAGGCTAAACCTTAGAGAGCTAAGCAAGGAAATATCTAAGATCAGCAACAACATATCAATGATAGATCAGGAGCTAGGAAGCATCAGAACAGAGATAGAGAGGCTTAGCGGAGAAGTTTCAGAAGTAGACAAGAAGATAGAAGAGCTTTCGAGTAGAATTAAAACTATCGATGAACAGATAGCGTCTCTAGCTCAGAGCCTGAGCGAGCTGACCAGCGCGCTTAGAGAGATAAGACTAGGTAGAGAGCGGCAGCGCATAGAGGATCTGTTTAGAAAGCAGAGGAAGGCTGTTGAGGAGAAGCTAAAGCGCGGCGAGCCTCTAACCATTGAAGAGCTGAAGGTGCTTTACTCCAACTCTCCCGACGAACTAGAAAGCTCAGAGGATCTCAAGTGATGGAAAGGAAGCGTATACTTGTTGTAGCTGTAGACTTTGACGACGATCTTGGCCGGGTGGGGATAGCTACGCCGCTGCTTGGAAAGGAAGCTCTCATAAATGCTGCTGTCAAGTTTGGGCTCTCCCGCCCAGAGGATCCCGACACAAACGTTCTGTTTGCAGCAATCTCTCTCTCTGAGAGGCTGCGGGCTGAGGGCCACATAGCTCAGCCTGCAGCGATCTCTGGTGACCCTAGAGGAAGCTACAATGCAACACTTAAGCTGAGGTCTCAGCTGGAGGAGCTGGTTAGAATTTACAAGCCTGACGGCATCATAATAGTCTCCGACGGCTCTGAGGACGAGCTCATAACTTCGGCTGCTTCGAGCATAGTCCCCGTTTTAGGTGTTGAGAGGGTCGTTGTGGAGCAGTTTCGTAGTGTCGAAGAAACCTACGTGCTTCTTCTCAAGTACCTTAAAAAGATCCTAGAGGAGCCCCGCTTGGCTAGACAGTTCTTGGGGTTTCCAGGCCTAGTTCTGGCTTCAGTAGCAGCGCTCGCCCTTGTCGGTGCGCTGCGAGAAGCCCTTCTAGTAGGCATACTCATAGCTGGCATTATGATGAGCATTAGAGGTTTCGGCCTAGAGGAGCGCATAATATCAGCCATAACCGAGACGCCTGTTGCTACGGTTGCTTACGGCATATCGATGTTAGCTATGGCTATAGGCATAGGTATAGCAGCGTCTCAAATAGTAGGTGCTAGCTCGATAACTCCTTACGTTATTGGGGAAACACTACGGGGAGTCAGCAGCATTTTTGGGTTTGCTGCAAGCATAGCTGTGCTAGGACACGGCATATCCAAACTTCTTTCGGGCAATCCACGTGTTGGCAGAGAGATTGTTGCCCTTGCAATAACTATAGCTGCTACGATGCTCCTAAGTAGGGCAGCTGACGTTCTACAGGCTATGGAGACATTCGATCTAGACGACTTCATATCGGCGATGATGACCACGAGGTACGCGCTGTACGCCATAGCGGCTGTGGTGGGAGTCTCTATCGTCTGGAGAGCTGCACACTACATAGACTCGATAGTGGAGAAGTAAAGAACGCAACTATGCGCCAAACCTTCTCTCCCTGCTTGAGAACCACTCTAGAGCACGAAGGAGCTCCTCCACAGTGAAGTCGGGCCAAAGAGTCTCCGTGAAGTACAGCTCGCTATAGGCAGCGTGATACAGGATGAAGTTGCTTAGCCGCCTCTCTCCCCCTGTTCTAATTATCAAGTCGGGTTCCGGCAAGGTGCCCAGTGGCATATAGCTTCGCAATACCTCTTCGTTCAGCTTTCTAACATCCTTCCCCGACTTGCACGCTTCTTCGAGAAGCTTTAGTAGGGCTGAGACGATCTCTCTTCTCCCACTATAGCACACCCCCACAGCCAACGTAAAGGGGCCATTTGAGCGTGTTGCACTATTTATATGTTCCAGTTTTTTGGCAAGGTCCTTCGGTAGCAGCTCGAAGTCTCCTACAAATAGCACTCTGACCTTGCCGTCAATGACACGCTTGTCTTCAAGAAGATCGCTGGCAGCTATCCCAAGGAGCTCATGCAGCTTCTTTAGTTCTTCTGCAGGTCTTCGAAGGCAGTTCTCATAGGAGAGGGCGTAAAAGGTTACTGCTCTTACACCAAGCTCCCATAGGGCGTTAAGAACCCTTCTGGCAACCTCGTAGCCTCTGAGATGGCCTGCCCAGCCTGGAAGCCCCCGCCGCCTCGCCCACCGGCGGTTCCCGTCCGGTATTATGGCCACGTGCTGCGGAATCCTCACTAGCTTTATCCTTGTAGCAGCAAATAGCAGCGTCAATGCGATACTTTCCCCCTCACTATAATCACTGCGATCAATGGAGCATTAAGCGCTTTTCGTCAAGATTGTGGTGGTTATGCTCTACTGCGCTTTATTAACGAGTAGCGACGAAACGCACATAAGTTAGGGGAACTTGATACTAACTAGATCTTAATACGGGATCCTAGATGGTAGGCGTTAGAGTGTTTAGGCGTGCTAATCCAAGCATTGTTATGGAGCGGCTTCAAAGCGCTATCGAAGTATACAACAAGTACCGTGGCGCCGAGTCGCGTGCGCAGCTAGTAAAGGTTGTAGGGGATCTCCTGCTCGTAAGATTTGAGGGCAGTTTCTGTGAGACTTGCGGTATCAACGACTGGGTTGACGACCTCAGATATATCCTTGAAGATATGGGTGTTAAGGCCGAGCTTGTCAGGGTCCTTGAACCAAAGGATCCTGACGAGTTCTACTCGTGGAGGCTGGGAGTTTTTCGTATCGTGGGTGTAGAAATGCCAAATGGAGAACATAAGAAACAATAACTAAGTTTTTTCGTTACATTGATCCAGGCATTCAGCTAGAGGTTTCCTGAGGCGCTCCTGCAAACTCTATAAGTCGCCTTGCCCAATCCGCTTTGCTCAAATACTCTGAGGCTTCTTCTAGATCCTTTAGGGTATCAATGCTCCTCCAGTAGACATTATTGTACGTTACTCCGATCAGCTTTCTCTCTGAAGCCAGTCGAGGGAAGGCTGTTTTCTCTATATCGCCTTTCGGCGGAAGATAGCTGAAGATTTGCTGCTTGAATACATAGATTCCAGCGTTTATCTTATAGTCCAGCACCGGCTTCTCCTTGAACTCTCTGATAAACCCGCCTTCGTCCACTTCAACCACGCCGTAGGGGCTTCTCAGATTAACCAACGCTATTCCGCCGACAGCGTCCGAGGACAAAACTTTCTCTACGAGCGGTTGGAGATTGATGTTTGTTATTATGTCCCCGTTGGCTACAACGAAGTAATCTTCCCCCTTTAGTACGTGCTCTGCATTTTTTATGGCTCCTCCTGTACCTAGCGGCTCATCCTCGACAACGTAGGCTATTCTAACTCCCAGCTTTCTGCCTGAACCTAGCCCTTCTACAATCTTCTCCCAACGGTACCCAGCGAGTATGACGAAATCTCTATAGCCGTAGCTCTTGAATAACATTATCTGCCAAAGGATTATTGGATAGCCGGCCACCTTAACCATAGGCTTTGGCGTCTCCTCGGTTAGGGGTCTAAGCCTTTTTCCGAAGCCTCCAGCCAGAATGGCAACCTTAGGCAAGATTTTCACCTTCAGAAGACCCTCCTTGACCCAGGCTGAAATTGTTCGCCTTGCGTTTCGGGTAAAGGCTGAAAATTGTCCCTTGCGCTGGCTAACAGCCTTTACCCTTAAACTTTTCAGGTGGTAGAAGCAGCGAGGGGCAATCCAGGCATCCACGCTCTAGGTGTTCTCTGTGAATGCAGCAAGTAGCTATCGCTGAGCCCTTGTCATCATAGAGTTCCACTACTAGGTAGTCACCTTCCACTCTGCTTTGAACACTTTCTGGCTTTCTCAGAAGCTTTCCTATACGAACTAGGTGTACCTTCCCTCTATATCCCACTTCCAGCTCAACTTCGTAGGTTCTAGTGCTAGCTTCATGCCTAGTTTCTTTGATGCTTACGTTTACGTTCGTTTTAGCCACATCCACTCTCCCGTATTTTAGTGATAGACTATCAAGCTATATCTATAAAAAGATGCTTGTGCTAGGAACGGTCTTTGAGATGATAGCATGAAGGAAGGTAAAGATAAAGGTATTGGTTCTGGGTTTTAAGTAGGCTTAGCGGGCTGGCAGGTGATGATGCATCTCCACTTGATGAGCTTTGAGCTATGACGATAGGGCAAGGTGCTGACACTTAGCCCCTCAAACGAGATTTCCGTGTAGCATGTTGGGGTGTAACGGCTACATAGTAGGTGTTTTCATGTACGTGTATTACTGCCATTGCTAGTTCAACGTAATAGCCCGGTCGCGGTCTTAGCACTACTTCGGCTCTTCTCTCCACATTTTCTGAGGGTAGCAACTTTGCTATTCTACTTAACAGTTTATAGAAGTGCTTGTATGCCTCCTTACTAAGCGCCACAATGAGAATCTTATCCCCCTGGCGCAGCACCTTCTTGGCACCAGCCACGAGTGCAACGGCCTCTACGTCGTCTAGGGCTGTACAGCTTGCTGCTGCCTTTGAGTCATGGTCGTCGCTGCTTTCACTGCTCTCGGCCTCAGCCTCAGCCAAAACGCTTCACCCTCGCCACTAACAATGTCAGCAGCCTACCCCCTAATATAACTCTACTCTAATTTTATTTGGCTGCTTCTTGAAGCTATGGTGCAATAGCCCCTGTTATGCCTGTTTCTCTCTCTAGCGAGGATCCAAGCCTAACTAGCGTAGGCTCGCTCAGCTCCTTGCCCACAAGCTGTATACCTAATGGTGTCGTTCCTGTCAGCTCTACCGGGATTGTGATAGCAGGAGCTCCCGCTAAATTGGCTATAACCGTTGCGAGGTCCAATGCGTACATCTTAATGGGGTCATCCACCACCTCGCCAAGCCTGGGAGCGTAGTCGACTTGAGCTGGCATGAGTAGGGCGTCAAATACCGCAGTAAGCTTCCGTATTTTTTCACGGACAAGCCTTCTGACCTTCAGGGCTCGCATGTAGTACTGCTCCCGGTACCCTGCGCTGAGGATCCAGCTGCCGACCAGAATCCTCATCTTTACCTCGCGTCCAAAGTAGGTAGATCTTATTCGCGTGTAGTACGACATCCAGCCCTCTCCAGACTCTGGTGGGTTCTTTGGCCCGTACACGATGCCGTCGTACCTTGCTAAATTGCTGCTAGCCTCAGCCATGGCTATAACGTAGTATGCTGGAAGACTGTACTCGACAACTTCCTGACCAAGCCTGGTTGTGGCTACATCAACGCCCGACCTCTGCAGGAGAGAGGCTGCCCTCTCGACAGCGTTCCAAGAGTGCCTCGATACAAGACCCTCGAAATCTTCCACGATGGCTACCTTCAGTCCGCTGCCCCCTTCTTCGAAGCCTTGACGGGCCTCGGCAAAGGTCTCTACAGCGCCCTTACGGTAGTAAGTCGAGTCTCTGACATCGTGTCGTGCTATGACGTCGAACAGCAAGGAAAGGTCCAGCACGCTCCGTGCCATTGGGCCTATCTGCTCCAGACTGTCGGCGTACGCGACGAGACCATAGCGTGAAACCAGCCCGTAAGTGGGTTTCAGCCCGTAAGTTCCTGTCCATGCAGCAGGTAGGCGGATGCTTCCTCCCGTATCGCTGCCTAAGGCTAGTAATGCAAAGCCGGCAGCAAGCGCAGCAGCACTGCCGCTGCTGCTGCCCCCAGGCACGTGCTCGTAGTTCCAAGGATTTCTCGTAGGACCAAATGCGCTGGTTTCGCCCGTAGACCCCATCGCGAATTCGTCCATATTCGTTTTACCTATGATGACCCCTCCGCTCCCCTTGATGAGCTCGACCACGTGGGCATCGTAGGGTGCTATGTAGTTTCTTAGCATCAATGAACCGCATGTCGTGGGAAGACCCCTTACGTGTATGTTGTCCTTTACAGCTACAAGTAGGCCTGCCAGCGGGTACCTTCCCGTTTTTTCGCGCTCCTTTTCGACGACTGTTTTGACCTCGCGGACGACCTCCTCCATGTTGCGGATGGTGATGTAAGCGTTTACCTTGTCCTCCAGCTGTTTAATTCTATCGTACACGGATGCAACATAGTCTTCGGGATCGAGATCGCCCTTTACCAGCATCTGCTTTACTTCGTACGCGGGTAGCCTAAGGACCTTCAATACCCTAGTCCCCCACAACCTGGCTTGGTAAGAAAAAGCGTTATATCACTCATGTTGTTCTGGAGCCCATCTGGTTGGTGGACGTCATGCTCCCCGAAGTTGTTACGGCGGAAGTCCTCGGTGGTTACCCAAGGAGCGAGCGCACTAGGAAGATTCTAAGGAACTACGAGGAGCGTGGTGAAGTTACGCAAAGCGAAGCTGTCCAGAGCATTTTGAACGACACTGTTTTGCTGCTTGGAGTGCAGCTGGGGGCTGGTCTTGACGCGGTTGTAGATCCGGCTGTTGAGTGGCACGATCCTCTGAGACCCTTTGTAGAAGCTTGGAGGAATGTTACTGTTGGAGGGCTCTTGAGGTGGTTTGACAACAACTTCTTCTACCGGGTACCGGTGTTCGTTGATCTCCCAGACCCCATGAGGTTTGTCCTCTCGCCAAGAGTGCGATTTATGAAGAGTGTGCTTCCTCGCGATGTCAAACTCAAGGTCGTTCTTCCGGGGCCGCTTACTTTTGTCAAGCTATCCAAGAACCTTACGGGTAAAGATGCCGCCGAGCTCGCCGAGTCGATAAAGGAGGCGCTGTCCTTGGAGGTGAAGCAGGCTGTGGCTAGCGGAGCCGATGTAGTTCAGCTAGATGAACCATTTCTGGCAGACGTGGACGCTTCTGTGGATGATGCGAGACTCGCGGTGGATCTAGCGAACGATCTTCTCTCCGTAGCCTTCTCTGCAGGTGGAGAGACCCGCTTTGCAGTTTACTATGGGGTTCCATCCAAGAAGGTATACAATGAAATAGTGGATGTAAAAGCCGACTATTTGATCTTAGACGTTGTGAGCCAAAGGCGGCGTGCAATCGAGCTGCTGGAGGGTCAGGGTGCAATAAGGGATTCCATTGGACTAGGGCTCGTTGACGGACGTAACCTCTACATGGAGAAGCTCGACAAGGACATACTCCCCCTCGTAGAGAAGCTCGTTGCAGAGGGATCTCTGAGGAAGCTCCTGGTAACGACCAGCACGCCCCTGTACCTACTACCCTTTGGAAGCGCTATCAAAAAGACAGAGCTTCTAGGGCGCGTAAAGTCGCAACTGAGGGGTTCCTAGCAGGCGACCTGCGGCGTTCATGGGGATCTGTACCGAGCCAAAAATATATGGGCGAAAAGCGCTCATGTGGATGCCTTCAGGGGGCTGCAGCGTTGCCGATAAGGGTTATCATACTCGGTAGAGACACCAAAATGGTAGAGTATCGTCCAGGTATGCGTGTAGCTGACATTTTAAAGGAGCTGGGTCTGCTTAGCACGGAGTACGTTGCCGTGAAAAATGGCCGCGTGGTAAGCGAGGAGGAGGAGCTCTCCGAAAACGATGAGGTGACCCTTGTCCCGGTGGTCTCTGGTGGCTAGTTGCAGCGTGTGCGGCAGAAAGGCCGTGTACGTTCTACGACACTCAGGCATGGCATTCTGCGAAAAGCACTTTCTGGAGTACTTCGATCGGAAGGTTAGAAGGACTATCAGAAAGCACTCTATGTTTAGGCCGCGAGAGCGTATAGTGGTTGCTGTCTCGGGGGGCAAGGACTCGCTTGCGCTGCTCCACTACCTTGTAAAACTGTCAAGGAAACGCGCACCCGGATGGAGCATAACAGCTCTGGTCATAGACGAAGGTATCTCGGGCTACCGGGAACAGACGCTAAGGCGCTTCGAGAAGGTGGTAAGCGAACTTGACGTTAACTACGAGATAGTAAGGTTCAAAGACGAGATCGGCAAGACCCTTGACGAGATAGTCGTGGAGGCGCGTAAAAGTGGGCTTCCTTACATGCCCTGTACGTTCTGTGGTGTATTTAGGAGGTACTTAATAAACAAGTATGCCAGAAAGCTTGGAGGAAGCGTTGTTGCTACTGGCCACAACCTCGACGACATAGTCCAGACATTCATAATAAATGTTCTTAACAATGAATGGGACAAAGTCGTCCGTCTAACGCCGGTATCGGGTCCCCTGTCGCATCCTAAATTTGTTAAAAAAGTTAAACCATTCTATGAAATATTAGAGAAAGAAACAACAATATATGCTTTATTAAATGGTATATATGAAGGTTTTGAAGAGTGTCCGTACGCGCAGGCTAGCCCTCGATGGCACGTGAGGCGCTTCCTGAACTTTATGGAGGAGAGGAATCCTACACTAAAGTACTCTTTGCTGCGGAGTTTGGAGAGGATAGTGGATCTGCTAAAGAGGCAGGGAGTAGGCTACAACGGCGAGATACTTTCCTGCAAGCTGTGCGGCGAGCCCTCTGCGCACCCTATATGCAGAGCGTGTGAGCTGCGCACCATGCTCGGCTTAAAGCTAAGGGAGCTCCGTGCAGATACCGTGGAAAGGAAGAGGACCGGATAGGCGGAAGACCGCTTGCGGAGAACGTCTTTGTACTTGTTTTGTTCCGTGCCATGATATGCTATGGACCTTCTTAGCAGTTGCTCGGAATTGCTGGATTTTTAGCCTAGAGTTGCGTTTAGGCAAAGCGGTTGGAGATTTATAGGAAGAACCTAGCAGCGTGGCTGGTATACATGGCTGCGATCCAGCATACGTGGAGAGCGCTAGCTCTATTCAGCAGCATGCCCTTCATCAATATTCTACTTGTGACGACATGCGCTCTTTCAAGCAGCTGCGGCACGAAAATGGCTGCGAGCGTTGGCATAACGGTGATGGCTATTTCACTCGTAGGAGGTGCGGCTATGTTTCTGGTGCTAGACAATCTACTGGAGTCAGTAGATTCTAGTGCCGTGCGTGAGGCTATGGCCTCTTCTTATCCGTGCAGTTGCTCGTTTCTAGTGCGTGCAGGTATTCTGAAAGTTAGGACACTTGTACCAGCTGCATCTGCAACCTTAGGTATTCTTTCGCTTTACGTTCTTGTCGTCCTCTACAAGCTCCTCTATGATCTTAATCAGATTTGCGGAGGGAAAGGAGTGGGTAAACGGTGGACCCTTAGTCCTTTAGCATTCGCGATACTGCTTGTGTCAAGCTTAGGTGTAGCTGGTGCGGTGCTTTCACCGAAACTTGCACAGCAGCTATACAATCTTCCTCTAGATAATGGAGGATAGGGAAAAAACTACGGTGATCGCATGATGGTGTCCAGTTGCGCGGCCGCATATGTAAAGGTTGTGATTATTCTGGTGGGTTATTTGCTGCTTTCTGTTGCCATGTTCCATCCTAGGTACGGTGTATACGTAGAGCGTGCTGTGCTGCTGGTGATGTTGGGGGTAGTCCTCTACTTAGCTGCACGCTACTGGCTTCTAGCGTGCAGCCGTGCATCATGTCGTGGGGAATGTGCAGAGCCCGATAGCATATTGAGGAGTCCGGTGGGATAAACAGCAGGGTGGAGATAGCGTCAACCGGCTTGACTCCTCTTACTCTGACGGAAGCACACCTGTCTCAACTACCTTCCTGAGTACGTTCTCCACATCTATGTGTTTGACAAGCCTGGCCACGATCCTAGACCCGCGCCGCCAAGTGCGCACAACCTCTAAGTTAACGCCTAAGTCCTTCATATACTCCATCACCTCCTTAAGCTCGTTTATGCTGGAGAACTCTAGGTCGAACTCATCTTGCAAAGATAATCCGCTGAAAATTTTCCGGAGAGTCTCAAGAGCAGGCTCTACAATAGACCATCCTAGCCTGGTGGCGTAATCCCGTAGCTCTCCCGGTCTTAGGCCTATCTCGTATATTCTCAGCACTTCCTTGAAGAGGCTTATGAGGAGTTGTCTCCCTTGTCCAGCGCCTAAGAGCAGCCTCATTTGGCTCCTTACAGCAGTTAAGTTTGAAGCCTCTGTTGTATACTTTAGTGGTGCCACCCTAGCCTTGGGGTCACGCAGCACAATACCTCCTCTGCCGCTGCGCTCTAGCATGCTAACGATCCTGCGTATCTCGTCTACATCGTGCTTGTTCACGGTTGCGAGAACCGGTACCTCCTTCACGTTATGTTGAAGTAGAACTTGGCTCCTTTCAGTAGGGCTCAGATAGGACCCACTGCAGTATATGTCGAAGACGTAATAGCCGAAGCGCGGCTCCTCTGGATAGAAGTAGCGTGCGTAAGGGTTCTCCAGCCCTATAACCTCGCCCACGAGGTGGCATGCTCCTGGATCCAGACTCTCTAGGAGCTCCTTCAGACTCTCTCCTTGCTCGCGGTGAAGCCTGCCCGTTGTATATGGGCATACGAGGCCGTCCTTAGTCAACGCTACTATGCTTCCATTTAAATTCAACACTCGCACGTTATACCCGTTCAGCTTCTCCTCCACGACCACCTTGTCCACAAAGTGTCTTGGGACAGCTTTGCTTAGCAGTACGGCCTCTCTTAGGGGAGGATATGCCGGAATTAAGCGTGCAGAACCCTTCTCGTGAAAGAATACTGCGGTGCCTCTGCGCAGTCCAGCAAAATCGCGTAGAAAGGCAGCGTAAACTAGGCTTCGGTAGCGGAAAAACGCTATGTTGCCTTTGTGAATACCTTCCATGGCAATCTCGGCTGGGAGCCTAACCGCCTCGGAGAGTACATCTACCATCCAGCTTTCTGGTTTCTCGATCCTCAAGTTCTATTGGCCCGTTTCTTACTTCTCCTGTCTCAACCAAGGGCTTTAACAGCTGCTAACCTTAGCGTACTCCATGCTACATGAGACTAGACCATCGTAGCAGCGAAAGAAGGAGTATCAGCAAGGAGATGGCCTGCAGGATCCTATTGGCTCTAGGCGATCCGCTCCTAAGCTTGGCTATTCTATAGAACCTCTTTGAAAGGGGGTAGAGCAGGGCGACACCCCTAACTGTCACGGCGTCTAACAGTATGTGAGAGACGTAGCTTAGCGCGAATCCGAGTGCAGCCGCATTCTCGATCGCGGTAGCTCCCAACAAGCTTACTGTCACAATCACAGCGGCAAATGCTGCAGCCAGTGCGAATACAGAGTGAAGTAGTGCTCTGTGCCTTATGTTCAAGTCGAAATCGGGGAAGACAGCACCTACGCTGCTGGTGAAGATCGCAATAACTACCTCGGCAGCGCTCCATTCACTATACGCGGCTACGGCAGTCACCAGGGCAGCTCCGAAAATAATGTGTGTCTGTCTCAGCAAGCGACTCCCTCCTAGCATGCAAACAGGCATAAGCGCTAAAGAGCTATTGAGCCTAACTTCTCTTCGAGTAACCAATCTGTGTGGTGAATAGGTCCCATGGACTACGTTCTCGTGACCGGAGGAAGCAGGGGCATTGGCAGAGCGGTTGTGCTTCGTTTTGCTCGCGAGGGCTTTGCAGTGCTATTCACGTACAAAAGCAGCATTGAAAGGGCCCGCGAGGTTGCCAAGGAGGCCTCCTCGCTGGGTGCACGCTGGGTCAAGTACGTCCAGATGGATCTTTCAGACCTCGGTAGCATAAGACGTGCTGTGAACGAGATAGCCAGCTCAGTGCCGTACATTAATGTTTTGGTCAACAACGCGGGTATACTTCACCTGGACTCCCTGGAGATGGCAAGCGTAGAGGACATAGAGGTGGTCGTCAGAGTGAACTTGCTAGGAACAATTGTTTTTACGAAGTTAGTGCTACCTTTTCTGAAAAAAGCGCCCTGGGCGTCAATCGTAAATGTGGCGAGCATTGCAGGCGAGACGGGCAACGTTTATGCATCAACGGTATACGCTGCTACCAAGGCTGGTATAATAGGCTTCACAAAAAGGCTTGCGGTGGAGGTTGCTCCAAAAGTACGCGTTAACGCGGTTGCGCCGAGCTTTGTCGAGACCGACATGGTAAGGGAGTTCCTATCGTCTGAAGAAAAGAGAAAACAAATTGTCGACCTCCACCCGCTGAAGATTATAATCAAGCCCGAAGATGTTGCAGAGGCGATATTCTTCCTTGCTAGTCCCAAGCTGTCCCGTGCTATAACAGGGCATGTTCTTCGCGTGAACGCAGGTAGGCTTACATAGCGTAGATGTGCAGCCATCATCGAATGTCAGAGAGAGTAGCATCAAGCCTACCCTTTCTTCCCTGGCGATGTCTTTGTTATGGTCATCTTAATGACCCCTCCTTGGCGTTCCACTTCTGCCCTTCCTATTCTCGCTGCAGCTAGGTTGGATATCAGGATGATTGCACAGGGTTCAGACGTCAACAAGACAACCAGCTTGCCTCCGTCAGGTACCTCAGCGAGCTTTTTAAGAGTCTTCACGACAGGTCCTGGACACTCTTCGTCCCGGAGATCCAGAATCTCCTCCACTTCTGCCATCCCTCAGGCCTAGTTTTGCAGCTTCAGAACAACACGTAGCACTGTAGAGGACTCTCTCTCCACTTGCTCGACCATGTAGCCGTTCCTCTCGGCAACCATTGCTATCACATCGGCTGGTAGATCGCGCGGATTGGCCCTAACGATCACAAAGCGCGGTTTTTTCTCGTGTAGCCTCTGAATCTCTCTTATGAACCTTACAGCTGGATTGTCTGTGCATGAAGCGCCCGCCTCGGTTAGGTCTAGCACGATCTCCTCCAATTTGAACTCCCAGAAGATACCTATTGTGTAAGTTGAAACTTACAAGCATTATCTTCATTCCCATCCCGTAGAACTACGCTGTATCAGACCTGCGGCTACAGCGAGGGTTGCCGGGAGGAGTCGTTAAAGGTCTTTGCCCTACGTATATGTGAGTAGGGTAGGGGTTGTACCTAAGATGAGCGCTGAGATTACAAGGAAAGGTGTAGAGTTCCTAAAGCGCCTCGACAGCTTTGGTGAAGTCAACAGAGGGTGGATAGTTAAGCGTGAGGATGAGACTAGCCCCGACTATGGAGTTCTGCCCTACGAAAGACCCATAGAGGAGCATATTCGGATGGGTGTGATACCTCTTGACAAGCCGCCAGGACCCACAAGCCATGAAGTGGTGGCTTGGATAAAGAGGATGTTTAACCTATCAAGGGCTGGACATGGAGGCACCCTTGACCCCAAGGTAACCGGCGTACTCCCTGTAGCTCTTGAAGAGGCTACTAAGGTCATAGGTTTGGTGATGTCGACATCAAAAGAGTATATCTGCGTAATGCAGCTTCATAGAAGCGTTTCGGAGAGCGAGCTTCGGAGGGTAATCCAGCTATTCCAAGGAGAGATTTACCAACGCCCTCCCCTTAGGAGTAGCGTCAAGAGGAGTCTCCGCAAGAGGAAGATCTATGAGATAGAGCTTCTCGAGTATAACGGTAAGTACGCGCTAATGAGGGTTGTTAGCGAGGCGGGGACATACATGAGGAAGCTTTGCCACGACATGGGGCTAATCCTCGGCGTCGGCGCCCACATGAGGGAGCTCAGACGAACTAAGACAGGTCCTTTCAGAGAGGCAAAAGGTATAGTGAGGCTCCAAGAACTAAGTGAAGCCCTCTACGTGTGGAAGAGCAGTGGCGATGAGACCCTGCTCCGCAGGTACATACTGCCCGTCGAGTATGCGGTAAGCCACCTGCCAAAGGTCGTAATAAGGGATACTGCAGTTGACGCTATAGCTCACGGAGCAAACTTGGCAGTGCCCGGCGTGGTTATGCTTCACGAGGGCATAAACCGCGGTGACCAGGTAGCAATATTCACGTTGAAGGGAGAGCTGGTGGCAGTGGGCCAGGCAGAGATGAGCAGCGAGGAGGTAGCTAAGGTCGAGAGGGGCATTGCTGTGAAGGTGCGGCGGGTTGTGATGAAACCTGGCGTGTATCCTAGAGCGTGGAAGGTGCGGGGTAGCCGAGAGGGTTGAGCCATTACTTCATGAAGCAGGGCAAGAAAGTTACTACCAGGCTGCTCAGCGAGTATGTTCTAGGCGTGACAGTGGAGTTTTACGTGGCGCGCGGCCTCTTCTCGGTGGATCGGATAGACGAGGGCACGCGGCTTCTGCTGGAATCGGCCAGGCTACCGGAAAGCGGTGTGGTGCTTGATTTAGGCTGCGGCTACGGAGCCATAGGGATTACGGTGGCTAAGGCTAAGCCTGCCTTACGTGTAGTGATGGTTGACGTAAACCCTCTCGCCGTCAAGCTTGCGAAACTAAATGCGAAACATAATGGCGTGCAGGACAGAGTGGAAGTCTACTTGGGTGATCTTTACGAGCCTGTGAAGGGCCAGGTTTTCGACGCTATACTGACGAACCCTCCGATCTCCGCCGGTATGGAGGTGGTTTCACGCATAGTCAGAGAGGCTAAGAACCACCTAAAGCCTGGCGGCTCACTCCAAATGGTAGTCAGAAAAGGGGCCGGCAGCGTCTCGTCCATGCTTGAAGAGCATTTTGGCGGCTACGAAGTTCTCGCCAGAAAGAGAGGGTACACAGTCCTCTACGCGGAGAAAACCCAATAACCTTCCGACCCCCACCACTCCGGTTGGAAGCCGGGGTGCCCGAGCGGCCCAAGGGGCCGGCCTGGAGAGCCGGTGCCCCGAGCGGGGCGCGCGGGTTCAAATCCCGCCCCCGGCGCCACTTCTCTATCGTTGTATGGCCTCGGTTAGCCTCATACAGCGTCTACTTACCGGTTTGCTATGGAGAAGCTCTTCTACTCTACTCAGATCTGACTTTGGATCCTGATTTTGAGAGAAGCTTATGGCTATGTTTCGGCTAGTAGCACGGTTTCCTGGAAGTGGGTGGTAAGTGAAACGCGTAAGTTTGTTCTAGATCCCTTGATCAAGGCCCGCAGGACACTCTCGCTCTCTTGGAACATTGGCCTATGGTCAAAGCACAGCTTCTGAGGGCAGTTCCAAGCAGACTATGGTGAGTTCAACTGCGGCAATGCATAATGCTATATCTGATAGATAAAGCCGCAAATTGAGTAAGCGGTGATAATTATTAGCTTCTTTGCTGAATTGCTCTGAGTAGGTGGGTACGCAGTGTTGTTAGACTATAAAGCTCTGAAGCAAGATTTCCCTCTATTGGCTTCTTCCGATATTGTGTACCTGGACAACGCTGCGACCACCCACAAGCCTAGAAGGGTTATCAATGCCGTAAAGAGGTTCTACGAGGAGATGAACGCTAACATAGCGCGTGGCCTTTACGAGCTGAGCGTAAAGGCCACGAAGCTCTATGAGGAGGCGCACGAGCTTGTTGCTAGGCTTATTGGCGCACGAAGCTGGGCGGAGGTTGTGTTTACGCGCAACTCCACAGACTCTGCCAACATAGTGGCCTGGACTATGGTGGCTAATGGAATCGTCAGAGAGAATGATAACATCGTGGTTAGCATAGGTGAGCATCACAGTAACATGCTCCCTTGGAAGATGATATCTGAGCTGACGGGGGCTGAGCTGCGTTTTGTGCCGGTGGATGGGCGTGGATTCGTAGACATAGATAGGCTTGAGGAACTTGTAGACGATAGAACCAAGGTTGTTGCAGTAAACGTTGTGTCTAACGTTACTGGCCGCGTAAATGACGTTAGAAGAGTAGCAAGGTTGGCGCATAGACATGGGGCCTACGTTGTAGCTGATGGCGCTCAAGCAGTACCTCACATGAAGGTTGACGTAGGCTCCTTGGAGGTAGACTTCCTCTTCTTCAGCGGGCATAAGATGATGGGACCTACCGGCACGGGTGTGCTCTGGATGCGTGAAGACCTGGCTAGGGAGCTTGCTCCCCCAATCCGGGGCGGTGGGGCCATAAGGTCGGTCAGGGTCGAGGGTAGATCCCTAAAGGTTGATTACGCTGATCCTCCATGGAAGTGGGAGCCCGGCACGCCTCACATAGCTGGAGCTGTTGGGCTCTCGGAGGCTGTCAGATACCTTCTCGAGATTGGGTTGGACCGTATAGCTGGGCACGAGGAGGAGCTCACACGCTACTTATTGTCGAGGCTGCAGGAGCTAGGTGAGGTTGTGGAGGGTGTGGTGGGAGGCTGGGATACAGAGAGAAGGCTGGGTATAGTAGCTTTTACAGTTAAAGGCGTAGCCCCCCACGCGGTGGCACTGGCGCTTGGCCTCAGAAACATAGCTGTTAGAGCCGGATTCCACTGTGCTGAGCCTCTGCACCGCTTCCTGGGCTTCAACGAAGGTAGCGTCAGAGTGAGCTTCTACCTCTATAACGGCCCAGAGGATGTGGACTCCCTGATAGAAGCTCTATCAAGTTTGGTAAAGCGTGGAGGCGAGAGCTGATGGTCTCAAAAGAGGCTCTGCCTTGTTCAGTACTAGAGGGCTCCTGGTCTTAGCTCGATCTTTGTGCGCTCTCTCATGAAGTCGAGGAGACCCGCCCGCTCTAAGGCCTTCTTAACATCCTCATCGCTTGCTCCTGGCTCTATGTCTATTTTCTCAGGTAGGACCTCTATGTGGTTAATGTTTGCCCTCCTCCTCTTGACTCCCGAGACGTCCTTGGGGCCTGTTATTAGCACGAAGTTGTCATCTATTATGTCGACGATAACGCACTTTCTCCCGGCCTCCCTGCCACGCGTCTTAACGCAGAGTCTACCGACCTCGATAGCCGGCACTTTTCTCACCAAGCGAGTGAGCCTAGTTGTTTCTGGGATTCTTAAAGTTTAAACTTGCGATCCTGGAGGTTAGCTGCGGCATCCTTCCAGATTGTAGCCTTTGGCACGCAGTGCGGCGCATGCCACCGTTTTCACTATAGAGTAGCTCTCTTCTACAGACAGGTATGTGGTATCCAGCACCAAGTCGAACAAGGTTAGGTTCGATATATCTATAGCGTAGAAATCCATAAAGCGCTTCTTGTGAAAGTACTCCCTCCAGACGATGCTCTGGAGAGCCTCTTCGAAGCTTTTTCCCTCTCGCGTAGCTATTCTGCGGGCTCTTTCTTCGAGCGAGGCTGTTATGTACATCTTGACATCCGCAATGTGCTGTAGAAGCCATGCCGCAAGGTGCCCTTCGACAACTACGTTTCCCCTGCAACCCACCTTGACCGTCATTCTGTCTATCTCAAGGTCTATTGACATGTCCTGCGCAGCTAGCTTGTTGAGCTCCTCAAGGCTAATGCCACGCTTTGCCGCTATCTCCCGAAATAGGCGTCCAGCGGAGTACAGTTCTAGACCCAAATCCCTTGCGAGCATTCTCGCGTATGTGGTCTTTCCTCCTCCTGGGGGGCCGCTTAAGACTACGGTGGGCCTCTTTTTTTCGCCACATTCTCCGAGTAGCATCTGGATTTTACCTCCGTTTAGCCTTGGGAGTTGGGTGTTAGGTTTTGTTAATTTGGTGCAGGAATGAGATGGGGGGTAGAAGCTACGTCAGAGAATGGCTATTCTTTGACAATTTTGCCGCTCTGCAATCGGATTTGAACCTTCTAACCAAGTAGTGGCACCGTCCCGAGGAGTGCAATATTTTGCAGCTTGCAATGCAGCTATCATGTCCCTAAGCTGTCTCTCCTCGGTTTGGCAGAGAAGCTGTTACCATTCTCCGTATTTCTCTCTTGAGCAGCTTCTCTAAGCAGCTATGGCAGAGAACTCCACCATACATTCTTTCTGGCCTTTTGGCTGTTTTTGGTAGCTTTCTTAGCTCGGTAGGCCTTAGCCTAGGAACTCCGTTAAGAGGTGCACCGCAAAGCGCGCACTTCATGGGCCCGGGTCTTCTTTTCTCGTAGTGTGTCACTGTCTCTCCTCCAGGTGTTCTAACCCTTAGCTTCCTCAGTGAGCTTGTCCGGTACCTTGGTCTAGGCATACCTAGGTCTCACCCTCTTTACTTGAGTCCAGGCTAGCTTTTCCAGTCCACCTCCTCTTAAACATTAGCACTAGTACTAAATCTTCTTGCGTTATCGGGAGTAAGGCGAGAAACATAGCTGCTGCAAGCGTGGCAGCTAGTGTAAGGCAGCCACCTTCGTATTGGAATGTTAGACCGGGTATGCAGCATGGCACAGCAAGAGCAATGGGTCGAAGTATGAAGACTACAAGAGTGCCGATGTAAATAGGCGTGAGTGCGGCTAGTCTATACAATGTATAGCGTTTGACAGTGGATTGGAACGCGGCTAGACGCGTTTTGAGCTTAGCTAGCCTTTTCCTCGCGCGTGGCGTGGCCTCGCTTTGCAGCCGTCTCGCCTCAGCGACTGTCCCCTCTAGGTACGCTTTCGAGGTAATGTAGCTTGGGCCTACAGCAGCTGCGTAAAGGTACTCCGAAAGAATCAGACCCAAAGTTATCAAGACGACGAGGTAAAGTTTGTAGTAAATTAGGGAGGGCATTCCGAACGTCCTACCTCAGCATTTTCACGAGCTCCACTATTTTCTCTGCAGCCGCCCTGGGGTTTCCTTCAATGTTCTCGACAGGGAAGACGCTCGATGAGACCAGGGTCGCGCTAGCCATTGCGGCTATCCTTGCCATCTGCATAAGCTCTGCAACTTTCTCGACGCTTCCAATATCGCGCCTGTCACGTGTTTTATCCCTTTCTTGCCTCGATACAATAACCTCAGGAGCGGCCTCCACGAGAACTATGGCATCGGGCTTGAGCTCGAGGACAACACCTCTTGGGAGCCCGGGCCAGAAGCCCGTGACGGTCTTTACCACTGTGTGTGTGTCTACTAGGAGAACTCCGTCCGAGCCTAGCTCCGAAAGGGCATCCTCGCGTATAAGCCGTGCGGCCGCCTCCTGGAGCTCCAGCTGCTTTCTGAGAGGCAGCTTTCGTATTTCATCTCTATGGCTTACTAGCCCCAACCCCTTTGCCACCTTGAGCATGTAGTCTCCGAAGTTAGCCAAAACGTAGGCTGTACCTTCCTCATCCAGGATGGATGCTACATGTGTTAGCACAGTTGTCTTTCCCACACCCGGCACGCCAGTAACTATAACTGTGACAAAGGGGTTGCGCTCGACCATCCCAGAACGCCCGGAAATGGAGAGCTTTAGAAGCTTAAAAGGTTTTGAAAACGTGGCTTTTAGAAGCCGTTCTATCTTACTCGCCTATGATCCTTCTAAGCATTGGGTACATCTCCAGCGTTCTCTCGTACGCTAGCGTCTGGTAGAAGTTATACACTATACCCACCAGCAGGACAAGGCCAGAGCCGCTTCCATAGGCGCCAAAGATGTCGGCAATGACTGCTATCCCGGCGACGAGCAGCGAGCTTATTATGGTGAGCGGATAGATATAACGTGCAAGTATACGTTCCAGTACTTTCTGATTCCTCCTTATCCCGGGCAGCTCCATGCCTGACTTTATCAGGTTCTCTGCTTGCTTAGCTGGGCTGAGCCCGGCTATCTCAACCCAGATGAACCCGAACGCGAGACCAAGCAGAAGCCACGCGACGGCAAACGTGATTAACCTCAGAGGGTCACTGACGGCGTCGAGGAGGCCGTGTGGCGGCCTCACATAGTGGTAGAGCGCCCCTATCCCTCTGGCCAGTACGCTGTCTTGGCCGAAGAAGCTCGCTACCACCTGCTGGAAGACATAGATGTCTGTCACCACTATCGAGACGAAGAGGATTGGTATGTTTGTAACATAGATGAAGTTTAACGGTATCCGCGTTTTTATGCTACCGTAGCGCGGGCTGCTCACTGGTATGAATACTTGCATTAACTGGAAGTAGAGGAGCAGCATTACTATGGCAACTGTAGCAAGGAAGCCGACCATGTCCGGCATTTGGTACCTCAATATAGCCAAGTCCCTGGCTGCTATGACGTGAGCCAGCCATCCATAGTAGCCTTCTCGCATCCTTACAGGGCCAGCAAGCTGCCACGCCATCCCCTTCACGACGTTAGCTACAATAAAGAGGCTCAGCGCTGAGCCTATCCCCCACCCCTTTCTAACCATGTCGTCAAACCAGAGAAGGATTATAGTTGCTATAAGCAACTGGATGATAACGGCCACGCGTATCCCTAATCCGATTGGGCATCCTCCTCCACCAAACGCTGTGACCCAGAACCTACAGCCTACAACGTATGCTCCAGCTTCCAGTACAGCAAAGAGCAGCGCTAGTGTACGCTGAGCCCCCATGAAGATTTTTCGATCCCGCGGCTTCGTTAGGTCAATCTGTATGAGACCTCCTCCTACAAGGACCTCAAGGACTATTCCGGCAGTCACAATTGGCCCTATCCCGAGAGTCATAAGGGAGCCCACGTTCATGCCCAAGATGAGCTGGGTTAGAGCAGCGGCACCTCCACCAGCTGTCTGCTGGTAGCCTAGCACACCATAGAGCGGAATCTCGCTCATGACAAGGTACAGGAGCACCACAATGGCTGTCCAAGCAAGCCTCGTTGGAAGAGGCGGTCTTCTTGCCGGCTTTTCTATTGCGGGTATGAGCTTCGAAACCTCGGCCAGCGCCTCCAGCACAGCCATTTGATGCTACCCCCTGGAGGTACCTCTGGCAGCATTTGAGCTAGGCCAGAGCGTGTGAGTGGTAGCTAGAGTGTTAAAAACAAAGCGAAGCCTTTAGAGGAGATGGAAGCAGGTTTTGGTACGGGCTGTAGCTAGCTTTCGGCTTTGCCTGTAATTACTACCTCGCCGCCTGCGCTCCTAACCTTCTCGATAGCTCTTGATGTGGCATGCGGGACTATGATCTTCAGTTTCCTCGTTATCTTGCCGCGTCCCGTAAGTTTATTGAAGCCTAGCTTGCTCAAGTCAACAACTATCGTATCACCCTCTTGTTCAGCAATACCCTCTGCCAGCCACTTTTCTGCCCGCTCGTCAACCTCTCCTACGTTAATTTCGCGCGCCTCCTTTACCAGGGTCAGCGGCCTGTTGAAGCCGTGCTTGCCAAACCACGTCGGCGCATACTTAACTACCCATGTCCACATGTGCTTATGCATGCCAGCGGCTCCGAAGCCTCCTCTCGAACCACTGCCCCTGTGCTGCCCGATGCGCCCCCATCCCATTGTCCTGGTTCTGCCGCGAAGCTTCCTGCTCTTCTTTCTACGCCTAACAACCATTTACAGACCACCCTCCTAGAGCATCCTTCTTATGAGCTCGTTTATTGCTGTGCCGCGGTATCCAAGTTCTCCCTCTCCGGTTGAGTAGTGCTTCTTTATGCTCCCACTGAATCCTCCGCGCGGTGGATGAAGCCTAAATACCGGCTTTATTATCCACTTCTTCTCCTTCTTGTCGTAAAGCTTGTGTAGATGGATTTTCCCTTCGAGGATTCTATCAGCGAGATCTTCTATCGAACTTACTCCTAACTTCTCCTTCAAATATTCATCTGTCAGCGGTTTATTGCCGGCTATCCTACCCCTTTTACGGAGGAGCTCTATCAACGTTTCTCTGTCTATCTCTCCCCAGGTCACCCAATCCTTCACCTTCTGAAGCATGCCGTGAATGCCTGGAAGCGTTGATGGGTACAGTACAAGGTGGTACTTCCTGTGCAGCCTGAGGAGCTTCAGTGTGTGCTCTACGTCGGGACGAACACCCACTCTTCCCCGTATCCTTATTATTGCGTAAACCTTGAAGCTTTGGTCTTCACTTGCTGCGTTGCTCTCATTTTTGCGGACACGGGCAGATGCAACCGTGCTGCTCATGTCTAGCCACCTCTATACGCTTCTACGTCTTCAGAGAGTTACACCTACCTGCTCCAGTCTAGAGGCGTAACGAACTTGTATGTTTGTTTCAAGGCATTGTATGTAGCCTTGACAAAGTTTATTGTAGTCCTGGTGTCTCCGCGTGTGAAGCTCCAAACGTCCTGAATCCCAGCTAGCCTTAGAACGACCTTGGCGGCGTCGCCGACAACGAGGCCGGTGCCGCGGGGTGCAGGCTTCAGAACCACTTCTACACTTCCGCTCTTGCCTCTAACGGTGAAGGGTACACTATGGGGAAGGTCACAGAGACACTCCCAGCTGCCACATCCGCGTCTTACAGGTATTATGTTGAGCTTTGCATTCCTTATTGCTTTGTCTATGGCTATCCTTACCTGGCGTGCTTTCCCCTGCCCTACGCCGACAAATCCGTTCTCGTTTCCGATAACGACCACCGCTCTAAATCTGTTTATCCTTCCAGCGTCGGTCATCTTTTGGACAAGAGTTACGTCAACGGTCTCGGTCTTGAGCTCTGGCCCTATGAGGTAGTCCACGATCTCTGGCTCTAGCACTGGCAGGTTCCTTTCGAATATCTCTGTGAGGCTCCTTATCCTGCCTTCCTTCACCAGTCTGCCCACGAATGTTTTTGGCTTCCACTCCTGCTCAAGCTCGTAAGGTGATACGCTCATTGTGCTGCAGCCTCCCTTGACTCTAAGCGACCTAGAACGTCCTTGTAGCTCTCAAGTATTTTATCCCTAACCTCCTCGAAATGTTTTGGAAGATCTACGGGATCGAGGCCCCGTGTTAGGTATAGGCTAAACCTCCTTTCGAACAGCTGGGGGTCAGACTCCTTTAGCATGGCTGCGTACTTAGCTATGTGCTCTCCCCTTATCCTGTACTCCCCTGGCAGAATTTCAGGGCTATGTGGAACCTCTAAGCCGGCGTCAAGCGCCCCCTTCAATGCTGCAAACACACGTGAGCCCTTTATGGGACGGTGAAGCCCGATGTCTAGAACAGCGCTTTTTATCCCAGCTTTTAGAGCCCTTAGCGCGGCCAACATACCGGTAAGGTATGCGGCAGGCGTGTTTTTCGTACCTCCTAGCCACCCGTACCTCTTTACAAGCTCCCTGCTGTGAGCAGCGGCAACTGTTATATCGCCCTTAAATCCTGCAACTATCACTTGAACCCAAATATAGTTATTTGTCCTCCTAACGACTAGCCTAGGCTTCCCTGAGAGCACCATTACGTAGCGCTTGTAGTAGTTGGTTTTTCCCTCTCTGCGCCTGCGTCTAGGCACCTTGTATCGTGGCCCTCTTGCCATCTCCTACCACCGATTAGCGTTACCCTGTAGGGAGGTATTGGAGCGCCCCCTCTCCCTAATAAATAGCGCTTATGCGTAGAGCAAACTTTCAAAGAAGAATACGGTGGAAACAAAGGATTCCCTGCCAACTGTTAGACACGGTTTCCATGCTACGCCCTGGTTTTGTAGCCGTGTTCCTCCAGCCACCGCTGGAGAGAGGCAAACGTTGGGAACATTCCTCCCTTGGCCCATAGGTACAGTTTCCGGTAGGTTCTCCTGTCTATAACTCCATGGTCGCGCAGATATCTAAGGTATCTGCGGATCTTTCTTATTCTTGCCATCCACTCCTCCTTGGGATCCTTCCTCGCAGTCGCCGGACCCTTGCGACGTCCGTAGCTCCTGCGCCTCCCCCTCTTTCGGGCCTCGTGACGTATCCTCCACCTCTCTCTTGAAGGGCTGTGGGAGGGCTTTACCCTAATGATTCCCTCCTTTACCAGCCTCTTTACCTCCTCCCGCGTTATAGCAGCAGCGACGTCTTCTATGTGGCCTGGATCTATCCATATCCTTGAGACGCCAACACCGAGTATTTCGGCGGCTAGACGCTTTTGCATCGATAGGTCGGGCATTTTGCCATCACCCTAATTTGCAACTTTTATGCCAATCCTCTCAGCTGCGCGGAGGATCTCGATTCTCTTGCGCAGCCCGACCCTTGAAGATATGTATATTATGTGTTTCTTCGGGTCGAGCTTCTCGACTTCTTTGGGGCTGCTAACAATCACAGGTATGAGGCCTGTTGGATGTAGCCCTCTAACAGCTGATGGAGAACCATAGCCAATCTCGGCAAGCGGAGGATATCCTTTAAGCTTGAGCCTCATTGGATTGTCTATACCTTTCGGCCTCCGCCACTTTGGGTCGTTCTTGAACTTAGGGAATTTCCACCATAGGGATCGCAAGAACTCGGGCTTCCTTGCTTTCTGCTTCTTCCTGACCCGGAGAAGCCTATTGATATCGCTCTTCATGCTTCGGCCACCTCGCGCTGATATATGTATATCCCGTCAACGAAAACTCTCCTGTCCTTGTCCTTAACCTTTGTTGCGAGTTCTATGTTAGCTGCTGTTTGGCCTACAGCTTCAATGTCTATACCTTCAACTACCACGTCGTCCTTCTCAACCTTAACGGTAACGCCAGGCAGTACCTTAGCTACCCTTGGCGCCTTCTCTCCGAGGAAGTTCTCTATCAGAACTTTGTCGCCTTGTACTTTAACCGTGACAGGGAAGTGGGAGTATACTATCTTTAGCTTGTAACGGAACCCTTTGGTGACTCCGAGAACCATATTACGTATATGAGCGGCGATAGTGCCTACAAGGGCTTTCCTCCTCCTATTTGCAAAGTACGTCTCAACGCGTACAACGCGCTCTTCCTGATCGAAGCTCACAATGACGCCTTTTGCGTGGCTAAAGTCCCGCGAAAGCTCCCCTTTGGGACCACGTACAGTAACCTTTGAACCTTCAATGGCAACTTCTACTCCTTCGGGTATTTCAACCTCCTTTTTAAGATAGGGTATTTTTGCCATCGTGGCTCCCCTACCCATGCTTGAGCTTTGGTACGGGTTTAGTAGACGTATGCTAGGACTATGCCTCCAATCCTCTTAGCTAGCGCTTCTCGGTGAGACATCACTCCCTGGCTTGTTGAGAGTATTAGGACTCCAATGTCTCTGCTCGGCAGGTACTTTCTAATCCACTCTGGCATCTTCAGCAGGTCTTTGTACTTTACAGGATAGCGTGGTTTCACAACTCCAACCTTGTTTATCCTGCCTAGGAGCCTAACCCTTATCTTGCCCCAGCGCCCGTCATCGATATACTCAAACTCCCCTATGTAGCCTTCTCGCTGCATCACGCGGAGGACGTTGGCTATCAGCTTGGAAGCAGGCATTATTATCGCTTCAGGCTTAGCCCTCATCTCTGCGTTCATTATGGTAGCTAGCGCGTTTGCGAGTGTGTCGAGCATAACCATAGTGCATCTCACCTTCACGAATACTTTCTAAACCCTAAACTCACAGCAAGCTCTCTAAAGCACTGCCTGCATAACATTAAGCCATACTTGCGTATGACGGCGTCATGGCTTCCGCAGCGCACGCACGCGTAAGCTCCACGACCCACCTTAACCTCCTTTGGCGGCCGGAACTTTGCCATCTTGAGCGCACCCACAGCTAGTTGCTGAAGAAGGAGGATCTAATACTATTTTCGTCAAATCTTGTTATTATCTTGGCTCTATAGTTACTCCGAATAATTCGTGGAGCAGGACCATGGTCTCCTCCTTGGTCACTCGGTGCCTCCTCGGTATTCTGCTTCTAGCTCTCCTCCTCCTAGCCACTCTAAAACCTGGCCTTTCTATCGTCACAGCAATGTCCATTCCGAATATGCCTATCTCTGGATCGTACTTCACGCCAGGTATTAGTATGTGTTCCTCAATCCCGAAGCTTATGTTGCCGTGCTCGTCTATTTGTGAAGCCCTAAGCCTGCCTCCAACGGCCGCTAGAACACTCTTTAGGAACTTAATCGCCCTTTCACCCCTTAAGGTTACCATTACTGCGATAGGCTCTCCCTTTCTTATGCCAAAGTCCCTTATGGTTCTCTTTGCTCTCCTCACAGAGGGTTTCTGCGACTCTCCGGTAAGCAGTTCAACGAGCTGCTCCAGAAGCCTGTAGGCTTTTTGCAGCCTTTCCCCCGACTGGCCCACGCCAATGTTTACTGTAACTTTAGCTATTCGTGGCTTTAGCATAGGGTTTTTGCTCCACCTTTCCTTTATAGCTTCGATCTCCTCACTGCTCAAAGGTATCGTGCTGGCACTCACTTCCACGCGCCCTCCGGCAAGCTTATCCATGGCTCCTCTCCAGGCCTTGCTATGACAAATATGTAGTCTAGGCTTGTCTGGAACTTCTCTCCTCTAGCGTCCTCCATAGTCACTATGCTTCTGAATCGCTTCATGCCTTTCTGTATAGAGACCACGCGCCCAACTCTGCCGACGTTCCGTCCGCCAGTAACTATCGCTAGGCTTCCTTCTTCAAGTGGTGCGTAGTCTAGAACCTTCTGATCCGGTATCGTGATCTTCAGAGTTCCTAGAGTTTTGAATTGTCTTGCTTCTGCAGGATTAGTTGGATCGGATACCCTTATGAGCACGTTCCTTCCATCGTGGAGGTTCAGCTGTATATGTCCTCCCTTCACTGTCGTTTTGTTCTCTATCCTGCATAGCTTTATGTGCTTCTCACTCTCGGGTATCGGATTGAGCGTGAAGAACTTTACTGGATGGGGTATAACTCGGTAAACCTCTCCGGTTTCCTCTATTTCGAGGACATCCATTAAGCCGACAGGATACTTGTAATCTCTGCGAACCCTGCCGTCGACCTTGAAGTGCCCCTCACTTATTAGCTTCCGGGCCTCACGCGCTGTCTTTGCGTAGCCTAGTATGTCCCTTACTATGATTAGTAGGGGTATTGACCTCTCAATAGGGTGCGGTCCAGGTCGGGGTTTTACTGTGAATACGCCTACCCTGTGCCTGACAGGCCAGAACTTTGGTGCAGCCAGAGTCTTTAAGTGCCTTTTACCGCCCATCCGTGCCATCGTAGCACACCTGGCTTCGGCTCTCTATCCCTTTACCTTTTTATGTGCTACCTGCTGCAGCCTCCTGTAGAAGCTTCTGTACCTCTCTAGCCCGCCTTCTCCTCTCTATTATGGCCTTTCTCCTGTCGTCATCGAGATTTAGCGATACTATCATTAAGTTGGATGGGTGTATTGGGTAGTACCGCGGCTCTCCGCGCGCGTTTGTCACAGTGGCTCCTTCGACGTACACCCTGAGGCGTCTAAGATCCACTTTGACAACCTTGCCCTTGTGTCCTTTGAAGTTCCCTCTCGTTATAATCACCTCATCTCCCACGCGTACTGGCAGGTTTCTGATGCCGTACTGCCTCCGTAGCTCTGGGCTGAGGGGCGCTGTTACGAGCTTCTGGCGTTTGTGCAGAGGTGCGTTAAAGAGGGCCTTTCTTTGCTTGCGAGGCTGAGAGGAGGGAGTCCACTTCATTTTGCAGCACCCGTAATTAAATGATTATACTTGCTATATTGGCTACCTTGGGCCACCGCTCGGCAGCTTCCCGAGCTATTGGACCTCGTACCTCGCTACCCTTAGGGGCCCCATCGGGAGAAACTATTACGACGGCATTGTCCTCAAACGCGACCCAAGTGCCATCGGGCCTTCTGTAAGGCCTCCTCTGTCTAACTACTATTGCGCGCGTTACTTGTCTTCTCATCTCGGGTGTGCCCTTCTTCACCGTTACGACAACCATGTCACCGACACTTGCAGCAGGTATTCTCCGGAGGCGACCTTTATAGCCGATGACGCCTATTATCATAACCTCTTTCGCTCCGCTGTTGTCTGCTACAGTGGCGTAAGTACCTACTTGTACCCCGGCAGGTATGCTACGTCTAGGTGGAACCCCCTTCGCCTCTCCTCCTTTTGGCAAAAGACGACCCCTCACACCTCTACAAGGCTGCAGGTTAATAAAGATACAATAACATCAAATACCAGAGCTAAGAGCTTTCGTTTTTGCGCTTTACAACTCCCACTATTACGAAGTGCACGGTCTTTGCCAGAGGCCTTGTCTCGCCGATGATAACCTCATCGCCTGGTTGCGCATTAATGCAAGGCGGATTATGCGCATGTATCCTGCTTCTTCTTCTTTCATATCTTTTGTACTTCTTGTCGTAGTAGAGATACTCCCTCTCCACCACAGCTGTCCTTTGCATTTTTGTCTTGATGACGGTACCACGAAGGATTAGACCCCTCACTCTAACGTCTCCGTGCCATGGGCACTTTTTGTCGTTGCAGATAGTCCTGGGGGGTTCTACACCGGGTATGCCAACATTTCTTACTTGGCTAGCCATGGTATCCAGCCTCTACCCTTTCCTAGCCTCTTAACTCGCTGAATAATACTGCCAAATATAAGTTCTCCAGGTACCTCGACAACGTTCCTATTGCACATAAATCTAAAGATTGTCCCAAACTTCGGTATCCTTAATGTTCGTCCACTGGCATCATCTCTAACTACCACGTACTTCTTCTCGTCTTGGATGACTGTGCCTTTGAGTCCGATAAAGGATCTCGAGGGACTGAATGCAATCTCCACTCTACAACCTATAGGCAGAAATAGAAAACGGGCAGCCGAAAAGATTCGTGCGATTTCTTGTCCAGCCGGCTTAGCTTTTCCTCTTTTTCTCGGCAAGCTCCTCTTCACGCATGACAGTTAGTATTCTTGCTATGGTCTTCCTTATGGCTCGTATAGCGCCCGGATTTTCGAGCGTTCCTACGGTAGCCTTTAGTCTAAGCTTTACCAGCTCTTCTTGAAGCTCTCTAAGCTTTGCTAAGCGTTCTTCCCTGCTCATCTTCCTTATATCATCTGTTCGGATCATGTACTTAGGCATTGCTTACCACCTACAGTTCTGTGCTGTACTCTTCCTCCTCCTCGCCTTCTTCCTTTGGTGGCTTGACAGCTTCTGCCTTCAACCTTAGCTTCTCGACCACTTCCTTGACCTCCTCCGGCTGCTTTATCCTAACGTAATCGCTTGTGGAGCCAGGCTTGACTATGACGACCTCTATGCCGTAGGTGCCGGGCTTCAGATTCACATGCATAACGGCTCTATCGACCAGGTGCTCGACGTGGTGTCCCGTCGTGTATACCTTGCCCCACCTAACCTTCTCGTAGCGCGCTCGTTCGGTTCTGAGTTTTCCGCTTATGATTATCTGTGCTCCTATGGCTCCAGCATTTATTATCCTCCTAAGCATTACGGCTGCAACCCTTCTGTAGTACGCTCCACGCTCCAGGAATACGGCTATCCTAGAGGCAACGACCCTTGCGTTCAGGTCAGGCTCCTCTACCTTATGGACGGTTATCTGGGGATTTTGAAGACCGAAGTAGTTCTCGAATATAGCGGCAAGTTGACGTATGGTTTCCCCTCTTCTGCCTATAATCATAGCCGGCCTTTCAGCTTGTATTATCACCCTTGTCCCGAGAGGGAACTTTATTATCTGAACCCCGGCGTAGCCTGCCCTGTAGAATCTTCGGGCAAGGTACTCGTCTATCTGTGTTTGAAGCATATTCCTCTCTATGAAGTATCTCTTTATCAGAACCATTTACTTCTCCACCTCTTCGACTATTAACTCGATATGTGTCCTATGCCTTATCTTCGGCGTCGCTCTGCCAAAAGCGCGAGGCATCCACCTTTTAAGTTCAAGGCCCTTATGTACACCGATGTGCCTTATTACGAGCTTGGATGTGTCAAGCCCCTTAACTTCAGCGTTATTTACCGCGTTATCGAGCACTTTTAGGAGAATTTTGGCGGCCTTGACAGGATACCTTCCAGAAGGCCACTTGAACCTTTCGGCTAGCCCTCTATGGTGTGCCTGTTTGCCCGAGTACCTTCTTGTGGGTACTGCTTGCTTCTTCTCGACGATATTTTCTAGGAACCTTCTAGCTTCCTCTACCTTCATTCCCCGAATCACGCGTGCTAGTTCAACTACTTTCCTGTAGGATATCGGAGCATTCCACTGCATAGCCTTTGCCGAGCGCTCCTCATCAACTTTGACGGAATATTGCCATTGCGGCATTTTACTACCACCTGCGCTAGCGAGCAGCAGCCCCACCCAGCAGACCTTAACCACCTCCTAATAAAGGTAAGTCGCCTGTTCCTAGCAGCTATAGCTGCTAGGGGCAATGAGTGATCATCACTACATAATATTATGGAGGAGTTTTGATGTTAGGGAGGCCTGACGCCTAGGGGTGGAGCCTCCGCGCGCTCATAGTGCCCCGATACTCGGGGCTCTCGCGCGGGCTCTCCGTTACATTGTAATACGAATGGGGTGCGGGCTATATTAAGAGATTGGTGCATGTGTATAGGGAAGAGGCAATGCCATTCGGAGCAAGAGCGGATGTGGGGAATGTAAAGCTCTCTTAGGGTAGTAACAGTATATAGCATATGCAGAGTGCTCATAGAGTGCTCAGAGGATTCCGAGTCTTGCAGCAACCTCGGCTGCACTGTAGCCCTCTGCAAGCTTCACGTAGGCTTTCTTCTCGCCTCTGGGCGTTATGAGGGTATTTACCCTCTCTACCTTAACGTTGAACGCCTCTTCTACAGCTCGCTTTATGTCGTGCTTTTTTGCAGTTCTTTTGACTATGAGCGTTATAACGTTCTGCTCTTCAATTAGTTTTAGGGCTTTTTCGCTTTGCACGGGCCTTATTATAACATCCCAGGGTGTCCGAGCTGCCACTTTCGTCACCTCACGCCATCACTCTGCTGAATCTCTCTTCAAGGATCCTTAAAGCACCGGCTGCTATTACGGTTAGTCTTCCTGGTACGCCGCCGGGAGCCAGCTGCAGCACGTTAACATAGCTTGGCTCGGCCACATCGACGCCCGGAAAGTTCGATACAGCTTTGGCTAGCGGCGAAGTGTGGCTATTAAGTATGAACAGTATACTCCGTGGCGTGATGTACCTTCTGCCGCGGCGCTTGCCTTTGCCAGCTCTTATCCTGGTCCTTCTGGCTGCCCTCTCAATGTCGTCCCAAAGTCCGAGCTTTGACAGAAGCTCTCGTGCCTCTTTAGCTCTTGACAATTTCAGCTCGACATCGTCCTCTATGAGCACAGGAACGCTCTCGGCCTTAAACACATGGCCTCGTTTAATGACTAGATCCTTAATTGACGTGGCGGCTAAGGCCGAAGCTGTTGCGAGGTACCTCTCCTTCTTATTTATTGATTCATGTATCCTTTTCTCCACTCTGGGAGGATGAGCTAGGTGGCCACCTACGGCGGAGTTTATGAATGCTGCTCTCCCTACTCCCGGTATCCTCGGAACACGGGCTATGCCTAGACCTACACCAAAGCTCCTAGCAGTAGTTCTCTTACCTGCAAGGGGGTCTCTCCCCTTGGGCTGTAGCCTTGCCGTGAACTCTGCTAGGAATGCCCTTCGTATCAGATCCACTCTTACAGGGAGACCGAATACTCTGGGCAGCTTCTCCTCTCTGACTATATTGCCGTTAGCGTCGAAGACTGCAACCGTTGGAGGCTCCCGCATAAGCGGGAACATGTATGAGCCAACTCTCCAACTCATTGTCTAGACTCCCTCTACCTTCCTATTTTGCTTGAGAGGCTGATGTAAGTTATAGTTGGGGGGCCTGGAGGTGTCCACGTAGGCCTCACAGGATGACGCATGACTATGGGCCTCTTCGGCGTGCCCGGTATGGTTCCTGCTATAACCAGATAGGTGCTTCTAACTATACCGTAGTGGGGGAATCCTCCGGAAGGTGTTATTTCGTAGCCGTTGTGGCCTATCGCGAGTATCCGTTTATTGTACTCCGTCCTTCTGTGGAACCCCGTCTGGCCAGGCTGCGGAACCTCACTCCACGAGAAGGATGTAGCAGGGCCGCGTGCACCCGGGCCGCTTCTGCTGCCCTTTCGATGCTTATGCCATCTTGGAAGCTCTTTGACGCCGAACCGCTTGATTACCCCTTGGAAGCCCTTACCCCGTGTTACTGCTATTACATCTATTAGCTGTCCTGGACTGAAGACCTCTGTCACCTCAATGACGTTTCCAAGCTTCTCCGCTGCGTAGCTAAACCTCTCCTCTATGGTTTTGGCGCCACCAATCTTTATCTCAAGAATATCGGGCTTCTTCTTTTCTAGCCCACCTACGAGTCGCGGCTGAGTTAGCGCTAGTATTCGTACATCGTAAACGTTCTGGAGCTGCTGCTCAAGGTTCTTTAAGGCTTTCTCGGTATCCTTAAACTTAAGCCTTGGGATCAGCCTATAAATGTCAACATTGTACTTACGGACAACTTCCTCTGGGTCGAACCACGCTTCGCCAAGCGTGAAGAGGCCCCGGTTAGGGTCGTAGCCGTAGACCCGCACTGCAGCGACAACCATAGGCGGAGCTTCTACCACGGTTACGGGCACGAATATTTCCCGTCCCTGCGTTATGGAGCCAGGAACGTCATCTACCATGAATACATGTGTCATGCCAGCCTTATACCCAAGGAACGCTAGCGGCAAAGGCCTCTCGCTTTCCACCTCTGGCCAGCTTTTTACCCTTGGCACGAGTCTGCGCGCTCTTTTCCGTGGCCTTAACGCTAAGCTTCCACGCCGTGGTGCGTGCTTCTTCCGTGCTCCCATTTGACGTCACCGTTGCGTACTGCTGCGAGCCCACACGGTTCCTTCTGGTCAACCCCCTTTTATCTCTAAGCCCTGCAGGATCTTGTCCCTTATAGTCCTATTGGCGCAACAAAGGATAGTCTCCTAGGGTAAAGCGATATTTAGTAAGGATAGTGTTGCAGCTAGTGCTTCCTCCACCCTCACTGTCAATGTGCCCTGCCACGGGACAGTGTTCAGCACGGCATCTACGTAGTCTTCCAGCTTAAAGCCCTCGAGCGCGGCTAGCTCGAATAAGTCTAGGTCGGGTGCCCCAAAGATCACGGCAACCTCTGTTGCCCGCCTCCTGTTGGCTAGGTATCTGAGATCCTCGGGCACCAGCATCTCTCCCTTCCTATCAGTAGCCAGAACTACCGTGCTTGAGCCACGCTTCCTAAACTTCATCAGGACAGCCTTCAAACCCCCTCTAACGATGTTAACTTTGAATCCGGTGTAAACGTCGGGCTTATCCACTATACGTAGTTTGGGTGGGTCGACTTCCTCTATCCTAACATGGACGATGGTTCCTCTGCGTATATGTCGACTTCCTTGCGGAAGTTGGACCTCGACTTCCCGCCCAAGGCCTGCCTCAAGGAGAGCCACGACCCCTTTAACCCTCCTAACAAGAGCTTGTCTAGTCTCTCCGGGTTTGGGGCCGCCAACGCCATGCGTTGGCAGCTGAAGAGGAGGCAGAATCCCGGCATACGCAAGCTCAGGCATTTTTGGAAACAAAAACTTGCGCAGGTACGGCGCTGTCCACATGTATCTTAGCACGGACTCTCCTAGCTGTGCGCTTCTCCATGACGAGGCCTTGTCAACGAAAATGCTAATGGAATCCACTCGGAAGACTGCTGCCACTCTCCCTATGATGCCCCACTTCGCGGTCTTAAGCTGAAGAGTAGGCTCAGTGGAGTCGTATGAAGCTGGCAGCACCAAGTGTATTTTAATTTCTCTTGGAGGAGGCGGCCAAGTGTAGTATGTCCCGGACACCACGTTGTAACACCTGAGCCCCGCGTTAAATGTGGCTGTCTTCTTCAAACCGGGACGTGGCAGATCTCAGCCCGACCCCAGTCCGATAAATGCGTAGCAGATATGTAGCATGAGATGTTTCGCCGCTCAAGTGCTTATTGTTGGAACAAGATCGTTGAAAGCATATGGTGTTTGATGCGTCAAAAAGCGGGGATGCGAATCACCGCTTACTCTTTGCCTTCTTTCCCTGTGCTTGCTTTGTCTCCTCCTTTGTCATAAAGAGGCTGGTCCTCTGTCTCCCACCCATTGCTCTACACCTCGCAGCTTGCAGCCCGAGAGCCACTACTATAGCTGGGAGCCTATATAAGTACGGGCGGCCCCTATCACTAGCCTGGCGCTGCTGGCGGCTCTGTAGCGTGTGATGTGTTTGCCGAGTGCTGAACCTCTAAGTGATGAGCACTACCTTCTGCTGAGCTAGCGCTTGCCCGTGAAAGCTGCCTTTGGCTTTTCTTCCCCCGTTTCTCTGTGTTGGGCTTCATGTGGGCAAATCCAAAAGTTAAGCTGCTGAAAAATCGTTTGGCTTTTCAGACCGTCAGCCGGGTTCACATCTTCATTCCGCAGTCGGCGTTTGCACCCAACATCATCCGGATCTCATGCTTAACGATGAATGTACGGCGTAATAGGGTTGCTGCAGTGCATTTCAGAGGGAGCTTGCTTATTAAAACTGTATCTGGAACCTCAGCTAGCTCTAGGGATGAAGCTGCCTTGAAAGCCGAGTTTGGCGGGAGATTTAACTGCCTTCACTGCTTGCACTGCTGCTACTTCAAGGCCGATGTGGAGGCTCCAACGCTGTTTCCGTGGGAGAAAAGGAGAATTGAAGAGAGGTTGAAAAAAGGCGGCATGGCAGGTCACAGGTTTGACCCCATCCTAATATATGGTAGTGAAGATGGTGTATGCACAGTTGTTCTCTATAGGTGGCTTATCAAGGGCTTCTGCCCCTTCTTTAACTTACGTGAAAAAGTGTGTACGATCCATGACGACAAGCCTCTGGCCTGTAGAATGTATCCGTTGCTGCTGGATATAACAGGCCACAAGCTGTCTGTATCGCTTTCCTGTGACTGGATTAGAGCAAAGAGAGATGAGATTAGGACAAGCCTTAACAACATAAACAAGATAAAAGAAGTTTTTCCCACCGAGTTTCAGGCCGCGCTCGAGGTACTTTCATATATCGAGAATGTCAAGAGGTTTATTAAAGGAGCTAGATTGATCCAGAAATCATCCATGGCTGGGTGCCGTAGGATTTACGACATAGATGAGTACATGGAGAGGTCTGATGGAATATGGAAAGACGAAAACGGTTAGTTCGTGTGTTTTTCAACACTTTTTATGAGGATGTGGCAAAATCTATTATAAAGGATCTTGGAAGACTTGGGGAAGTCAGGTTCACAAACTCTAAAGTTGTCCCCGAGCTGTATTATGTTGAAATAAGCGTGGGTCGGGGAAATAATGAAGACGTTGAAGCCGTAGCTTCCAAGGCTAGGAAAGTTCTTGAGAAGCATGCAGCCGATGGCAGGGCATTTGGATTTAAAGTGTATACGGTGGTGACGTAGCCTTCTATACCGTTATGTAAAGTCAATGAAGAGTGCCCGATAGGCTGACACTGTGATGACGGATCAACCGACGGAGGCAGTGTATGCCCCGCTGTTTTGCGGGCTACATTCAGTATTTGTGTACTTGTCGACCAGCCGTTTACGTGGTGCTCACATGAAAGAAGCTGCTTGATTTGCTGCTGGAAAGCTCGGATTGTGCGCCTTTAGGTAGCGCACTCCTAGTTGTCCTCTTGGCATGGTTTGACTATCATGTGACTTAGTTTTTTGGTAATTTTTTTAGCTATTTTATATACCTTTTGACTAAAACATATATCTATACTTTTGCCGTCTTTTAGCTGGATTCTCAAGATACTAGGAGACAGTCCGGACTCGGCACTGCGTGCGTTAGTAGCAAGCTTTCCGCAAACCCCGATTTTATCTACTTTGTGCAGTACGACTGCCTTTATGCTGCACAAGGGCAATACGATATCCATAGGAGACCTTTCCTTGTGAGATCTCCTCTTCAGCTTTGTTATTTTGTATAGGTAGAGGTCTACTCTCTTCTGTAGCCCTGATCTTGGCCTGAACCTCTCCCAATGCTCGCCTATATAGGATAACACAAGTGCATTCTCTGTTAGGATCATGTCATAATGAATTACGTCAGGCCCTTTTCTAATCCAGACACTGTAAATGATATCCTCGTTATTCTCCATGTCCTGTTGTCGCCTCCTACACCAGTTTGTGTTGTAGGCTGGAGATCTATTGAAACTTATTTAAGGTCAAAGTGCAACACATTGTAGTGCTGTTATAGGGTGAGTGGTTAATTTAGAATGCTTAGGGCTTGGAAATAGAGTACCTTCAGACTAGTCTGCATAGAAGGTGTAGCTCACAGTGCTCGACGAGGTAGGCGATGTTCTGCGTTCTATGGGAGAGGGTCTAGTCGAGGAGTCTACGATAGAGAGGTCCGGCGACAGCGTGGAGTATCTTAGGAGGAGGGTTCTGGAAACCTACCAGCACGTAATTAAAGAGAGCTCTAAGCCTATACGTGATCCACAGAAGATTGTAGAGGCTCTAAGGCAGAGATACAAGCTTATAGTTGATGAGAGGAAGGTCTACCTAACTGTTGCGGCATTCCTCTCGGGCAGGCCGGTGCTGTTTGAGGGTCCGCCAGGCACAGGTAAGACCGAGATTGGAGAGGCTATACTCAGCCTTTGGGCTGGCAGGCCGGCGTTTGTTATAACGTGTAGCGAGAACTACGATGAATATAGGGTTATTGGTGACTTCCATCCTTTGATGGCCATGAGATACGGGTTTAATGAAAAAAGCTTTATTCCTCGTCCTCTTCTAGCAGCGGTAATCCTCAACACGGGTGTTCTAGTAGATGAGATAAGGAGAAGTAGCGAAGAGTTCCAGAACTTGTTGTTGGACATTATCGATAAAAGGCGCATAATAGTTCCAGAGCTGAAGACTGTAGTGAGGGCACAGGGTGAGGGTTTTCAGGTAATATTCACTAGTAACCCCGACGACTTTGGCCAAGGAGAGCTAAGCGATGCTTTTATGAGGCGTGTTGTGCGCATAACTTTCGACTACCCTCCGCCGGAGCTTGAATTTGAAATAGTTAAGCTGCGTTTCGACGTTAACGTTAAGCTAGATCCGGCGCTAGTGAAGAAAATGATAGAGGTCGTCAACATCGTGAGGAAAACGTCTGAATATAAGCCTGGGCCAGCTGACACAGTCTTATGGGCACGTCTGGCAGGGAGGCTTGCTAAGCTTCGAGGGAGGGACTCAGTTGCCGTCAAGGATATTATTGATGCTGCAGTTGTTGTGCTGTATAAGAGGGTTGGTGAGGAAGAGGTTGTGGATGAGGCGCTAAAGGAGGCTTTTACTGGATGAACCAGGCCTTTGATCCCAGTTACTACCTAGAGGTGGCGCTTGAGGCGGCTAGAAGGCTGCGTAGGCAAGGTCTAAGGATCTCAACGCACGAGGTCATCACGGTTCTCGAGCTGCTGGACAGCTACATGGCTGTGAGGGGTTCTGAGCTTACAGAGGATGAAGCGCTGTACATATTTTCGTCGGTGTTTGCAAAGACACGTGAGCAGGAGGAGCTTGTCGCTAAAGTAGTATCATCTATCCTTCGGGGAGGGGACGCCCTTAAGGGGCTCTACGAGGAGCTTGTACGTATCGTGGAACACGATTTGAGGGTTCTTGGTCTCTCCTACGGGCAGCGTGTGTCTGGTAAGCTATTACGCGTGTGTGCAAGCTCCTCTGAAAAGTGCTTGCGCATTTTCAGGCTAGGCGTGCTTGGCCTCCTTAGGAGAAAGGGAGACAAGTTCTATGTGGTCAACAAGCGCAATGCTGAAGCAGCTTTAAGGAGGCTAAGCAGCTTAGCTGCCAACACGCTCGAGGCAGTTTCCATATCTGCAGCTAAGGCTCCGTGGTGGCTGCTGCGCCTGCTAGCTCATCTCGATCCCGAAACCCTTGCAGGAGCAATTGATCTAACTAGGCTAAGTGCCAAGCAGCTGCTAAAACTCTATTCCTCTGCATCGAATTTTAAAACAAAACGCTATGTTGCCAGGGCGCTTTATGATAAGATAGTCAGCGGCGAGCATATGAGCCGTGCAGAGGATTTGTACAAGGTTATTGAGAGCGAGGGTTTGTTGACGAGAGAGGTAGCTGAGCACCTCATTAGGCTGGAGCCCTCAGTAGCGGGGCGCATTGCTAGAGACCACGGCGTGGAATTTGCAATAGAGGCATCTTTTAAAGCATTTAAAAAAGGTTTGATAGATTCCAAACAATTTGAAAGGGCCATCGCAGGTATCGGACTTCCGTACAAGGCTGCTAAATCGATTCGGTACCTTGCCGTTAGGGATTCAGGCATTGACCTTCTGGTACAAGAGATTGCTAATCTTAAAAGAGGCGACAAGATTGTCAAGGCCTTATCAAAGCTATACGAGGCTAGGAGGGCTATTGATAGGGCTCTTTCTGAGCTGGATCCCGGCTCTATCGATTTGGCTTACTATGAGCTTAGTGCGTTGAATGAGATAATTCATAGCATGAGGGAGAAGGAAATAGGTTCACTAGTGCTTTACGAGCGTATACGCGCTGAAGCTGCAAGGCTCCGCGCAGCTCTTTCGGCGTACGGTGAAAGAGAGGTAGCCTCCAGCTTTAGAGCAAGCCTAAAAGGCGTGGCTGATCCACTTCGTGTTGAGGCTCGTCTGCCCGTCAATAGTGTCCTGCTTCGCGGCAGCTCGTTAAGGAGGCTACTCCTAATGTGGAGCCTAGGCCGAAGAATAGGCAAAAGCATATCGTCTCATACTGCTGGGAAACGTGTAGGTGTTCAGCAAGGTAGACCGGATCTTCGCCGGACGATAATGAAACTGCTGAGATTCGCAGAGAACCCAGTCGTTAGGAGGAAGCGTGTTGGTCCTGAAAGTATAATTTTGGTGTTGGATAAGAGCGCAAGCATGTCAAAGTACTCTACGATGGTGCTTGCTATAGCTGCTGGCTTTGCACGCTTCATTAGAAGGTTGGTGATCTTTGATCACGAAGCTTACGTATACGATGTTCGTGGCAGGCTGAGTTCGAGAGACGCGTTGAACCTCCTTAAACAACTTTATGCAACGCCTTTTACAGGCTGGACGGACATTGTGAATGCCGTCAATCTGGCTACACGTGGTCTAAGTCCAAGAAAGGTGGTTATAGTAAGCGACCTTAAGCAAACAGTTAAGGCTCCAATTGAGGTGAGAGATGCCATATGCCATCTCTCATCGTTAGGGTGGCGTGTACATATCATGGTTCCTAAACGTGAGTACAGCGCTGATGTTCTGAAATCCCTTAGGATTTGTGCCAAGGTTCATACCGTGGAGGGGCTTCGCGATATTAAGAGGAGCTTGATCAAGATTATCGGCTAGCCTCGTTGTCAGCTGTTGCGATGTTTCTTAAGATTATTATATCCTTATCCGTTGACGCAATGACCCTCCCTATCCTACTTATTGAGAGCTTGTTACGTAGCGCCTTATGTAGTCTTGTTATGATTGCGTGGGATTTTGTTATCCGGTCCACTTCAAATATTGTCCGTCTTTCTGACTCCACTAGGTCTATAACAGTGAACATCACTGTATAGTCGGCAGCGCGTTCACGCAAGGGCATAAACTCAACATCGGATTCAATAATCTCGGTCATGTATTTCAAAGCAAGCCTGGATAGCCTCAATGTTGCATGTTTTAGCATCCCCTCAGAAATGTCCAAACAGATCACGTAAGATACGTTCTTAAGTGCATTAACTTGTGCTAGAAATTCCTCGAACAGCCCTGTTCCGCATCCTGCATCAACTATTACGCCTTCAAGCTTGATGTGGCTTAGAGCTGCACGGTACTTTTCAAGCTGCTCCTCTCTATACAGTTCATCATACGAGCTACTTGTTACGTTATACTTTTTTCTAATTTCCTTTTTCTTGGAGGGCATGAGCCCATCGGCGCCTCGCGAAGAGTGAAGGCGGCCTATAGAGTGGAGTGGAAGCGTGGGATGCCCATCTATTATGGTTGCAAACAGACAAGGAAATAAGAGGGAGGCGCTAGTGAAATGGACCTCACTTACTTTAGAGCAACGTGGAGGCTGCTTCTCGTAGCCTTTAGTCCCGGCTCTCCGTGCTTTACCTGCTTACAGGTTGGGCTGAATTCTCCTAGGTAGTGTCCGATCATTTCTGGGGTAATGCGGACTGGTATGAACTCCTTCCCGTTGTAAACGGCCACCGTCATTCCGACCATCTCTGGTAGTATAACCATGTCCCTAACATGGGTTTTTACGACGACTTTCTTGCCCTGGAGTATCTTCTTGCGTGCAGACCTTATCTTCCATAGGAGCCTCCTCTGGGCGTTGGTAAGGCCGCGCATCAGGCTTCTTCTCTGGCGCGCTGGCAGGAGCTTCACGAAGGCGTCCATGGGCATAGATAGAAGCTCCTCTAGCGTGTAGCCACGGTACCTGAACTTCTTCCATTCGGGTGGCAGGGTCTCTAGCCATTTCCTCATTTCGTCGTCGAGTGCCGCTTTTCTTAGACTTGCTTGCATATGCCTCCACCCTGCAGCAGGTAACTTGAGGAGCTTTTAAAAGATTGATCCCAGAGGCTCTTTACCGTTGCGAAGGCCACTCTTAGGTTTAAGAGCCACCTAAGAGCTACCTCTTCCTGCGTCCGGTAGACCGGGCTGCTATGTGGCCCACCTTTCTACCTGGCGGCGCGTTCCTGGAGACCGTAGTGGGGAAGCTGGGGCTCTGATGGCTTCCTCCACCATGTGGGTGATTAACGGCATTCATTGCCACTCCGCGCACCCTTGGCCACAGATGAGGCTTTGCACTCCACTTGTAGTATGCCGCTCCGGCTTTCAGCAGGGGTTTTTCCAGCCTTCCTCCGCCAGCTATAACTCCTATAGTGGCCCTAGCATCGTTCGGTATCTCCTTTGACTTTCCGCTTGGGAGCTGAACTATGGTCTTGTTGCCGCTCCTGCCAAGCACTATGGCATAGGTGCCCGACGCTCTAGCTAGCTTGCCGCCGTCGCCGGGTCTTATCTCTATGTTGCAGATCTGTGTTCCCTCAGGTATCTTGCCCACCGGCAGTATGTTTCCGTTGGCGGGCTTCGCGTCTGGCCCCACCTCTATTATCTGGCCAACGTACATACCCTCTGCAGCTGGCACGTAGAACTCGACTCCGTTCTCTAGCACAACCCTGGCTAGCGGGACCCACCTTCCTGGATCGTGTACAAGCTCGACAATACGGCCACGTAGAGTTACTGGTGCGGGTGGCGGATACCTTGCTGGCGCAGGGTGAAGCCACCCTCTGCTTCTGTAGAGCGGTGAACCTCTACCTCTTCTCTGAACTATCAGCCGCTTACCCAATGGAAACCCCAAAAACAGCACAGAGGTAGGGGTTAAATATGCTCTCCTTCTAAGGAGGGGGCTCAGCAGCCGTAATCAAAATCTCAAGCAATTCTGAAAACTATGGGGGGCTGTATGTCTACGGCTCCCAGAAGAGCCTCTCCAACGGTCAAACTTTCTGCGAGGCTGAGATCCTCCTTCTCTAGGTTAGTGTACCTTTCTAAAGCGTTTACGTAGTTCTCGTCAGTTGATCCAAAGGCAATGTAGTTTGAAGCGTTAGACCAAACAAAGGTGGAGAAATCCATGGGATGCTGAGATGCAGCTACCAGTGCAAGAGCCCTGCTGCGGCCTTCTCTGACAATGCTTTCTATAAGGCTGCGTTCGGCACGCCATGCCTCATCCACGACTACAAGGGTTCGCAGAGGACCGCTGCTTCTGGCTTTTTCGAAGCCGTACTTCCATAATTCTTTGGCTTCCCATCTCACAACATTATATATGGAATCTATGGAGTCTGCTAGGATCACAGCACTGCTGCTTATTGGTGTCTTCAGAACCTCATGATGTCCTCGTAGAAATGCTTCATGGACCCTTGCTTCGTCGATTATGCCATACCCTTCTAGAAGTCGTACTAGATCTCCTTTTGGATCAACTATAGCAATTAGACGAATTCCAAGGATGTCAGAGGACAAGAGGGAGTTAGTTACTATCTTAGCCAGTAGGGTGGTCTTGCCTTTACCTGTTGGTCCCACTATTATGCTGTGGCGTGCACCTCGAAAGTCGTAAAGGGGGAGCGTCACTGGAAGGCAGTGAGGTATGGTGCATCCGATGATTGGCCCCTCCGCCTCATTGGAAACCATGGCTATCGCGTGCAGGGCTTTGATAGACCTAAGCGATATTGCGTAAAATTTATTTAGAGATAAAAAATTTGTATTTAAGGGTAGGTTAAGGTTTATCTTACGTGTCGTGCACCCGAGAAGCCTTAATTCATCAAATAGAGATCTGTCGGCAGCATCACAAACAAGCAGTGCTAGCTTAACCCGAACGGGATCACGGTATCTTGCTATGTCTCTTACCACTCTCTTTAGCTGTTCTACCTTTTTACGTAGGCTCTCGCTCGGTGAGCGCTCCATAAGTACTTGATACGTTAGTATCTTGGATTCAAGCCGCTTGACTGCCTTGTCGAGGGCTACCCGCTCTAGCGTTGCTACGTAGCCGCATACACTTTTTCTCAGCAAGAGATCAAGCAGCTTGCCACCAGCAAGCACTGTATCAGTGCACTCCTCCCCCTCCAAGAAGAGGGGATATGCACACTTCCCGCCCACAGCAATGAGGCAATCTGAATTATTACGGTCCACCTTCTTGGCTAACCCTGGCATTAGCAGTTTTGCCGCAAGCACTATTGTGGCGGCACTTCCTATACCTGCACCCAGCACGAAAGATATAGCATCCATGCCTGCTTACACCCTTTCACTATCACTTGATGTGAGCACAACGAGGATTAGGCCCATAAGCAGGTTAACCGCCGAGAGAGCGATGAGAAAGTGCCCTATGTTCTGCTTCTTGCTCAGTACCAAACCAATTAGAGCGAGTGCGGAAGCTACTACTGAAGCTCCCTTCAACGAGAGCTTGACTTTCAATCCATAGTCACCTCCCACGGAAGATGATCCTGGGCTGAGGAGCACCGAGCAGCTTGGCTAGTCCCACGGAGGTAGCGGAGAGCATCGCTAAGTATGAGTAAATAGCAGCGGAGTATGCTATGCCAAGAATCAGCTGCGTTATGAAAGGGTCAACAATTGATGCTTGCAGCTCGCTGGCTGTCGTATTGAAGTAGTACGACTCTACGAGAATGGGCTTGTTAATGATTTTGGGACACTTCGTAGACAGTGTTGTTCTACCCTCAGCTTCTACTACAGTAGCGGTAACCGTGGAACCTCTCCACGAATAAAAGTCCTTATTAGTGATCTGCACCTTGTCTCCTGAAATTGTGACAGTGCAGTCTGAGAGTGTTAAGATGTTAACTGTACTGTGTTGATCGCAAGCAAGAGTCACATTGGCCTGTCTAAGTACAGGATCTTCTTCTCCCTCTACATATTTGCACCCGTTAAACAGCACTACGCTATATCCCATAAATACGGCATTTGGGCTTTTCAGTGCTACCTGAAGAAAGTAAGGTGCATCGCTGTAGAGATCGTGCGGAACTAAGTCGTCTGGGATAATAGCTGTCCCGGCGTCAAAGACAAGACCCATGGTCTCTACAGCGAGACTGTATCGTCCTGCCGGGAGGTACTTAGTTGGAGTATTCACGTAGAAGCTTGAATCCTCGTGTATGATGTACTGGTATACATCACCATTGTCACTCACAAATCTTATCAGTCCGATCCTTATGGTGCCGCCATAGCTGTCGCTTACTTTCCCCCAAATGTTGTACAGACCTTGTGGTGGATGGCGTAGTGAGGACCCATACCCCTGAAGAGTGCTTTCCATGACAAAAGCTGTCCATTTGGGCAAGAAGGGTAGCATAGCATTTGCTGCTATGATAAATGCTACTAGAGAGGCACCGACATTGCGCCCTATTCTGAGGGGAATCGCGTAAAGTAGGGCCCCTAAGGCCAGCAAGACGCTCTTTGCATAAGCTACGATGCTTAGTAGCATAACTGCTAGCGCTGATGCGGTGACTATAGAGTAGAATGTTAGTGAGAATGGTAAAAAGAAGAGGGCCACAATTCCTGCAAAGGAGCCGCTGAAGAGTCCTGCTCCAGCCGACAGCATTCTAGCAAAATAGTTTATCAGTATAGCTGTGCTCATAGACCCTCTGATGTAGGATACCGTGTCCTCTAAGGTTAGACCGCTCAGAGAGGAGACCCATTCGCTCAACCAGGTTACGACGTTTAAGAGAGAGATAAGGATTGCCGACTGTATGGAGTCCTCTATGAGAAGCGGTCCGAGGCGCTTTAGCCTTCTTGAGGGAATAGGTAACATATAGATCAAGACGCCAATATAGTACGATAGTACGGCAAGCTGCATTGCAAGTACTAGCAGCTCGCCTGGCTCCATGACAGCCCCTCTTTAAGGGTTCACTTAAGGGCAATAGCTAAGGCTAGCCCAAGCTGATTCCGGTAGGAGTTACTTGATCCACTATGTATGATATCAGAGCAAATATGGAAGAGCCTATAGCAAGCCAGAAGGCAGCCCATATAGCGTCCTCCACCATGTCTTGACCCATTCTCTTTATTCTCATGAATGGTATTGGTGAGCCGCGTAGAAGCCAACCTATGCTCCAGGTTAGCAGGAATAGGCCCCAGGCTGATGCAACGACCCGCGAAGTGAGCATTGATATGAAGTCCGTTATATCTCCTGGCACTCTGGATCCCAAGAATTGTGTGATTGGAGGAGGAGACGCTGTGAGGGTGTGCCCCGAAACTGACCTGGATCTAGCAGTTTGCCTAGTGTTTAGTTTGGACATTCCTTCTCTCTAGCTTCCTAGAATAGCGGTGAAAATTTGCCTCGGCTTCGATGAGTGCTTTGTAGAATTCATGTTCGCCTTGAAACAGCCTTCTAAGCACGGTTTTTGCTGTATGGACACCAACTCCACGGAAGCTCAATGCCTCTATAGCTCGCTTTCCGTAGGTTAGAACCAGGTTAGCTCGCTCCATTAGCTCTGCTAGCAGCTTGCGCTCCTCGGCATTCAGCTTCTCTTTATGTGGTTGTAGTTTTCTGGCTTTAAGCACGACATTCCTGGCTTTTCTGACGTCAATGTGGGGAGGTATGAGTGCCAACGCTTGAGATCTGCACATTGGGCACTTCGGCTTAGTGTCTATCCTTCGTATTTTGATAGTCATGGTAGATCCGCAGAGCACGCAAAGCAATGTGGCCTCCTTCTCCTCTATCCTTCTACGTACAGCCTCAACAAGCAGCTGGGTTGGCAAAGTGGAGCTTCTAATCCGGTCTGTGCCTGGAATGCTTCTTATCACGCTTGATGCTAAAGGTGAGGGCTCGCGAAGGCTGACAGTTTTGATCTGGATTCTCCCCTCACGTATCGACTTTAGAAAGTTGAGGAGTATCTGCAGGTCTATCTTCCTCGACTTTATCTCGCGGAAAGCCTCCTCGCCTGCAACCGTATTGGCTAGGAACTTCACAAGTCTGCGTGCCTCCTCCAAGGTGGTATCCTTGCTTAAAAAGCCCATACGCTGTGCTGCACGGAAGGTGTATACAAGCATAAGCCTACTGTTAAGCACAGCTTGTCTAACTAGATCCTCGACTGCGTTTTCGTCAAGCTTAGCGAGCAGCTCTATTATCTTTTGTAGTTTGTCTGGAGGAGTTGTATAGGGGAATTTGACCACAACTGCGTAGGGGGTGCTCGACGTAAGGGGGGTTACACCTAGTGTCTGAAACGTTATTCCCTGAAGAGCGTATTCTAAGGCCTTGTTGCCGCGACTCCCAAGAAAGCTGTACACGATGTACGTATCTCCATAATGCTCTATTACTGCAAGCTTGTCGTGAGGTAGCGGAAGGCCGCGTGATCTGTGCTCGTGCAGCATCTTGATGAGACTTGCCTGTGCTTCGCTAGACAGAGGATATATTGCTAGGACTTTTTCGTCGTTGGCGTTCGATAACCTTCTTAGTATGCTACCCACCTCACGCGCTGTATTATAGCTTACTGGAATGAGTTCGCCTTCCCAACTCGGCACTACAATCGTGCTTGATTCAGCCTGCCTGACCAGTATCCTGTCGCTATCGAAGCCTATAACTTCCCACATACTTCCAGCTAAGACGAACGTGGACCCTACCTCCAGCGTTGCCGCAAAGTCTTCGTCGATATTGCCAATAAATCTTCTTGAACCTATTTCATAAACTTTATATGATTTTGTATCGGGTATCATTGTTATAGAATAGTAATATTTTAATGAATTTCTTCCCACCTTTATTTCGTCGCCGTTTATGCTTATAACTCCAATTTGTGCAGCCTCTTGCAGTAGTCTTTTGAACTCGTCAAAGCCTAAATCCTCGTACAGCTTGCTCGATGTAGCTAGCATGTACGCGTCACGTATCTTTATAGACTTGAGCTCTATGGTTGCCCCGACTATCTGGTGGATCAGCGCATCAAGAGGTTTTGTCTCTATGTCCAGTTTCTCTATGTCGCCTTGTGCTGCACGACGCGCTAGAACAGCAGACTCCAATATATCGAATACTGATTTGCTAGTAATTATTACTCCCCTTGACACCTTAGCCCATCTATGTCCGGATCTGCCTACTCTTTGAACGAGCTTCACGGCTTGTCTCGGTGAGAGGTATTGAATTACCAGCGCTACATTGCCTATGTCTATTCCCAGCTCCAGGCTTGACGTTGCAACTACTACTCTGAGTTCGCCCTGCTTCAGCTTCTGTTCAACGTCCATTCTAACGTCTTTACTTAAGCTGCTGTGGTGTACGCTTACGCTGTCTCCAAATGTCCTTCGCAGTGCAGCAGCTACAGCCTCGGCGGAATCTCGCGTATTAGTGAACACCAATACATTTCCCTTTTCCTCCCTAATGTAGTTCGCTATAGCAGCCACGTGGTTGCTGAAGCTATCTTCAAGGTCGCGTGCTATAGTTGCAACGACTACGCGCATTTCCTTTTGAAGCTTGTCTGTGAGGTCGACTATGGCTGCAGGCCTCCCATTAAATATGTACTTGATTATCAAAAGCGGATTTTCGATAGTGGCCGATAGTGCTATGAGCTGAGGCTGCCTCTTTATGTAGAGCCTTAATGCTCGTTCTAGAGCAAGTGAGAACTCGGCACCTCGCTTAGATGAGAGGAGCTCGTGCGCTTCGTCAACAATAACAAATCTCGTTAGACTTATGTTTGCTCTGAACTTTGGAACCGACAACATAAAGTAGAATGTCTCGGGTGTCATTACTGCTATGTCTGGTGGGTTTTCGAGAAAAGCGCGACGGTCTTGCGATCCAGTGTCTCCGTGGCGTACTACGAGACGTATACCCAGCTCTGAAGCGATACCTTGCATTCTGTTGAATATGTCGCGATTTAAGCTTTTCATAGGCGTTATGTACAGCGCCTTAATTCCCTGCTGTCTTCCTAATGTACCTCTCTCGACTATTTTTGAGAATACTGGAAACATGGCGGCTTCTGTCTTTCCGCTTCCAGTCGGGGCGGAGATTACTACGTTGATACCGCTGAGAACGAGTTTGATAGCCTTTTCCTGAACTGGTGTTGGATGTTTATAGCCGTACTTCGACAAGATGCTCTGTAGCTTCTCGTGTAACAAGTTAAATACTGTTGTTCGTGTAGCCATATCTGTGGACCCAGGGGCGTCGTTGGCAACTTAAGCGTTACCTGGGGTCAGAGCCGTTTGTCCTTGATGGGTAGCAGGCGTAGCTTATATATCGTGTTGGTCTTGCTGTCGCTCGATGCAGTGAGCTCTGCTATCTTGCGCGCTACTGCTAACTCTACCCCGATAGCCGGTTACACGGCAATTTTGGGCCACCTTCTGATCGGCCTCTATAGCCGCTCTCCAACGGTAACTATCTTAGCGGCGCTTCTTGTGCTGGCCGGAAGCAGCGAGCGCGCTTCACATATGATAAACGCTGTTGTTAATCTTGGCGGTGAGTTCGCTTTCCACGATCTTGGTCTTGCTCAGATTGCGCTGTTCTCCACGCTGCTTTTGTTTGTTGTCGGCATTGTTCGTGCTCTTTCCAAGCTAAGAAGAAATGTCAGGCTTGACATACTGGTTAGTAACGTCAAGACTATCTTAGGCAGTGGAATAGACGGCTTGGCCTCTCTGAATTTGTGTGAAAACTACTATGTGGCTGTCACCTTCTTCTCGCTGAGTGCGATACTGTACGCTTATTGGCATGAAGCAGGCGGTGACGTTGTCATGTACGTGTGGAGTTACGTTCCTGGCACAGGAACCCTCTTCCTCGGATTCTCTAAGATCCTGGCCGCATCTGCGCTCTTGCTCTCTTCCGTACTATACGTTCTCCTTGCAAACCTCTTGTTTGATGGTGTTACTTCAGCGCGGAAACTACTTGAAGCAGCAGCAATGGCAGCAGCCCTTTCCACGAAATATCCTGAGCTGGGGATGTTTCTTGCATCCTTTGTAGATTTAGAGATAGAGTTCACCATCTCCAGAAGGCTACGGAAAGTTTCCCTCACGAAACATAGTCATCTAACTCTGGGCGTTGTGCGTGCGGTGCTTAGCAGAGAGTGCCCGTTCAGCTACGAGGCTCTGAACGTGAAAGGATATAGTTCGTGGTGTTGGTACAAACCTCTGCAGGAGCTCCCATATTCGCTGAGGCCTCTGGTTGTCACAAACCCTCATCTGGTGATTATGGGGTCTCCTGGTGCCGGGAAATCGTTCTTAACGGCTTTAGTGGTGTCGTCCCTTCTTCGCTCGGAGGCTTTTGCTGAAGTAAGACGGGAAGGTTTCGTGTTGGTGTTGGATCCCCATGGCGAGTACGGCTACTTACTGAAGCAGATGGGTATAGACTTTCTTCGGGTTGTACCACAGCAATTCACTGTGAATCCGCTAGCCCTTGACGAGAGGGGGCCTAGACACAAAGCTACAGAGCTTGCAGAGATTGTTAGGCAGCTTTTTAATCTAGGAAATCTCCAAGTTAAAGTCCTCCAAGACGCCATCGTGCTGGCTTACGAGCAGAAGGGTATTATTGAGACAGATCCTAGCACTTGGAGTAGAGAGGCGCCTACACTTAATGATGTCGTAGCAGTGTTAAGCAGTATGGAGAGAAGGAATCCTCGTGCATCGTTGGTGAAAATGTACGTCCAAAACTTGCTGAGTTCAGTGTTTGTAGGAAAGCCTGAATTGACATTCGATGACTTTCTCGGGAGGGTGGTTATTGTCGATATGTCTTCCATAGCTATGCGTGAGATGCAGGCCTTATACGTTGAGTCGCTCCTATCCATGTTGTTCTCCTGGATAAAGGCTCAAGGTTTAGCCAGCTCTGTGAGAATAGTTCTTGTAGTTGATGAGGCGCATATCTTTGCAAGGCGTGGTACAAGGAGAAAACCCATGGTTGCGACGCTGGCAGCCGAGGGAAGGAAGTATGGAGTGTCTCTCATACTGGCTACACAAAGCGTGGACGAGCTTCATGAGACTGTTACAGCTAACGTAGGATCTAAGTTCGCGCTTCGCCACGACGACCCTAAGGCTTTGGCTTCTGCGGCGAGGCAAATAGCTGTTTACGGTGACAGAGACCGTCTTCGCCTAGTTGAAGAAACCATTGCAAAGCTTCCTAAAGGACTCGTTTTAGTAAAGGATGTGAGGGTAGAGGAGCCTCTGCTAGTGGAAATTGTAGGTGCGGAGACAGGGGGCTAGATAGCTTGAGATAGCCTAATAAGAAGCAGAGGCACTAGTTTAAAAAATCTGCTTATGTCAGATGGCTTGTGGCAGGTGGCAGGACAGTGTCAGAGGAGCTTGTACCGCTTGAGGAGGAGGCTGGTGAGTCTTATATCGAAAGCGAAGCCTCAGAAGATGAGGAGACTTCAGATCTCGAGGAGGTTGACGTCAGCGTCGTCCTTCTTGAAGCAATGGTCAAGCGTACGGAAGCTATAGAGAAACTTTCTCGAGGCCAGATCCCTATAGACGACGTTGTGGCCATTTTGTCTGCTAGTTTGAAGCTGCCTAAACGGAGGAGACGTCGGCGGTCTTAGAGCTGGCTTTGGAAGTGTACCTGTATCTAGGAAGTTTTAATATCTACAGCGTAGCCGAGACTTTCAAGCAACTCCTTCAATGATTCGGCGCTAACCCTTCTGTCAATCACGAGAACTGCCCGTTTCTCTCCGTTAGCTGAAATGTATAGTTTCACCTTGTCTATTAACGCCGAGCCTCTTATATAGTCCTCCGGTCGGTGGGGCAGGGATATATAGTCCTTGAACTTTTTCTTCATATACGAGTAGAACTCGTCAAAGTTGTCTATGTAGCGTTTTACCTCTAGGATGTCAGCTTCTGCCTTTGGAAATTTGCTTCTGAGTACTTCCAGAAGCTTATATGCTTCTTCTATGCTTACGTCGACGTACTTGTATTTCGCGAGATCAACCTCTATTACGATGTTTCTGCGGCCTGCCAAAGGATCCCCCTCCAAGATCTACCCATTGAGGCACCTAAGAAGATATCTTAAAGTGAAGCGAACATGAAGAAGTTTTGGTTGCGTTGACCTAAGGTTGCGGCGTCATCCCTCGCAGAAGCCTGGGGAGTGGGGCTCCCGTTCTTGTTCCCCACCGCGGTTGCTTCAGCTCATCGGTTGCCGCAGTTGTGTATAACTGCTCTGGGGAAGGTTTAAGGATATTCTTCGGAATCTTTGACGACCGAAGAAACTTTTTTCCAACTATCCGTGCTAAGGACATGCGGAGGAGCTGGCTTGACCATCTACTGGGAAAGGTGCAGCATCTGCAGGAAACATAAACCTGTAAGGCAGTGTACGCTCTGGCAGGACGACATGGTGTGTGCAGAATGCTGCCTGCTCTGCATCCATAGGAGCTCGTGCCCTGCTCCTGCATGGTTTGGTGAATTTCGTACTGCCGTGCCGGTATCAGAGAGAAGGGAGGAAGCGCGTAGAGCGCTTGAAGACCTTCTTAAAAGGCTGGAATCTGGTAGCGCGTAAGCGCTAGACGCTTTATCCCTTACGTCCTGTGGCTACACCCTTGGTGAGATCCAGTAGACCAGTTCGCCTCCTGTTGGGAGGCTATAAGACATCCTCATTGGCAGTGACTCACCATAGCTTACAGTTACAGTGTCGGCTGACGACGCGGCCTTAGTGGAGGCCTTTAGGAGATCTATTGAATACTTGGATCTAATTGGAGGGTTGCCACCTACGTCTAGCGAAAGCAGCGGGTTACCCATGGTTAGTATTGCAGCGTACTTCTTCTGAGCAGCTTGGGACCTTACTTCTATCCTATCTTCTTGTGCTATGAACTCAGCTTCATCGCCAATAACTTTGATGTCGTCTATGAGGCTCTTGAAGTCCTTAGCCTCTAGCATGAATCTTACTGACAGTTCTACCTGCGGTTCTGCTAGCTCCTCAACGACGCCCTCTCGCAGCGGTATGTAGAATGTTCTTTCGACAAATGTTTTTCTGTCTACAAACCTTATTTCTAGCCTTCTCCTTTCCTCATCGAGCTTTAGCACAACATTATCGTTGCGTGTTCCGCGTTTAGAGACCCTGTTAAGTTCGTCGCTTGGAACCAGAAATTTTTTCTTTTCCTCATCTAGTTGGTAGTCCTCAAACGCTGAAGCCGGAAGTTTTACTACTATCATAGTGGTCTTATCTGGTGTTAGCGTCTTGACCTCAAGTCCATTGGAAGTTGCTATGAAGGGTATCTCGTCAATGAGCTTCACTATTGTCTGAACTATCTGCTTAAATTTGGTTCCAGAGGGGTAAACGGCTTGGAAGGTCATGGCTTTCTCCACCGGCATGTAGCTACTTTCTTATTTTGGATGCTGGGAGGCTTATTAGCTGATGGGCGATGATGTAGCTCTACCCGTTATAGAATGGTGAAGAGAGAACCACCGGCTGAGCCACACTCCGGCAGTCTCCCGCGACTACCTTCGAGCAGTTTGCGGTGATATCCAGCATTACTCCTGTCTTCTGGACGTGGGGTCTAACGCTGGAGCTGCCGGACTTGTACTAATTTAACTTCTCTAATCTTTAGGAGTTCCTCCTTCACCTCGTTGAGGCTCTTATCAGACTTTGAGAGGTCTGCGATTATTATACACTCTGCATACTCGCCTCGCTTTACCGTAGTGCACTGAGTCGTTACCTGATCCACGTTTAGGGCTGCTAGCCTTTCGACCGCCTTGGCAAGCGCTCCTGGAACGTCTTGGAGCTCTACCTTGATTTCAATTAGCTTTTCACTTTCAACCGGAAGCGGCGTTAACACTATTTCCTTCTTCTCCGAATCGGCTACTAGTATGAGCGTCATGCCTTCAACTATATTGAGGGCCTCTCTTATGACCAAGGGTATGGTTACTCTGCCTTTGCTGTCTACCTTGACTACTTCCGAGAACCTCACTTAGCCCACCCGCCTAGCAGGTACAAGCGTAATTAAGATTATAAATATTTTGCAGATGATGTTCCTTGAAAGTGACTTTGC